>NZ_JBQSXM010000018.1:0-54078 GCF_052378285.1 Brachybacterium sp. AOP3-A1-3 | reverse complement strand
CTTCAGCACCGTGCAGATCGGCTTGACGCCGTGCCGATCCTTGTGCTTGTCGATGAAAGCGACTCAAGAGACATGTCCTAGAGGACGACGCCGAGCCTCGTTCAGGACGGGATCAGCAGCTCCGTCCTGGATTGGCACGTGCGGTGAATCGGCTCCACAGCCGTGGCCACGGCTGTGGAGCCGATCGGGGCCGCACCCCGAGGTCAATCGACGCTGTTTCTCTAGGAGGTCTCGCCGGGCAGCTTGTACGCGATCACGTCGACGTTCTGGATGCTCGGTTCTGTGCTGAACAGATCTGCTCCCTGTGCAGCGAGTGCCTGACCGACGCCACCGGAGAGGTGGGTCTGGCGGGCCTCGTCATCGGGGAACACGTCGAAGATCCCGAAGGTCGATTCGTCGAACTGCAGAGCGAACCAGGCCCGCGTACCCTCCTCCTGCTCGACGATGGGACGGGCGCTGCGGAGAAAGTCCGCGACGTCCTCCTCCTTCCCGGGCTTGGCGTGCACGATGACCGACAATGCAGAGTTGATCATGGTTTCCTCACTTGTCCTGGCTGAACAGCTCGATGATCGCGGCGCAGAAGGCCGGGAGATCCTCGGGCGAGCGGCTGGTGATCAGGTTCCCGTCGCGTGCCACCTCTTCGTCGACGACGTTCGCTCCGGCATTGCGCAGGTCGGTGCGGATGCTCGGGTACGAGGTCAGCGTCCGACCCTCCACGACACCGGCCTCGATCAGCGTCCACGGTCCGTGGCAGATCGCGGCAACCGGCTTGCCGGCGACCATGACGTCGCGCACGAATCCGACTGCGTCGGTGTCCATCCGCAACTGGTCGGGGTTGACCGTCCCGCCCGGAAGCAGCAGGGCGTCGTAGTCGTCGGCCGAGGCGGACTTCACCAGGGCATCGACCGGGAACGTTCCGGCCTCATCCAGGTCGTTCTCTCGGGCCTTGATCTCGCCCTCGTGCAGCGACAGCAGCTCGGTGGTGGCCCCCGCGTCCAGCAGAGCCTGTCTGGGCTGTTCGAGCTCCACGCGCTCGACGCCGTCCGCGGCCAGGATCGCGATCCGCTTGCCGTGCAATTCGTCTGCCATGTTCTGCTCCGTTCTGTGGGAGGTGACGGCCTGCCCGTGCGGGCGAGCCGCACGCTGTCCGTACCGGGCAGCGTGGTTCAGGTGCAGGACGACTCGCGTGCAGTCGCCGTTGCGCTCATCGGAGTGCTGGCAGGTGTTGGCTGCCGACTCTCCGGCCGGATCCTGGGAGACGATGGAGAAGCTTCGGCCCTGTGGTCGACGATGACCTGCCGCCATCGACGGTTGTCGTTCTTCACCGGGGCCTTGCCGGATGTGAGCGCCGCGCCCGAATTCCAGTGTAGACCTCGTTGGTCAGGGACGGGCCGCACGTCGCCATCTCGTCCGGGACGCCGGGACGCCGGGACGCCGGGACGCCGGAGCACGAAGACGTCGACGACTCCGATGCCGCCGGGGTACCGCACCGATCGCATCCGGCGATTCGAGCCCGTCGCCGGATCTCCGGTCGAGCACGAACTGCACGGGATCGGTCGTGGAGTCGTCGACGGCGATGGCCGGCAGGCCACATGTCGGCGAGCTCGGCGTCATCGTTCTCCATCTCGACCCAGTCCTCGCCGAGGCGCAGGCAGTCCTGGTGGCCGGCGGGGGCTCGTAGCGTCTCGGCCTGCCCGCTGCCGAGTCCGCTCCCGAGCCCCGTCACCGCGACGCCGCAGGCCTCTGCCCGGTCCGGCTGCGGTCGGGCAGTCGTTCATCGGACTGCGCCCGTGGGTCATGCGGAACCCGCGGAAGATGGTGAACGGCACGACCCTGCGGGTTCCCGTCGGACTCGCGCGTCATGACCCCGCTATCCCGCGCCCCGGCACGGCGCCGACCATGGGGCGAAACGTCCGGTCAGCGTCGTTCGAGGGTCGCCGGTTCACGACCTCATCGCAGACGGCGCGGAGCGCCTGCTGACCGAGTTCCGCATGCACGCGGCGTGGATTCTCGATCGGGCGACGCAGGTTGCTCGTCCGATGCGCCCGTTGCGTGGGGTCATTGCCCTCATCGAAGCCTTCCGACTCTCACCCCAGGGAGGCGGTCTCCTGCAGCGCAGCCTCGAGGTACGGTGCCGATGCACCGACTCCGGACGAGGCGACCTGCGCGGGCGTTCCTGAGGCGACCACCGTGCCGCCATCGTCTCCCGCGCCGGGCCCGAGGTCGATGACGTGGTCGGCCACGGCGACGATGCGCATGTCGAGCTCGACCGCGACGACGGTGTTGCCTGCGTCCACGAGGGTCTGGAGATGCGTCACGAGTCGGTCGGAATCGGCGCTGTGCAGCCCGGACGTCGGCTCGTCCAGGACGTAGAGGGTGTCCCCGCGCTGGGATCGTTGGAGCTCGGAGGCGAGCTTCACCCGCTGCGCCTCACCTCCGGACAACTCGGTGGCCGGCTGTCCGAGACGGAGATATCCGAGGCCGACGTCGACCAGTGCCGTGAGCGAGCGCATGATGTCGAACTCGCCGTGGAAGAAGTCGTGGGCCTCCTCGACGCTCATGGCGAGGATCTCCGCGACGTTGCGGCCGCGCCAGGCGATCTCCAACGTGCTGGACTGGTAGCGGGTGCCGTGGCAGTCGGGGCACTCGGTGTAGACCGAGGGGAGGAAGAGCAGCTCCACCATGACGGATCCTTCGCCCTTGCAGGTAGGGCAGCGACCGCCGGTGACGTTGAAGGAGAATCTGCCCGCCTTGTACCCGCGAGCGCGAGCCTCGGGCGTCTCCGCGAACCTTCTCCTCACGTGGTCGAACAGGCCCGTATAGGTGGCGACGTTCGAGCGTGGGGTGCGACCGATGGGCTTCTGGTCGATGCTCACGACGCGCCGCACCCCGGCGACGTCGCCGCGGATCTCTCCCTCGAGCTCGTCGGGCTCGTCCGACAGCAGGAGCTCGTCCCCTTCGGCGGGGGCGGCGTCCTCCGCCTGGTCTGCTCGTCCCTGCCGTTCGCCGAGCAGCGCAGGCAGTGCCTGGCTGACCAGGCTGGACTTGCCTGATCCCGACACTCCGGTGACGGCGGTGAACACCCCGAGCGGGAAGGAGATCGTCACGTCGCGCAGGTTGTTGCGCGTGACGTGCTCGAGCCTCAGCCATCCCTGCGGCTCGCGAGGCGTCCGGCGGGGCAGGCCGCTGCCCCCGAAGACATAGCCGCGGGTGACGGAGTCCTCCACCTCGGCGAGCCCTTCGTAGGGCCCGCTGTAGACGACGCGGCCGCCGCGCTCACCCGCGCCGGGCCCGATGTCGACCAGCCAGTCGGCGTGCCGCATCACATCCACCGAATGCTCCACCACGAACAGGCTGTTGCCCCGGCGCTTGAGCCCGTCGAGGATGCCGAGCAGAGCGCTGACGTCCTGCGGATGAAGACCCGCGGACGGCTCATCGAGCACATAGACCACACCGAACAGCTCAGAGGTCAGCTGGGTCGCGAGTCGCAGTCGCTGCAGCTCCCCGCCGGAGAGGGTGGGGGTGGTGCGGCCCAGGGAGAGGTACCCCAGACCCAGATCGATGATCGGACGCAGTCTGTTGACGAGCTCCGCGCCCAATCGCGCTGTCGCGGCCAGCTTCTCGACCGAGCGGTCAGGGGACATGCGCGCGTCCTCGACGGCCGCGGGGGCGGATCCTCCGGCGTCGATCCGCTGCCCGGCGTCGCGTCGGTCAGCCTGGCCACCTGTGCGGCCCGCCGACTCAGCCCCGTCGAGAGCGCCGGTGGCCCGTACGACCGCCTGGTCGATCAGCGTGGAGAGCTCCGCGAGCGGCAGTGCGGAGAGATCTGCGACGTCGAGACCCTCGAACGTCACGGACAGGGACTCCGGCTTCAGCCGCTTCCCATGGCAGGCAGGGCAGGGAGCGACCGAGAGGAACTCCGCCACGCGTCGCTTCATCGACTCGCTCTTGGTGTTCGCGAACGTGTCGAGCACGTACCGACGCGCGCCGACGAAGGTGCCCGAGTAGCTCGGTTCGACGCCCGCCGCGGTCGCGGCCCGGGCCTCGGAGAGTGTGAGCCGCGAGTGGACCGGGACATACGGCGTCTCGTCCGTGTAGAGGATCCAGTCCCGATCCTCCTTCGGCAGATCCTTCCAGGGCACATCGACGTCGTAGCCGAGCGCGACGAGGACATCGCGCAGCTGATGACCGTGCCAGGCCGTCGGCCAGGAGGCGATGGCCCGTTCGCGGATCGTCAATGAAGGGTCCGGAACCATCATGTCCTCGGTGACCTCGTACACGCGGCCGATGCCGTGGCATTCCGGGCATGCGCCCTGCACCGTGTTGGCGGAGAAGTCCTCGGCGTAGAGCATCGGCTGATCTTCGGGGTAGTGGCCGGCCCGGGAGTAGAGCATGCGCACCAGCGAGGAGAGCGTGGTGATGCTGCCCACCGAGGACCGTGCGCTGCGACCTCCACGCTGCTGCTGAAGAGCGACGGCCGGCGGCATGCCCGTGATGGAGTCGACGTCCGGGACGCCTGCCTGGTCGATGAGGCGACGGGCGTAGGGAGCGACGGACTCGAGGTAACGGCGCTGGGACTCCGCGAACAGGGTTCCGAAGGCCAGGGAGGACTTTCCCGAGCCGGAGACGCCGGTGAACACCACCAGAGCGTCGCGGGGGACCGTCAGGTCGATGTCCTGGAGGTTGTGCTCGCGCGCGCCGAGAACCTGCACGTCGGGCTGAACGGGTGTGGAGTCCGACGGCGCGGACCTGCGTGCTTCGACCATGCCAGCGAGACTAGCAACGCGTTCCACCGATCGGTCGGTGCATGCCCCAGTCCTCCACGGTCCACCTGCCCGTGGCGCCTATCGCCGCAGCCGCGGCGGGCAACTCGGTGGAGGGCGAGGTTCCTTCTGTCCTATGCTCGAAGAGAGCCGAGGTCGCGGGCGACGGGCATCCAAATGACCGTGGCACTTCCGCGACCGGGCCATCCCCAACTGGAGGAGATCGTCATGGCAAGCAGCAACCGCGCCGTCGTGTTCCAGAACGTCAAGGACATGCGCGTCGAGTCCCTCGACTTCCCGAAGCTCGAGATGCCGAACGGCAGGAGCGCCCCGCACGGCGTCATCCTCAAGATCGTCGCCACCAACATCTGCGGCTCCGACCTGCACATCTACCGCGGTTCCTTCCCCGTCCCCCAGGGCATGGTGATGGGGCACGAGATGACCGGCGAGGTCGTTGAGATCGGCTCCGACGTCGAGTTCCTCTCCGAGGGCGACCTGGTCTCGGTTCCCTTCAACGTCGCCTGCGGCCGATGCCGCAACTGTCGTGCCCGCCACACCGAGGTGTGCGAGACCGTGAACCCCGACGTGTCCTGCGGCGCCTACGGGTTCAACCTGGGCGACTTCCAGGGTGGGCAGGCGGAATACATGTTCGTCCCCTACGCCGACTTCCAGCTGCTCCGCTTCCCGGACAAGGACCAGGCCATGGAGAAGATCCGTGACCTCGCCCTGCTCTCGGACATCCTGCCCACCGCGTTCCACGGCCTCATGGAGGCCGGGGCGAAGCCCGGCTCGACCGTCTACATCGCCGGCGCCGGTCCCGTCGGTCGCTGCGGCGCCGCAGCAGCCCGGCTCCTGGGCGCTTCCTGCATCATCGTCGGTGACTACCACCAGGACCGGCTGGACCTGATGAAGAACAACGGCTGCGAGACCATCGACCTCAACCAGGACGTGCCGCTGACCGATCAGATCGAGGCCATCCTCGGCGAGCCCATGGTGGACTGCGCCGTCGACTACGTCGGCAACGAAGCCCACGGCATCGGCCGCGAGGCCGAGGACATGAACCCGGCACACGCCATCAACCAGGTCATGGACGCCACCCGCGCAGGCGGCGCCACCGGCATCGTCGGCGTCTACGGCCCCGACCCGCTGGCCTCCTCCAAGGCCGAGCAGGAGGGAACCTTCCCGCTCGACTTCGGCAAGGCGTGGATCAAGTCCCCTCGGATCTCCGGCGGCCAGGCCCCGATCATGCACTACAACCGCGAACTGATGATGTCGATCCTGTGGGACCGCATGCCCTACCTCAGCGACATGCTCAACACCAAGGTCATCAGCCTCGACGAAGCCCCCGACGCCTACGCGAAGTTCGATGCCGGTGTCTCGGAGAAGTTCATCATCGATCCCCACGGCATGATCCCCGCCTGATCCCGGGCCGTCATGCACCCGGCCCGCGATCGTCGCTCCAGCGGCGGTCGCGGGCCGGCTCTGTGCACGGATCCTTCGCCGATCCCGTCCTGGACGATGCCCGGGGCGGGCCTGGCGCCGGTGGGGCCGGCATGCCGGAGCTCAGCGGCGTGGGGGAGCGAGGAGGGGCGTGATCCTGGGAGACCGGGCAGCTCGCTGCGACGCTCCTGGCGCCCCTCACGATCCGGAACGCATCGCGGGGCGAGGAGGACGATCACCGGCGCCAGGGCCGCCAACACGCGCACGTCGCGGAGGGACCGGTTTCATGTCACCGGCGCCGGTCCTGGCGGGGACCTCCGGACGGCGGTCGATGAGCCGGAGTCCGCTGCTGTCGATCGAGCCGTTGCGGAGGTCCGGCGTATGCGCTCCATGAAAGTAACCATCGCCTGGATCGAGCGGGCCTCCGGCCGACCCCGATGCCGGGCACGCCCTGCGGGGAGGAGGACCACGTGGCGCTCTGCGCCACGCGGGGATCGACTGCGGCATCAGTCCACCGCACCCGGTGGGAGGGGGCAGGGGCCGGGCGTGCCGTCACCTGCCCTCTCTCCACGGGATGCGGTGGGCGGTGGTCACCGGATGGCGGAGCGGATGGCGGCGGCCGCGGCGGCGACGTCCGATGCGCTGTAGATGGCGCTGCCCGCGACGGCCACGTCTGCTCCCGCCTGCTGGACCGCCTCGACAGAGTCCGCACTGACGCCGCCGGCGACGGAGAACGGGACCTCGGCGGCCTTGCCAGCGGCGAGCAGGGCGTCGAGGCTGTAGCCGTCCTCCGCCTGCTCGTCGAGGCCGGCGTGCATCTCGACGAAGACGGCGCCGAGGGCGACGACCTCTCGGGCCCGTGCGGCCTTGTCGGACACGCCGATCAGATCGACGACGACGCCCTTGCCGTGCTTGGTCGCCGCGGCGACCGCTCCGGCGATCGTGCTGTCACCGGCGACGCCGAGCACGGTGACCAGATCGGCTCCGGCAGAGAAGGCGATGTCAGCTTCCAGCTCGCCGGCATCCATGGTCTTGAGATCGGCGAAGACGGTCTTGTCGGGGTGGGCGGCCTTGACCGCCGTGATCGCCGCGAGGCCCTCGCTCTTGATCAGAGGTGTGCCGAGCTCGAGGATGTCGACGTAGGGGGCGGCCTTCGCGGCCAGGTCGAGGGCGGACTCGGTGGTCAGGGTGTCCATGGCGAACTGCAGTCGCATGTCAGGGTGTCTCTTTCTCGTGGTGGTGTCGATGATGGAACGGGGAAGAAAGGTCATTCGAGGTTGGCATGACGGGGCCAGAGCGCGTCCGCACTCTGTCCGCTCCTCTGCCACAGGACGTCGAAGAGAGCGTCGCCGACGAGGACGAGGAGCTGCTCGAAGAGGCTGCCGGCGTACTGGGCCGACTGCTGCTCGGACCGGTCCGTCTTCGTCGCCGCACGGACGACCAGGACGGCGTGGGACAGCTGAGCAAGCGGTGACTCGGGGTCGGTCGTGATCCCGATGACGCGGGCACCGACGGATCGCGCCGTCTCAGCCGCGCTCACCACTCCCGAGGTCGTGCCGGAACCGCTGGCAGTCAGGAGCAGATCGCCCTCTCCGATCGCCGGGGTCGTCGTCTCACCGACGACGTGGACCTGCAGCCCGAGGTGCATGAGGCGCATGGCCGTCATCCGCAGCGCGAGCCCGGAGCGTCCGGCGCCGTGGACGAAGACCCGCCGGGCGTTCGCTGTCAGTTCGACGGCGGCCGCGAGCGCGGGCGCGTCGGGCAGGGAGGCTGTCCCCTCGATCTCGTTGACGATCCGCGTCAGCGAATCCTGGATGCTTCGTTCTTCCATGCCGACCATCTTGGGCCGGTCTGCGGTGGTCCACTGCTGCCCGATGAGCTGGGTGCCCCGTTCGATCGGGTGGGCCTCCCAGGTCGGGCTAGAGTAGCGGAGTGAGCGACCTCCCGACCCCGCTGGAACGTGCCCGCTCCCTGTCGAGGGACCGTGCCCTGACCGAGCAGGCTGATCAACATGCGATCACCCTCGAATCGATCCTTGCCGTGCTCCGCTCCGGCCGACTCGCGGATGCGGCCGCGCGCAGGGAGGCCACGGAGATCGCCTCCTCCGCACTCATCCGTGCTCGTTCGGTACATGAGCAGCAGGAGAGCGTGCTCGAGCCGGTAGCCGAGGCATTCTCGCGCCTGCGCACCGAACTGCGTCCTCTGATCCGCTCCGGGCCGCTGCAGGTCCAGTTCGCAGAGCCTCCTGCGCGAGGACGGGCGCTGCCGGGCCCGGTCGCTCGGGAAGCCCGCGCCATCTCCCGCACAGTAGTGCTCTCGCTCATGGACCGCGCGGACGCTGCACGCGCCCGGATCGGCTGGGACTGCGATGGCCGCAACCTGCTGATGGAGGTCCGTGACGACGGGGGAATCGCGGTGACGGCGCACGACGACACACTGCGTCCGATCGTGGAGCGAGTCGCGGCGCTCGACGGAACCATGGACGTGGAGACGACCCCGGGCTGGGGGACGACGCTGCGGATCGAGATCCCCCTGGACCCACCCAGCGCAGCGCTCACCGTGGAGGGCGCCGAGGAACTCACCGACCGCGAGAAGCAGGTGCTGCGCCTGGTCGCGACCGGGATCTCGAACCAGCGCATCGGCGACCAGCTCGGGATCACGGCCAACACCGTGAAGTACCACGTGGCCAACTTGCTGCGGAAATACGGCGCCCGCACGCGCGCCGAGCTCGCAAGCATCGCTCACTCCCATGATGCGCACTCTCCGAGCGCCCAGACTCGATAGCGGGCCTCGGTCCGGACGTCGGCAGCGGTGTCGCACCCACTGCGCTGCGAGCCTCATGGCCGTGGCCTCGAAGAGCTGGCGGCCGGCGGTGAAGGCGATGCCGCACGGTGTCCATGACCAGCCCGACGCGAAAGCGGTGAACGCGCAGCTGTGACTGATACGCGCTGGCACCGCCCGCGTCCCACCGTGTTCTGGGTTCGCGGATCGGCCTCAGGCCTTCGCCGCCTGGGTGCGGCTCCCGCGACGGCTGGATTCCAGCATCTCGGTCAGTGAGCGCGCGTCATAGCTGCCCACCATCCGGCAACCATCGATGAAGAACGTCGGGGTCATCTTGGCGCCGCTCGCCTCCGCGCTCGCGATGTCCCGCTGCACCCTCGCAGCAACCTCGTCGCTGTCGAGATCCTCGATGAACGCCTGGACATCGAGGCCCAGCTCGGCCGCGTAGCCGATGAGATTCTCCCTCTCCAGCGCGTGCTGCCGAGTGAAGACGAAGTCGAGCCACGGCCAGAACATCTCCTGCTTCGCGGCCGCCTCGGCGGCCCGTGCGGCGAGGGGGCCGTGAGGATGGTGAGGCAGATGCCGCACGACGTAGCGCAGATCGTCACCGAAGCGCCCGTGCAGGTCTTCCCATGAGCCCGTGGCGTGCGCGCAGTACGGGCACTCGAAGTCCACGAACTCCACGAGGGTGAGCCGGGCGTCCTCCGGTCCGCGGATGTGATCCACCTCGGGGTCCACCGGAGAGTCGAGCGTCATCGGGAGATCCGCCGTCTCCTCTCCCCACCGACGGGCCGCGACCTTGAAGATCGACCAGCCCAGAACGGTGGCGAGCACCATCGCCACGAGCACGCCCAGCGTCGCCTGGCGCCCCAGATCCGAGGAGGAGTCGAAAGCGAGGCTGATGACCAGCAGCGACACGGTGAAACCGATGCCGGAAAGTGCTGCCCCGCCGAACACGCTGCCCATACCGACCCCCTCCGGCAGTCGGCCTGCGCCCATCCGAACGGCGAGGAGCGTCGCGATCCCGATCCCGAGGAGCTTGCCGAGCACGAGCCCCGCGATGACGCCCCACGTCACCGGCGAGCCCAGCGAGTCGGCCACCACCCCACCGCCCAGGTCGACCCCGGCGTTGGCCAGGGCGAAGATCGGCACGACCAGCAACGCCGTGGGGAGACGGAGGTACTCGTGCAGCCGCTCGTTGACTGACACGCCCTTGGACAACCCCCGTCCGACGGCACGCGCCGAAGAAGCGCTCGGGGATTGCCAGAAGTCGCGGAACAGCTGCCGGGCGGCGACCACCTTGTGCCGTTGCGTCGGGTAGGCCGGGATCAGAAGCCCGGCGATCATGCCCGTCAGCGAGGCGTGGATGCCGGAGGACAGAGTCGCCAGCCACAGCACGATGACGATCCCCACATACGGAGCGGCACTCCACTGCCGGGAACGGCTCAGCAACCACAGAGCGACGAGGCAGCCCAGAGCGACCAGCAGCGGGATGGGCCGGATCTCGTCGCTGTAGAACACCCCGATGATCGACACCGCAAGGAAGTCGTCGACCACCGTGAGGGTCAGGAGGAAGACGCGCAGCTGCCCGGAAAGCCGGGGGCCGACGATCGCGAGAGCACCGAGCATGAACGCCGTGTCCGTTCCGACGACCGCCCCCCACCCGCGTAGTCCCTCGCCACCGGACGCGCCGACGACCAGGACATACACCAGCGCGGGCACCGCCACACCCGCGACGCCCGCGATCGCCGCCAGACGGGCGCGGCTGCTGTCCCGCAGAGCCCCGTGTGCGAACTCCTGGCGCACCTCGAGACCCACGACGAAGAAGAACACGACCATGAGCCCGTCGTTGATCCAGTGGTGCAGATCCAGGTGCAACCCGAACGGGCCGACGTCGATCCCTACGCTCTGGTGCCACAGCTCGAAGTAGGAAGAGGACAGCGGCGAGTTCGCCCAGAGGAGGGCGAAGGCCGTGACAATGATGAGCAGCACGGCCGAGCCCGACTCCGTGCGGAGTCTTCCGGCTATGCCGCGCGGGGGCGAGGTTGAGTGGGACACAGCTCGATTCTGCCTGAACATGCTGGCTAGCGGTACAGCCAGGCGGGAGGATGGCACGCAACGTCAGGCTCTGTCCGGTTGTCATAGCGACCTGACCTACGGGACTGCTGCGTCGATAGGTGTCAGTCTGACCTCACCCATCGGTGCGGCAGGCCCTCCCGTCAGTGGGTGATGGACGCTAGCTCGGCGCGGGTGCGGGCGCCGTACTTCCGTAGCAGGTTAGCCACGTGGTACTTCACAGTGTTCGCCGTGATCCCGAGCTGGTCACCGATACGCTGGTTCGAGATACCGGTCACGACCAGGCGCAGCACCTGCTTCTCGCGGGCGGTGAGCTCCTCGGCGCTCTCCACCGTCAGTGCCGCGCTCGGCGGGTCCAGGGGGATCTCGATTCGCAGCGTCGTCCCCCATCCCGGGGTTGCCTCCACGTCCATGGTGCCGTCGAGCGCCACCACACGCTCCGCGATCGGGCGCAGCACGTCGTCGTGGGCGGACACCGCACCGCCTCCGTCGTCGCGGATTTCCATGAGCAGGTTGCGGCCGTCGCAGTCCCAGCCGACCCGGGCCCGTGCGGCATCCGCGCGGTCCACGAGCGAGAGCACTGCGGTGCGGGAGATGGCGCGGGCTTCGCGAGCGACCGGGCCTGGGAGCGCCCGCCCCTGCGCAGGAGGCTCGGCAAACTGGACGTGCAGCGGCCCGGAGCGAATGAGAGGACGCAGCTCGGTGCGCAGGCGCGAGAACGCCTCAACGACCGGCTCGAGCACGCTCTCGTGCTGCTCATGGGTCAAGCGAGCACGGATGAGCGCCGAGGAAGCGATTTCCGTGGCCTCCCTGCGCGCGGCCACATCCGAGAACCGGCCCGAGCGGAGCACGGCGAGGATCGACCCGAGGGCGACCGCATGCCGATCGCCCTGCTCGGTCAGGGCGCGGTCGCGGGCCAGAGTGTCGGCCCGTTCGGCCGGTGTCGGCAGCTCGTCCATCTCACCACCCTACCTCGACCTGGCAGGCCTACCCGATCGGAGGGGGCGCCTCGCCCATCGGGCAGCTGTGGCGCCTCTCGATCCGTCCCAACATGGTCGGCATGGAGAAACCAACCATCCAGGAATCGCTGACACGGATCGTCGGCGAGATCGAGGGGACCGTCACCCTCCCCGACCTGCCCGCACTCGAGGCCGCCGTCGAGCTGACCGCGAAAGCCCGGCGGGTCTTTGTCCACGGTGCTGGACGGTCCGGGCTCGCGCTACGGATGACGGCCATGCGCCTCATGCACGCGGGGTTGGAGGTCCACGTCGTCGGCGAGACGACGACCCCGGCGATCGGAGAGGACGACCTGCTCCTGACCGCCAGCGGCTCCGGCACCACCCCGGGGGTGGTGAGCGCGGCGGAGACCGCGAGATCCGTCGGTGCCCGCGTAGTCGGGATCACGGCCGACCCCGAGTCACGGCTTGCGCTGCTGGCCCACGCCACCCTGGTCATCCCCGCGGCGACGAAGACGGACCGGTCCGAGCAGCAGTCGGCCCAGTACGCCGGCAGCCTCTTCGAGCAGGTTCTCGTCCTCGTCGGCGACGCTCTCTTCGACGTCCTGTGGCAGAAGAGCGGTCAGAGTGCGGATGCGCTCTGGCCCCGTCACGCCAACCTCGAATAACCCCCTCACCCCCCGACGACCAACCGCACGACCAAGAGAAAGAGACACCCTGACATGCGACTGCAGTTCGCCATGGACACCCTGACCACCGAGTCCGCCCTCGAGCTTGCCGCGAAGGCTGCTCCCTACGTCGACATCCTCGAGCTCGGCACCCCTCTGATCAAGAGCGAGGGCCTCGCGGCGATCACGGCGGTCAAGGCCGCCCACCCCGACAAGACCGTCTTCGCCGATCTCAAGACCATGGATGCCGGCGAGCTGGAAGCTGACATCGCCTTCACTGCCGGAGCGGATCTGGTCACCGTGCTCGGCGTCGCCGGTGACAGCACCGTCGTCGGAGCGGTCGCCGCGGCGCACAAGCACGGTAAGGGAGTCGTCGTAGATCTGATTGGCGTGTCCGACAAGGCCGCGCGGGCCCGAGAGGTCGTCGCCCTCGGCGCCGTGTTCGTGGAGATGCACGCCGGACTCGATGAGCAGGCGGAAGACGGCTACAGCCTCGACGCCCTGCTCGCCGCCGGCGCGGCCGCCGGAGTTTCGTTCTCCGTCGCCGGCGGCGTCAGCGCGGACTCCGTCGAGGCCGTCCAGCGGGCGGGAGCAGACGTGGCCGTCGCCGGAAGCGCGATTTACAGCGCTCCCGACGTTGCCGCCGCGGCAGCCGCCATCCGCGCCGCCATCCGTTGAACAGCGTCCACCGCACCCTGTGAAGGGAAGGTCTGGGACCTGGCTCTGAACCTTCCTCGCTAGGCGCGGTGGACGAGCCTCAGGGACGATCGCGGCGTGGCAAGGCGGAACGCGCGACCGTAGTCCATGCAGGGCGGACGAGATGTTGCTCGTGAGTCCCATCGTTTGCGGCACAGTGCCGGCGCTCCATTGGGGTATACCCAGTGCGACAGATATGTCGCAAAAGTGCATTCTTGGACCCTATTGGGAACCGTAGAAAACCTGCTGGTAACTGTCCTGCTGAGGTGCCCCAGTTCGGGACGTCTCTCCCGATGCTGCGCGTGACACGGTTCTGCGTGTCAATCTCGTTGGTGCGGGTCGGTGGCGGTGGTGGATGTGAATCGGCCCAGGTTTGATGCCGCTGCTGTTTGAGTCCGGAAGGATGGACAGCATGCCGAAGAAGATCGATCCCCAGTTGCGCGCGAGGTGCGTGCGGCTCGTGCGGGAGCACCAGCAGGAGTACCCCTCCCAGTTCGCCGTAGTGGTCGCGGTCGCCCGACAAGAAGGCGTCTCGAAGGAGTCCGTGCGGCGCTGGCTGGCGCAGGCCGACGTCGACGACGGGACGCGTCCGGGTGTCACGAGCGAAGAGTCTGCCGAGGTCAAGCGACTGAAGGCGGAGAACAAGCGGCTGCGGGAGGATAACGAGATCCTCCGTAAAGCATCGATTTTCTTCGCGGGGGAGCTCGACCCCCGCAACCGCTGATCCTGGCCTTCATCGACGAGATGAGAGCCGGGGGCTACGCAGTCGAGCCGATCCTTCGCGTCCTGCGCCAGCAGGGCTTGAGGATCGCTGCGCGGACCTACCGAGCGTGGAAGAGGCCCACCCGCATCGCTGCCCGCACCGTCACAGACGCCCTCGTGGAGGACAAGATCCGCGGGCTCGCCTGGACCGTCAATCAGGTCACCGGGCAGGTCCAGATGACGCCGGAGGGCCTGTACGGGCGACGGAAGTGGGTCGCCCTCCTCCGCCGTCGACCGGGACTGGCCGGCACCTCTCGGGGTGCGGTTGACCGGGCGATGCGGACGCTCGGCCTTGAGGGCGTCCGGCGGGCGAAGAAGTTGCGCACCACTATCCCGAATCCAGATGGGAGACGTGCCGGTGACCTGCTCAATCGTGACTTCACGGCCCCGGGCTCCTGACCGAGTTTGGGTCGCCGATTTCACGTACGTCCGGACCTGGGCGGGGTTCGTCTACGTCGCGTTCGTCGTGGACGTGTTCGCCCAGCGAATCGTGGGCTGGCACGCCAGCTCCAGCATGCTCACCGACCTGGTCATGACCCCGCTGAGGATCGCACTGTGGCAGCGTGACCGCGACGGAAACCCGGTCTCACCAGGGTCTTTGGTGGCGCACAGCGACGCCGGGTCCCAGTACACCTCGATCCGATACACCGAGCACCTCGACCTCGAGGGCATTGCCCCGTCGATCGGGTCCGTCGGCGACGCGTTCGATAACGCCCTCATGGAGAGCGTGAACGGCCTGTACAAGACCGAGTGCATCCGCACCACGGTCTTCCACTCCGGGCCGTTCAGGACGCTGGCAGACGTCGAGTTCGCGACCGCCGGCTGGGTCAACTGGTACAACAACCGACGTCTCTACGGCTCCCTCGGGATGCTCACCCCGATAGAGTTCGAGACGCTCCACTACGAGGCCCTCACCCGAGAGCCCGCACCCACAAAGTAGCGGCAGAGAACCCGGGCCGATTCACCTTCCGCAGAAACACCCTCATCTGCGAAGAGCCCGATAAGTACGCTTCGCCCCTTCTCGTGATGATCAGGGCATCCGCCGAATCTGCCACGCGGGAATGCGCTCACCGCTTCAGGTCACGATTCGCACCGGTTGCTGCAACTGACGGCAACTGGTTTCAGTGAGCAGGTGAGCAGCGCATGCTGCGGCAACCCCGCGAACGCAGCTGTCCCGGGATGCATTCGGGAATTCCCGGTGCACCCTGCGGACCCGCCGCAGCCACGAATTCGAACAATGCTGCTTGACGCCGCTCCATGCGGACTCCGAGAGGAAACAATGGGCAATACCCCTATGGGCGATGATTTCTGGCTCATCGCATCTGAGGGTGTAGCTGGTTTCTGAATCCTCCTGATTCGAGGAGGCTGCGGGCGATGTAGTTGGTGAGATTCCGGAAGCCGAGAGCTGAACCGCGGAGATGCTCGAGGCGGCCGTTGATCGCCTCGGTGGGACCGTTACTGGTGCCGGGACGATCGAAGAACGCCAGGACGTCGTCGGCGCGCTTGGTCAGCGTCTTGCCCAGCTTTCCCAGCTCGACGAGGGTGTCTGGGACCTTCGCCCTGAGCGCGGCGATGACCTTCTCCATCATCGTTCTGGCTCTGGTCCGGTCGGGTTCTCGATAGGCGGCGATCATGGCCTGGTAGATCTCCCAGGTCGCCTCGATCGCAGCGTGCGGGTGGTGGGCGAACAGGGCGTTGAGGCGTTCGCGCTGCCGCTGGGTCAGCAGCTTGGTCCCGGTGTGGAGGGTGCGGCGGGCCTTGTAGAGAGGGTCGTCCTTACGGCCCCGGCGCTTGTGGAGCTTCTGCTGGATCCGCCGCCGGCAGTCATCCAGAGCGTCCCCAGCCAGACGGACGACGTGGAAGGGATCCATCACCGCGACCGCTCCGGGGAGGACCTCGCTCGTGGCTGTCTTGAACCCCGTGAACCCGTCCATCGCGACGACCTCGATGCGGTCCTTCCACGCCTCGGGGCGGGCCTCCAGCCAGGCCTTGAACGCTGCCTTGGAGCGGCCCTCGACCATGTCCAGCAGCCTTGCCGGCCCGGTCTTGTCCCTGGTGGGGGTGAGGTCGATGATCACGGTGACGTATTTGTCGCCGCGGCGGGTGTGGCACCAGACGTGCTCGTCGACGCCGATCACGCGGACTCCGTCGAAGCGGGCCGGGTCATCGATCAGCAGCCGTTTCCCCTCGGCCAGGACGGCATCGCTGGCGGTGTGCCAGGCCACGCCCAGCCCAGAAGCGACCCGGGCGATCGAGAGGTGATCGATGACCAGGGCCTCCAGCGCCCATCGAATCCCGCCCCGGGAGAGCTTCGCCCGCGCAGCTGCTGCAGCGGTGGTGTCTTCGCGCCAGTGGGTTCCGCAGTGATCACACCGGTAGCGCCGGATCCGCACCAGCAACGTGGTGGGGCGGTGGCCGAACGGCTCATGCGCCAGGGACCGCGAGATGGAGCCCCGCGAGGTCGAGAGTGCTCCGCAGGCACGGCACCATGGATCCTCCTCGGCGACCCTGCACTCCAGCACCGCCCGGTGGGCCGTGAGTTCTTGGCCGACCACGACCAGACCAAGCTCCTCGAGGCGAGTGAAGGTCGTCAGGTCGGGGCTGTCGAAGGTAGCGTTGCGCACGTCGAGGTCTTCCTGATGGCGAGCGTGAGAACTTCCATCTTCGGGAGACCTCGACGTCTATCCCGGCACCGACGCGCCCGACCCATGCCCCCCGCTACCCCCTCAACTGCGAAGAGCCACTTATCGGTAGGTTGTTCGGTCCGTCGTCGGCCGAGGAATCCCGGCTGTGCGGCTCGGGACGATGGGCGTCACACCGCGCCGTGCACCCACGCCAGGAACTCCTCGGCGTCGAGCACGGGCTTGTCCCAGCGGGCGGCGTTCTTCGACTTGTTCGACTGGGTGCCGCGCTCGGCGACCACCAGGACGTCCGTGCGCGTCTTGGTGAGGTTCGGGACCGGGATCAGCCCGCGCTGCTGCGCCAGATGCTCCATCTCGGAGCGATCCACGGACCCGTGCATTGCGGAGACGACCTCGCCGGTGAAGCACACCCGGGCGCCGGGCACGAGGATCTCCGCGAGGTCGATCGCCCCCGTGATCTCCAGTCCCTCGGGCAGGACCTGCACGCCGAAATGGGTCTCGACGCCGCGCAGACGGTCCACGACCTCCTGGTCGTGGGAGATGACCCGGCCCCAGGCCGCCTCGAGCACCTCGGCCAGCACCTGCGCGGCGTCGTCGTGCGCGGAGAGGTTGCCGCCGACGACGAAGCCCTCCGGCCCGGGGTTCCCGAGCTCGCCGCTCGTGCGGGAGAGCAGATAGCCCCGTCCCCGTGCGAGCTGCGGGAACGGGGTGCCCGCGTCGGCAGCGGCGGTGCGGGTGGTCGTGCTGCCGCCGGCGCCTGCCCCTGGTCCGGTGACTCCCGCGCGCCGACGCTCGACGACGTCCCGGATCGCCCGTGCCCGTCCGAGCGCGGTGGGGGAGCGCAGGCCCGCGCGCTCGTCGGCCAGGAGGTCGGTGGTCGGCACATCGGCGCCCAGCGGCATGCGCTCGACGACGCCGTTGCGCTTGAGCTCGAAGTCGATCCAGCCCAGCTGCTCATCGATCCGAGGGCCTACGGGGATGCGGCCCGCAAGCAGCGGGGACAGCGCGGCCCAGGCCTCGGTGAGCACCGGGGCGAGCTGCACGTCGCGCGTGGTGATGCCGTACTCGGTGCGGGCGGCGAACAGGTCGCTCGTGGGGTTCACGATGGTGGTCGCCTCGTCGCCGTCGTCGGTGACCACAGCGATCTCCACCGGCCGGGGCCGGTACCGATCGCCGACGTTGCCGACCATGAGCGCCGAGATGTAGGCGTCGCCGAGCGTCTCGGCAGGAGCTGTGGAGGAGGCGAGGAACCGCCGCACCCGGACATCGGACTTCAGGTCGCGGGGGAGCACATCGCGTTTCAGGACGAGCCCCGCGAGGCTGGTGCACCGCGACAGCGCCACATACAGCTGGCCGTTGGCGAAGGTGCCGCCGGTCAGGTCCACCACCACGCGGTCCAGGGTCTGACCCTGGGACTTATGGATCGTGATGGCCCAGGCGAGCTTCATCGGCAGCTGGGTGAAGGTGCCGATCACCTGATGGACCAGGTGGCCGCCGTCGACAGAGGGGCGGGTGATGTCCCAGGTGTGGGGACCCACCTGGTGGCGTCGGCCGTCGCGCAGCCGCACCTCGACGACCGGCCCGTCGGCGTCGGCGCCGATCGCGGTGACCTGGCCCAGGGTGCCGTTGACCCAGCGGTCGAGCGGGTCGTTGTTCAGCAGCATCACCTGGGCGCCGACGGCCAGTCGCAGTGCCTCCTCGGTGGGTCGCTCGAAGCCGTCGGTCTCCCCGGTGACCGCTGCGGTGAAGGTCTGCGGGGCGTCGGGGAGGCGCTCGAGCATCTGGCGGTTGCGGGAGGTCACGATGCGGTTGGTGGTGGCCAGTGTCAGCCAGAACTCCTCGAGCGGCGGCTCAAAGTCCGGGTCGGTGCGGGAGTTGAGCTCCGCCCGGGCCTCCTCCATCAGGGCGCCCTCGCGCACGGCGTTGAGCAGGTCCACCAGACGATCGTCGCCGAGCTGGCGGAAGACGGTGGTCAGCTCCACCGCCGGGAAGCGGTCCCGATCGAAGGAGTGCGCGGAGAAGAAGAACGGGGTGCCGTACCGCTCCTCGATGTGCGCGGCCTCCGCGTCGGTGACGATGGGTGGAAGCTGGAAGAGGTCGCCGACCAGCACCAGCTGCACCCCGCCGAAGGGCTCGCCCGGCCGCGGCCCGAAGCGCTCGAGGGCGGCGGCCAGCGCGTCGAAGAGGTCCGCCCGCACCATCGAGGCCTCATCGACGATCAGGGTGTCCAGCGTGGAGAGGGCCTGCGCGAAGCGGCCCGGGTAGTAGCGCGGTCCCCGCACCAGCTCCTCGCTCACACCGAGCGGGAAGGAGAAGAGGCGATGGATCGTGTACCCCTCCACGTTCAGCGCCGCGATCCCGGTGGGCGCGACGGTGAGGGCGTTGCGGTCGGTGGTCTCCAGGAAGCGCCTGATCAGCGACGACTTGCCGGTGCCGGCCCGGCCGGTGAGGAACAGGTGGCTGCCGGCGTCCAGCAGGTCCAGGGCGCGCTGGAAGTCCTCGGTGATCGTGAGCTGCGGGGCCATGGTTCATTCTCTCGCAGCAGCGCAGCCCACAGGGACCTGTCACCAGTCTCCGCAACGGATTGACCACAGGTCATAGCGCTTCCAGTCGCTAGGAAATCCCATCTCTGACGGCGTCCGACCCTCGATGTGCTCAAACTCGTCCTCAACCAGGGAGTGCACTTTCAGATTCCAGGTGGAGCCTGGGGAAAGGCCGCCCAAGAGATGGGCGAGAAGGGCAAGTGACCCATAGAGGCGTTCGCTTTGGCCGCGAGGCAACGATGACAGCGTCGGGATCGTGCGGAGAGCGGCAGTTGGGGCTGGCGTGAACGAACGGTTCCACACCCGTGCGTGGTGAGCGATGGAGTTGCGCAAGATAGAGAGATGCTCGAGCCACCTCGTGAGCGGGTGTTCCTTCTTGGCTTTCTGCTGCTGGTTCTTCGACAGAGTGGACAGATCGATGGTGACGCCGAGTCTGCTGGCGACAGCCCACTGGTCGCGAGAGTGCATGCCTTCGTAGAGTTTTGAGATGTCTGCGAAGTCGAGAACTTCGGTAAGGACCCAGATCGGCACGCTCCCGCTATAGCGGGAGAGGTGGTGTCGGATGGGTTCACTATGGGATCTGGCGCGTGCTATCCGCCGCCGCGCCACGTCGAGCCAGCGAGAGTGATCGAAGGAAGGGCGGAAGAGCATGCTGTTCTCGTGCGCGAGGGGGTCAGAAGAGCCAAGGTGGTAGCTCACATGGCTCCGGACGCCGATTTCGACGCGCTCGATGGCGTCGTGGATCAGGGTGCGCAGTTTGCGATCGAATTCGTAGAGCATGGTGACGTCGGCCAACGAGGTGTTGGGTAGGAATTGGTCGGTTGGAGTGCCATCAGCGTGGTGTCCGCGGTATGTGTACCAATAGCCGCTGAGGCGGTAGTACCCGACGTTCGATAGCCACTGCGAAGCGAATGTCGTGTCTGCAGACATGCCGCGGCCACGCAAGATCGCCAGCTGACCTGGGATGTCTGTGAACGGCTTCGTTGTCGCCATAATTCCCCCGAAGATAGATCCAGCCCACACCAGACGTAGCTGGGCGGGCTGAACTATTGCCGCAAGTGTATCAGGGTGACTGCTCCGACTCCACCGGGGTGTGACTGGTGTGGACGGGAGTCGCGGTGGCTTGCTGGGGCGAGGCGATGCGGCTCTCGAGACGATCAGGTAGTTGCTGGAGGCAATCACATGGGCGTACGGTGTCCGCCATGGACGCGACGAACCCCGCTCTGCATCGCGCCACGCTCACGGCGCTCACCGCGCTGATGTCGCAGTGGTCCTCGCTCGAGTTCCAGCGGCGGATCACCGCCGAGTGCGGGGTCTCGCTGGATCCCGTCGGCGTGCGCGCGCTGTACGTGCTCGGCATCGCCGGAGGTGCCGAGCGCCCCAGCGCCATCGCCGATGATCTGCACCTCACCCGCCCCTCCACCTCGAAGCTCCTCACGCGCCTGACCACCGCCGGTCTCGTGGAGCGCACCCCGGATTCGTCCGACGGCCGCTCCGCGCGCATCGCCCTGACCGCCGACGGGCGCCGCACCTACGAGCAGCTCGTCTCCGCGGGCGTCGCGATGCTCGCCGAGGCCACGGCCGGCTGGGATGCGGCCGACGTGCGCACCCTGTCCACCCTGCTCGTCCGCTTCACCGACGGGCTGCTGACCCCGGGGGCTGCGGAGGATGCTCCGTCCTCGGGTCGGCCGGCGGCCGCGAGGCCGGATTCCACCCACTGACCTGCTGGCCCTCAGGCTCGCCGCCCTGTCCCGCGGATGCACTGACCCCCAGCTGCACGTACTCCCACTCCCGGAAGGACCCCACCATGTCCCGTACCTACGTCGTCACCGGCGCCGCCTCCGGCATCGGCCGCACCACCGCCCAGATCCTCACCGCGCGCGGCGACACCGTGATCGGCGTCGACCTGCGCGACGTCGAGGTCCCCGGCGACCTCTCCACATCTGAAGGCCGCGTCGCCGCCGCCGAGGAGGCCACCCGCCTCGCCGGGGGCACCGTCGACGCCGTCATCGCCTGCGCCGGCCTGTCGATCCCGAAGCCGATCACGGCGACGGTGAATTACTTCGGCATGACGGAGTTCCTCGAGGCCATGCAGCCGGCTCTCGCCCGCTCCGAGGCCCCCCGCGTCTCCCTGGTGTCCTCCATGGCTTCGATGCAGCCCGTGGTCCCGGCCCTCGTGGACGCGCTGCTCGCGGATGACGAGAAGGAGGCCGACGAGATCGCGACCCGCATGGCCGAGGACGCCGGCCTCGCGAACGTCATCTACCCCTCGTCCAAGCGCGCCATCTCCCGCTGGGTGCGGCGCGAGGCGCCCACCGCTCGCTGGGCCGGCGCCGGCATCCCGCTCAATGCCGTCGCCCCCGGCACTGTCGTCACGCCCATGACGGCGGATCTCCTGGCCAGCGAGAAGGGCAGGGCGATGACCGATGCGTATGTGCCCATGCCGCTGAACGGCCATCAGGGCCCGGAGTCCGTCGCGAACCTGCTGATCTGGCTGACCTCGGTCGAGAACAGCCATTGCGCCGGGCAGACCATCTACTGCGACGGCGGCGCCGACGCGGTGCTGCGCGGCGATGATGTGTGGTCCTGGAACGACGAGACGATGCGAGAGACTTTCGCCGAGATCGGGGCAGGGCTGCGCCGCTGACCTGCCTGTATGCCTGGTCTGCCCGCTCTGACCTCAGGCGGCCTGCGCCCGCTCGGCGATCTTCTTCGTGTTCTGCGCGGTGCGAACCGTCGCGACGCTGAACTCGAGACCAAGACGCATCGCGATCAGCGCGATCACTGAGGGGATCCAGCCGAACACGATCGCGAGGATCAGGGGCACGGCGTTGAAGCTCGACTCCCCGTAGAAGCTGTTGAAGCTGCCCAGCACCGAGCCGAACATGATGCCGCAGAGGATCTGCCCCAGCCACACCAGGAGCGCGACCACGAACGCCACGATGTACAGGAAGGCCGAGAACTTCACCGTGATGAAGTGGGTGAACGTGAAGTCGAACAGGGCGCGGAAGAAGCCTGCCTCGCCGTCCTGCTTCGGTACGGGGACCCAGGACGGATCCTGAGGGATCTGCGCGCCGGCGGCCGGGGAGCCCTGGCCGTAGGCAGGTGATCCCTGTCCGTACGCCGGGGAGCCCTGCCCGTACGCGGGCGAGCCCTGTCCATACGCCGGCGAGCCCTGGCCGTACGCCGAGGCCGACTGGCTGGGAACCTCGGAGCCCGATGCGGCACCGGAGGCCTGCTGGTCCCCGTACGGCGAGGCCTGCTGCTCGGAATCGGCCCAGGGCTGGTCGGCGGAGAGGTTCTGCTCCGGATACGGCGAGTCGAAGCGGTCCCCGTCGGATGGGTGCGACATAGCGCGATTCACGTCCTTCATACGTCGATGGCTGATGCGCGTCCACGCACCTCGGTCCACGCGCGAAGAACGGCCCTGATCTGCTGGCGGCCCCCGTCGCACTGTCCCCACGAGAACTGTAGTGCGGATCCCTCGCGGGCAGCGACGAGCCACCAGCTGTCGAGATCCGCGGCCGCGGAGGGATCGATGCTCGGCCCGGGAGTCCGGCCCAGGAGACCGGTCGCGGGCTGAGCATCGATCGTGACCCGCTCGGCTCAGCGGTGCGGGTACTCCGCCTCGCGGTCCTGGAACTCGAGGATGGCGGGGTTCCGGATCACGCCGTCCTGGATCTCGATCGCGCTGTCGATGGTCTCCACGCCCGCCCAGGCGGAGGGTCCGGACATGACGGTCTCCAGGAACGGGAGGAGCGCTGAGCTGTTCTCCCAGCTCGCCGAGTTCCAGAGGTACGACGGGCTGTGGTCCACCGCGTAGTAGTTCACCCCGTTGTCCAGGCGCAGCATCGGCTCGTCGAACGACGTGGGCCGGGCGAAGGAGAAGCCCATGCCCTCGTCGCAGGAGACGTCGATGATCAGGCTGCCCGGCGTGAACTGCTGCAGGTCACCCTCGTGCAGGTACAGCAGCGGGGCGTTGGGGTCTTGCAGGGTGCAGTTGACCACGATGTCGCTCTCGGCGAGGAACGGCCCCAGCGGGACCCGGCCCTCGTCCGTGATGGCCGCGCTCATATAGGGCTCGTCGGCATGAGCGAACTGCACGATGTCCACCGAGTGGATCGGGGAGGCGACCGCGGCGACGGCACGGTTGGTGAGCACTCGGATCTGGGTGATGCCCAGGGCGCCCAGCGCGGTGATCGCCCCACGGGCGGTGGCTCCGAACCCGATGACCGTGGCGGTGAGGCGACGGCCGTAGTTCCCCGTCGAGCCCAGCAGCTGCAGCGAATGCAGCACCGAGCTGTAGCCCGCGAGCTCGTTGTTGGTGTGGAACACGTGCAGGTTGAAGGAGCCGTCCTGGTTCCAGTGGTTCATCGCCTCGAACGCGATGAGCGTGAGGCGCTTGTCGATGGCCAGCTGGGTCAGGGTGCGGTCCTGCACGCAGTGCGGCCATCCCCAGAGCGTCTGGCCCTCGCGCATGGCACGGATGTCCTCATGCTGCGGCTTCGGCAGCGCGAGGATGTCGGCCTGCTCGAACAGCTCGGCGCGGGTGACCACCCTGGCCACGTGCTGGGCGAGCTCAGAGTCGGGAATGCCGAAGCGCTCGCCGTAGCCCTCCTCGAGGAGGATCCTGCTGCGCAGCTCGGCAGGGATCCGATCGACGTGTGCGGGGTGGATCGGCACCCGCCACTCGTCCGTCTTGCGGGAGAATCCGAAGACTCCGAGGGTGAGCGCGGGGTCCGTCGTCGGTCCGCTCCGGTCGCTCTCGATGTCCTGGGTGATCTGGTCGTTCTGGCGTGGCAGCACGTGCGTCCGATCCTGGGCGCCCGGTGGCACCCCTAGATCCTGACCATAGATCATCGCGCCAAACGCGCCTCCGGGAGCGGGCGCGGACGGTGATGGTGCCGGGCCCACCAGGGGTGAGCGGGGACCGGGCGACGTGGAGCAGGGCGGCCGGTGGGGAGGCGGCGTCCGGCACGGGTGGCGCAGTGCCCATCATCGACGCGAGCGGGGCAAAGTTGGGGGCATCCATGCCGGATACCCCCACCTTTGCCCCGCTCGCGCCATGAGAGGCGCCGGGTGGCCGGATCAGGCGCTGATGCGGGCTACGAGGTCGATCTCGACCAGGATGTTCGCGAGCTGCGAGCCGACCGTGGTGCGCACCGGGAACGGCTCGGAGAAGAACTCGCGGTAGGCGGCGTTGAACTCCTGGAAGTCGGCGAGGTCCGCCAGGTGCACGGTGGTCTTCAGGGCGTCGTCCAGGGTGGCGCCGCGCTCGGCGAGCACCGCCTGGATGTTGCGCAGTACCTGGCGGGTCTGCTCGCCGACGTCGGACGAGACCTCGCCGGTGGCCGGATCCTGCGGGCCGAAACCGGCGGTGAAGATCAGGTCGCCGCTGACGATCGCCTGGCTGTACGGGCCCGCGGGCTGCGGGGCGTTGTCGGTGTGGAGGGCTTGCTTGGTCATCGTTCTCCTCGAGGTCGTGGGTGATCACGGTCAGGTGCGGGGCACGGGCCCCGCGGGGCCGACGGGCGGTCGTTCATCCGCCGTCGGAGTCATGGCCGCCGGAGCGGAGGGGGTCGGGCTCGGCGCGGAAGCCGGCCGCGGGACGGGCGCCGGGGGAGCGCGGGCCCGGTGCGGCGCGCAGGCCGCTGCCGGGGAGGTCGCCGGTGAGCTGGCCCCCGGAGAGGACCGGACGGCCCGCGACCAGCACGTCGTCGACCCCCACGGCCAGCGCTGTCGGGTCGTCATAGGTGGCGGTCGCACGCACCGCGTCCTCGTCGACCAGGGCGATGTCGGCGATGTGCCCGGGCAGGATGCGGCCGCGCTCGCCGAGGTGGAACCGCTGAACGGCGCGGGTCGAGAGGTGCTCGATCGCCTCGGGCCAGGTGAGGAAGCCGTGCTCGCGCACATAGGTCGCGAGGTAGGTGGCGAAGGTGCCGCGGGAACGCGGATGCGGATGGGCGCCGATGAAGATTCCGTCGGAGCCGCCCAGGTGTCCCGGATGGGCGATCAGGCGGCCGAGGTCCTCGACCGGCCGCTGGTCGCGCACCGCCATCACCACGTTCACCTCGAGGCGGGAGGCCGCCAGCAGATCCAGCGCGGCATCGATGGGGTCGGTGCCGCGACGCCGCGCGAGCTCGGCGAGGGTGAGGCCGTGCGCCGAGGCGAACTCGGGGGCGACGGTGTGGGCGATCGTGATGAGCTCGGGCCACTCCGGTCCCAGGCTCGGGTAGGCGTCGACCCCCGGGAACCAGTCACGGCGCAGGCGCTCGCGCTCGGCCGGATCGCGCAGCAGGGCCGCGGCCTCGTCGGGGTCCATCGCGTTCACGGCCGGAGGCAGCAGGGTCATCCCCAGGATCGAGCAGCCGCGCGTGTACGGGTAGGCGTCGAAGCTCGCGTCGACCCCCTGCTGGTCGAACCAGTCCATCAGCCGCGCAGCCTCGTCGGCTCGGGTGTGGAAGTGGGAGACGTGCACGGGCACACCCGCGTCGAGGCCGATCCGTGCCACCTCCTCGACCCCCACCTGCGAGTTGTCCTCGTAGCCGCCGCGCATGTGTGTCACGTACGGCAGGCCGTCGGCGGCGAGCGGACCGCACAGCGCCGCGATCTCGTCGGCCCCCGCGTAGAGGCCCGGCGTGTAGTCGAGTCCGGTGGAGAGCCCCACCGCCCCGTCGGCCACGCCCTGCGCGACCAGCTCGACCATGCGAGCAATCTCCTCGGTGCTCGCGGGGCGGTCCGCGCTCCCGAGCACCTGGTGGCGCACGGTGCCGGCGGGGACGAGGTAGGCGACGTTCAGCGGGGCCGCGCCGTCGTAGGTCGCCAGCAGATCCTCGACGCGGGGCCCGCGGTACGTGGGGTGCGGGCCGTTGATCGCGGCGAAGTACTGCGCGCCGTAGGCACCGTCGCCCGGCGCGTAGGAGACGCCGTCCTGCCCGCCGATCACGGTCGTCACCCCCTGGCGCAGCAGGGCCAGCTGCACCTCCGGATCGACGACGACGCCCTCGGCGTGGGAGTGCGCGTCCACGAAGCCCGGCACCACGAGGCGGCCGTCGGCCTCGAGGATCTGCGCGCCCGCGGCGTCGGCCGGATCGAGGCGGCCCACGGCGACGATGCGCTCGCCCTCGACGAGCACGTCGGCGGCCGTGACGGTGCCGCCCTCGACGACGCGCCCTCCGCGGATCAGCAGTCTCATCACGATCGGGTTCCCTCCAGGGCGTTCAGGCGGCCGGCGTCGGCCGTATCGGGGCGCATCGAGGCGGTCGCGGTGGCGATCGCGCCGATCGCGCAGATCACCACAACGTAGACGACCACGGGCCAGATCGAGCCGCTCGCCCATCCCACGAGCGCGGTCGCGATGAGCGGGGCGAGGCCGCCGCCGAGGGTGTTGGAGAGCTGGTAGCCGATGTTCACGCCGGTGGTGCGCTGCTCGACGTCGAACATCTCGGTGAGCATCGTCTGCAAGGTGCCCTGCATGGCGATGCCCGGGATCACGAAGCCGATGATCATGCCCAGCCAGATCATGCCCGGCTGGTGGGTGCCGTACAGCGCGAAGGCGGGCCACACCAGGACCGCGAAGCCGACGCAGCCGGCGATGTAGACCCGCCGGCGCCCCACCTTGTCCGAGAGCGCGCCGTACAGCGGCGCCATCACGATCTGCAGGGCGCCCACGATCATCGTGCCGATGAAGCCGACCTGCGCGGGGACCCCGTCGGCCACCATGAACGCGAGGCCGAAGGTGAGCACCACGTACCCGGCGATCGACTGCGGCAGGCCGATGAGGATCCCGAGGATCGCATTCTTGGGGTGGCGCACCACCTCGCGCAGCGGCGAGGTCGCGGCGACCTTCTTGTCCGCGACGTCGCGTGTGTGCTGGGTGAACTCCTCGGACTCCTCGAGGTGGCGGCGCAGGAACACCGCGATGATCGCGAGCACCAGGGCGAACAGGAACGGAATGCGCCAGCCCCAGGTCATGAAGAACGACTCCGGGCCCAGGCCCAGGCCCGCCATCATGCCGGCGGAGGCCACGTTGGCGATGCCGGCGCCGCTGATCAGGAGCGCGCCGTACAGGCCGCGGCGGCCGACGGGGGCGTGCTCGACGACCATCGTCGCCGCGCCGCCCATCTCGCCGCCGACGAACAGGCCCTGGAACATGCGGGCGATGATGAGCAGGACCGGGGCGGCCAGGCCGATGGTGGCGTCCGAGGGGATGAGGCCGATCGCGGCGGTGGTCAGACCCATGCCGATCACGGTGATGAGCAGGGTGAGCTTGCGGCCGTAGCGGTCGCCGATGTAGCCGAACACGAGCCCGCCCACGGGGCGCAGCAGGAAGCCCACGGCGAACGTCGCGAAGCTGGAGAGCTGGGCGACGAAGACGGAGTCCGACGAGAAGAACACCGCGGGGAACACCGCGGCCGAGGCCAGACCGTAGAGGTAGTAGTCGAAGTACTCCATCAGCGTGCCGATGGCGCCGCCGGCGATGGTGCGTCGCTGCCTGGCGTTCAGCTGCGCGCTCTGCGGGTCCCGCGTGTTCTGCGGGTCCGGCTGGGATCCCGGCAGCGGGGCAGGCTGGGCTGCCGGTGGGGTGGTCGGATGCATGGAGTCCTCCTCGACGAACCGTGCTTGACTGAATTTATACAGCCTTGACAGAGGTTACGTCTACCGCGGAGCCGCAAGTGCCATGATGTGTCCCATGAGCGCAGCGCACAGTGCCCCCGGCCCCGCGGAGTTCCGGACCCCTCTGGAGCCTTCGGATCGTCCGAAGTCTCCGACCCCCTCGGGGCCTTCGGATCATTCGGAGTCTCTGACCCCTCTGGAGCCTTCAGATCGTTCGGAGTCTTCGGCCCCCGCGGGGCCCGCGTATCCCGCGGTCCCCGAGCAGGGCGCCCGGTTCGCGAGCTTCGACGAGGCCTACCGGGTGCTGACCCCCCTGATGGGCGCGATCGCCGCGGTCGTGGGCCCGCACTGCGAGGTGGTGCTGCACGATCTCACCGGCGGCGATCTCGACCACTCCGTGGCAGCGATCGTGAACGGCCAGCTCAGCGGACGCACCGTCGGCGGCCCCTCCACGAACCTCGGCCTCGAGGTGCTGCGCGACCCGTCGACGGACCACGACGCCCACGGCTACCGGGGCCGCACGGCGGATGGACGGGAGCTGATCAGCTCCTCCACCTACTACCGCGACCATGACGGCGTCGTCATCGCCTCCTTCTGCATCAACGTGGACCTCACCCCGGCACAGACCGCCCTGACCGCGCTCAGCGCCCTGCTTCCTGCCGTGCGCGACGAGGTCCGGGAGCATCCGAAGGAGCTGGTGGGACCGGATATCTCGAGCGTTCTCGACGACATGGTCGAGGAGGCCATCGGCCACGTCGGCAAGCCGGTGCCCTCGCTGACCAAACCCGAGCGCATCGAGATCCTGCGCCTGCTCGAGGCCCGCGGCGCCTTCCGCATCAAGCGCGCGGCGGACAAGGTCTCCGCCCGCCTCGGCGTCTCCCGCGTGACCATCTACGGCTACCTCGACGAGGTGCGGCGGGGCTGAGCGGGGCGCCCGCCGGGAGCAGTCGCGGCGACCTGGCCTCGCCTGGCCTGACCTGTCCAGACTTGTCCTGTCCTGTCCTGTCCTGTCCTGTCCTGTCCAGACCTGTCCTGTCCAGACCTGTCCTGATCTGTCCTGACCTGTCCAGACCTGTCCTGATCTGTCCTGTCCTGTCCTGTCCTGTCCTGTCCTGTCCTGTCCAGACCTGTCCTGATCTGTCCAGCATGCGTGGCGTGTCGTTGAGGCGCCGCTCAACGACACGTACTGCTGGGTACCTCCGGGTAACCCGCAGTCGGACACTCCCTGCAGACTTTCCATGTGGTCCCACGCGTCGGTATCGCCGCCCGTATTCGACGCGTCAGACCTCATGCCCGGGCAGCGCGCGCCGTGCCACGAGCTTGGGCGGCGCGCCGGGCCCTGTGCCGGACCCCGTGCCGGGGCGAGTACAGGGCCACGTGCAGGGCCGCGCAGGTCCACGGGACCGGCAGCGCCGTCACGCGGGGCTGGCCGACGTGTCCAGCATGCGTGGTGTGTCGTTGAGAGGCCGCTCAACGACACGTGCTGCTGGATACCTCCGGGTAACCAGTTGTTGGACGCCCCCTGCTCAGGAGGTTGGGCTTTCCCTACTCAGAGGCCAGGCGCCCCCTGTTCGGGAGGCCAGGCGCCCCCTGTTCGGGAGGCCAGGCGCCCCCTGCTCAGCAGGTCGGGCGCGCCCGGCTCAGAAGAAGGTCTCGACGGCTTCGTGGACGATGCCGGTGCTGCTGTCGAGGAGCGGGATGAGGCGCCACTTGTCGAAGGCCGTGCACGGGTGGGAGAGCCCCAGCCGCACCACGTCGCCGACAGCGAGGGGGGAGTCGCCGGTGAAGCGCAGGAAGGTGTGCTGGTCGTTCAGGGCCGTCACCTCGGCCTCGAGCGGCTGCTGCTCGCCGCCCAGCGTCGGGGAGCAGGAGAGCGCCGTGGGCAGGCCCTCGTCGAAGGGCACGTCGCGTTTGCCGGCGTCGAGCAGGGCGAGGCCGGGCTCGGGGTGGGAGACGACGCGGGCGTAGGCGAACATCCCCGGCAGCAGAGCCTGCTCCTCGGCGACGTCCCGGATCGTGTCCAACGGGGAGATGCCCCGGTAGAAGCCGGAGTCATGCACGATGTACGCACCGGAGCGGAGGATCGCCCGCACGTCGCTCAGCGGCGCGAAGGCATCGGCCACCAGATCGAAGTAGGCGCTGCCGCCGGCGGTCACCCACGGGGTGCCGTCGATCAGCGGGCGCAGACGCTCGACCAGCGCGGCCAGCCGCTCGCAGTAGTCGCTGACCACTTCCAGTGACTCCTCGGAGCGGTCGTGAGCCAGCGCGCCCTCGTAGCCGGACGCCCCGTACAGCGTGAGCGTGCTCGAGGCGGCCACGCGCTCCGCGATCGCCACGGCTTCGTCCTCGGTGCGGGCGCCCGTGCGGCCCCCGTCGGCCCCGAGCTCCACCAGCATGCCGAACCCGGAACCGCCCGGCAGCTCGCGCTCGAGCAGATCGATGGTGGCGAGAGAATCGGCCCAGCACACGAGCTCCTGCTCGGGATGCTCTGCCAGGTGCGCGGCGAGCCGACGCAGCAGCGCCGGGTCGGTGCACGTGTTGGCGATCTGCACGGTGGGGATGCCGGCGCGCAGGGCGACGTCCGCCTGCCAGCCGGTCGCGACCGTGATCCCGGTGCAGCCCACCTCGAGCTGACGGCGCCACAGCACCGGCGCCATGGTCGTCTTCCCGTGCGGCATCAGCTCGAGCCCGCGTTCGCCGGTCCACGCCGCCATCACCTGCAGGTTGTGCGCCATCGCCTGCTCGTCGAGCACCAGCAGTGGTGTGGAGAACTCCGCGAGCGGCGTCTCCAGCGCGGTGATCTCGCGGCCGACGAGGCCGACGGGGAAGGACTTGTCCTGCGCCTGGACGGTGCGCTGGACCTGCTCGACGTGCTGGACCTGCTGAACCTGCTGTGCCTGCTGGGGCATGGGCGACCTCGCTCCACTCGATGCGTCTGAACTGCGAGTCTCTGGGGTTTACCGGGATCATGCAAGATGAGGTGCGCGGCGGCAGGCCATGGCGAGCCCGGCACCGCGATCAGTCGCGCGGGGCCCGCTCGTCCCCTGGGCGTGGGGTGCCCTCGACATCGGCGCGGAGCGCGGCGAGGGTACGGGCGATGTTGCCGCGCTGGAAGTCGGAGAACAGCCGACCTCCGGTGACGAACCTGTCGAAGCGGCTGGCGACGGCATCGGGCCAGCGGGTGCGGCCGTCGGTCCAGGTCTCGGTGACGAGGGTGCCGCCGTCGGCCGGCTCGAAGGTGTAGCTCCACCTCGCGATGCGACCCTTGAGGAGCGGCTTCGTCGGCCCGATCGCCGTGACCTCGAACGTGAACCGCTCGCCGGGAACGGCCTCCGTGACGGTGCAGGAGGTCACCCAGCGAGCCCTGCCGCGCCGGTTCGAGCCGGTGAACGTCATGCCGACGGTCGCCGGGCTTCCGGGGTGGGGCACCTCGGCGCCGGTGTTCTCCGGGCTCCAGCGGCCCATCTGCGAGGGGTCGGCGATCTGCTCGTACAGCTCGAGCGGCTGCGCGGCGATGACGATGCTGTCGTGCACCTGCATGATCCTGGCCATCTGCGGGATGCTACAGCGCGGGGTTGTGCCCCCTGCGGTCGTAGACTCGACCGGTGCCTGATGACTGTCCCTCCGCCTCCGCCGCCGACCCGTCGGTCGGTGCCGGCAAGCCCTCCGACTTCACCGCCGACGAGCTCGCCACCGCCCTGCGCGTGCTGGCGGCCGGGCCGAAGCTCGCGGATGACGACGAGGATCTCGTGGCCCTCAAGCGCGCCTCGCGCACCTTCGAGAAGCGCCTGGCGAAGTCCCGGCGCGGTGCCAAGACATGGGAGCAGCGCAAGGCGGACCGCGCCGTGGTCGCGGCCACCGCGACCGGTTCCCCGCTGCGCATCGACGACGAGACCAAGGGGATCCCGCTGGTCTCGGCCACGAAGGGCGCCTACGCCGGGGAGCTGAACAAGGCCCGCGGCTGCTACATCTGCAAACGCGACTACACCCTGGTGGATGCCTTCTACCACTGGCTGTGCCCTGAGTGCGCCGCGATGTCCCACGCCAAGCGCGACCAGCGCACCGACCTCACCGGCAAGCGCGCCCTGCTCACTGGCGGCCGCGCCAAGATCGGCATGTACATCGCGCTGCGCCTGCTGCGCGACGGCGCGCACACCACGATCACCACCCGCTTCCCCAAGGACGCGGCCCGCCGCTTCGCCCAGATGGAGGACGCGGCGGACTGGATCCACCGCCTGAAGATCGTCGGCATCGACCTGCGCGACCCCACCCAGGTGATCGCACTGGCCGACGACGTCGCCGCGGCCGGCCCGCTGGACATCCTCATCAACAACGCCGCCCAGACGGTGCGCCGCTCGCCGAGCGCCTACTCGTCCCTGGTGGAGCTCGAGGAGGCACCGCTGCCCACCGACCTCGCGCTGCCGGAGATGACGGCCTTCGACCGGATCTCCCAGGCCCACCCCGCATCGATCGCCGGGGTTCTGGACACTCAGTCGGTCCCGCAGCACGACGGGGAATCCCTCGAGCACGCCCGGAAGGCGCAGTCGGCCGCCTCGATGACGGCTCTCGCGCTGCGCGCCGGGAATGCGAGCCTGGACCAGCACCTCGCGGGTACCGCGGTCGACGCCGGCGGGCTGCTGCCGGACCTGCAGACCACCAACTCGTGGACGCAGACGGTGGACCAGGTCGAGGCCCTCGAGATGCTCGAGGTCCAGCTGTGCAACGAAACCGCTCCGTTCCTGCTGATCAGCCGCCTGCGCGCCTCTATGCGAGCCGCCGTGCAGGCCGGGGCCCGCCGCGCGTACATCGTGAACGTCTCGGCGATGGAGGGCCAGTTCTCGCGGCGCTACAAGGGCGCCGGCCACCCGCACACGAACATGGCCAAGGCTGCGCTGAACATGCTCACCCGCACCAGCGCCGGCGAGGCCTTCGAGACCGACCAGATCCTCATGACCGCCGTGGACACCGGCTGGATCACCGACGAGCGCCCCCACCAGGACAAGCTGCGCATCGCCGCGGAGGGCTGGCATGCGCCGCTGGACCTCGTGGACGGCGCCGCGCGCGTGTACGACCCGATCGTGCGCGGCGAGGCCGGCGAGGATCTCTACGGCTGCTTCGTGAAGGACTACAAGCCCAGCCCCTGGTGACGACGGCGTGACGGTCCGGCCGCTCTCGGTCAGGGATGCGGGAAGCCCTGCACGGTGCGGTCGCTCTGCGTAGAGTCGACGGTCATAAGGCGCTGCTGCTGAGGGTGGTGCTGCTCCGTCACGAGGAAGGGAGGCCCCATGAGCCGCCGACGCCGACGAGGGGATGGGAACAGCAGCGGCACCGTCGCGCTGTGGGTACTGGAGCTGGGTGACGTGTTCTGGGTCGTGCTGAAGTTCGTGGTGCGCCTTCCGCTGCTGCTACTGCGGTTCCTGGTCTGACAGACCCGGACGACCGCTACCGGGCCGATGCGCCGGGCCTGTTTGAGGAGACCTCGCGGCATCGGCCGTACTGCGGATCGCCGCCTCCCGTAGTTCGCGCAGCTTGTCGGCATGCACCTCACCGAGCATGCGTTCCTTGTGCTCTTCCACGCGTGCCCGGTCGACCGGGTGCTGGGCGAGGAACTCGTTCACTGACAGTGCCATGGCGGATCAGTGCCCTTTCACCGTGCGCAGGTGGGCGCCGGATCAGCCGTCCGAGCGGGAGAACCGGTTCGTCATGAGGTTGCTCGTCGTGTGCAGCACCGCGGCGAGGACCTGATCGGTCTCTGCGCGGATCTGCTCGGCGACGGCTGTGTTGGCCTCGGCGAGCAGCGCCGGGACGGCCTGCCCCGCGGCCCCGTCACCTGCAGAGCCTCCGCCGGCCGCTGAGGACCCGTCGGGCACTGAGGGGTGCGAGGGCTGGGAGACCGCCTCATCGGCCGCATGCACCGCGGCATGCCCGAGCGCGAGAGTCGTCTGCTGGTAGCGCTCGATGAGCGGGATGACGTCGGCGAAGTGCGCGTCGGCCAGCGTCGCCAGCAGGCGCGAGGTACAGTAGAAGCTGTCGGTGGTGACCTGGGCGGTGGTGGTCGCCAGGTACTCCGGAGCCGTCTCGACGTTCGTGAACATCGGGATCAGCGTGGTGAACGGGTTCGACGCGTAGGCGATCCACTGCAGCGCCCGGGAGGACTCCGGACGGTCGGGACGGATCTGGAGGATCGCCAGGGCGTTGTGGCGGTTGATGCCGATCGGGCGGAACGCGCGTCGCTGGGCGTCGGTGCCGTGCGGGGAGTACGGATCGAACGGCGTGCCCTGGTAATGCGAGCTGAGCACGTCCTTGACGTCCTCGATCGTCAGCTTCCGCTCCGGCCTGCGGCTCCACGCCAGGTCATCGGAGTCCGGCCGGTTCCCCGGTCCGGGGCCGTCCCAGTCCTCGCTCGTGGGGTTCAGGGTGCGCTGCATGTACCAGGCGCGGGGCGTGTTGTAGACGTGGTCGGAATCCGTGTGGGAGCCGAAGGCCTCGCGCGGGTTGATGACGCTCCCGCCGGCGCTCGACGGGGCCGCACCGAAACCGGTGCTCGAGGCGGGGCGCAGCGTGAGGTCCAGATCATGCTCCTCGAGGAACGCCCGCAGATCCGGGCTCGCGAGGTGATCCCTGCCCTCTCCTTCCGCATCATCGAGATCGAAGGAGTCGATGCCCAGCTGGTTGGGCATCGTCACGTAGTGGTCCTCCGGGATCCGCTTCGCGATCCAGTGGTGCCCGCCCACGGTCTCCAGCCACCAGATGTCCGCCACGTCGGAGAACGCGATCCCGTTCATCTCGTAGGTGCCGTGCTCGGCGAGCAGCGCCCCCAGACGCTCCACGCCCTCCCGTGCGCTGCGGATGTAGGGCAGGACCAGGGTCAGCATGTCCTCCTCGCCGATCCCGCCGGGCCGCTCAGGCCGATGGTCCGGCGTGCCGGGAGTGCCCGACTCGGGGACGAGCTCGACGAGCGGATCCGCGCCGAGCACCCGTGGATTGCTGGTCAGGGTCTCCGTCGCGCTCATCCCGACGTTCACCGCATTGATCCCGGCCGAGCCCCAGAGTCCTTCGTCGGGCAGGGCATTGGGCACCGAGGTGTAGCGCAGCGGGTTCTCCGGCAGCTCGATCTGCAGGCGGCCGAGGACGCTCGTGTAGACGCGGGGCTGATCCTCCGGAGGGACCACCACGACCCGCTTGGGATCGAAGGAGCCGTTCGAGGAATCCTCGGTGCGGGCGACGAGAGGCGACCCGTCGGCGCTCGCCCTCCTGCCCACCAGCAGCGTCGTGCAACCCACCTGTGACCTCCTCGGCCGTGTGACATCTGGGCGATCCCGGGAGAGCGGGATCGCATGCCCTGCCACGGTAGTCCTCTTCCGGTCGGGGCCTTCACACCGCGGTCGCGGACGACGTCTCCTCCACAGGGGCCCGTCGTCCACAGCCGATGCCCTGCCGTGGCGCACGGATTGCGTCTCCTCCACTGTCGAGGCATGACCACCGATGACTCGTACCTGCCCAGCGCCGACCTCTTCGACGACGGCGATCTCACCGACGACCGTGCTGACCCGGGTACCCGGTCGGCTCCCTGGTATCTCGGCGATGCGTGTGTTCCGGCCGACGAACCCACGGACCGGGCTGGTCGGGCAGCGATGAGGGCGGACTTCTCCCACCTGCCCTTCACCCGCACGGTGCGTCACCTGCTGGACGCCATCGGGGACGGGATGCGGCTCACCAGGCAGGGGAAGCTGTACGCCGTCGATCGTCGACGAGTCGAGGAGCGGTGCGCCGAAGAGCCGACGGGAAGGCGATGGGGTCCGTACGGAGGAGGCACGGGTGTCGAACTGGCGTGGGACGTCCTGACCCGCCTTGGGTGGCTCCTGCGCGAGGAAGGGCGGGTGCGCCCATCAGGCAAGGTGCTGGTCGGCGACGAGCGCGACGATGCCACGGAGGAGGCCCTCGACGACGCTCGTCAACTGCTCGCCGCCGTCCTCGACACGGTCGACGTCGGGGGAGCGACCTCCTGGTGGGGGAGCAGCCCGCCCGACGACGGCTTCGACGCTCTCCTGGTGGCGAGCGGGACAGACGGCCTGACGCTGCCGGTGATCCCTCCGGACGACCGGCTCATCCACTGCTCCGAGACCGTGGATTTCCTGGCGGCTCTGATCCGCCAACCGCACATCCACCACGTGCCGATCGACCGTGCCACGGGGCATGTCGCCGAGGGGAAGCTGCGGGAGCTCGGCCACGTCTCCAGAGCCATGAGCGCGCTGGACAGCAAGGGATTGCTGGTCGCCCCGTCGCACAGCGGACGCGCACCCGACGAGGACTACAGGGACCGCTGGGACGACGGGAACTACGGAAACCCCGGGGACTACCGGGATCACCGATCGCTGATGACCTTCCGAGCCCCCGTGATGATGCGCGGCGCGGTAGCTGTGCTGCGAGAACGCCGTGCCGTGCAGCGTGCCGAACTGGCCGCCGACCTCGAACGCCTCTAGCGGCGCCAGGTGTGCTTCGGATCGAAGCCGAGGACTCTGCGCGCCTTGTCGATCGAGAGCAGCGTGCCGTGACCGGCGATGTCGCCGTGCACCGGGACGTCCGGGAACACCTCGGCGACGAGCTCGGCGTTGTCGCGGGACATCACCGTGTCCGCGGCAGCGATGATGAAGCGGTCGAAGCCGGTGGCCTGGTGCTCGAGAGCGAGACGCACGGCCTCGGCGCCGTCGCGCCCGTCGATGTAGCCCCAGAGGTTCCACTTGCGCGCGCTCGCGTCAGCGTCGAAGGTCTCGAACTCGGCGTAGTCCGCCTCGTCCATGACGTTCGAGAAGCGCAGCGCGATGATCTTCAGCTCCGGATGCCACCGGGTCAGCTCGATCGCCATCTGCTCCTCGAGGTGCTTGGAGAGGGAGTAGGTGGATTCCGGGCGCGCCGGGTAGTCCTCGTCGACCGGGATGTACGGGGGCGGGGTGTCGAACGGCAGGCCGAGCACCGTCTCGCTCGACGCGGTCACGATGTTCGTGATGCCCGCCTTGATCGCCGCGTTGAACACGTTGTACGTGCTGATCATGTTGTTCTGGAAGGTGGCTGTGTTCGTGGACAGCCCAGGGGCCGGGATCGCACTGAGATGCACCACCGCGTCGAACCCGTCGGGCGCCTGCTCGTCGATGCCGGTGAGCGCATCGAGCACCTGCCCGGCGTCGCGCAGATCGATCCGCACGAAGCCCGTGCCCCGTTCGCCGGCCTGGTCGAGGTTGATCACCAGGTGTCCCTGGTCGCGAAGGTGGCGGAGCACCGTTCGTCCGAGCTTTCCCGAGCCACCTGTCAGTGCGATTCTCATCTGCACATCCTGCACCAGGGACCCGACGAACGCGACGGTGGGCGGAGGGGTGGGACGGGTGAGCGGCGTGGACAGCGGGGCGGCGCAATCGGGGCGGATCGAGCAGATCGGGCACGATGCCGCGCGGGCGTCAGCAGGCGGCCGGCACCTCGGCCGCCTCGGCCGCGAGCACGTCGGCCCGCACCTGCTGGCGACGGTGCACGAGGTAGGACCAGCTCGCGATGCCGAGGCCGAGCACGGCCAGCACCACCCCGGTCCACGCGGGGGCCAGCAGGCCCCAGCCGGCGGCGAGCACGCCCGCGCCGAGCGCCGCGCCGAGGGAGTTGCCGATGTTCAGCGCCGAGTGGTGCAGGGCGGCGGCGAGCGAGGGGGCGTCGGGGGAGGCGTCGAGCAGGAACAGCTGCAGCGAGGGGCCCATCAGCTGGGAGGTCACGGCGATCGCGAGCAGCAGGACCATCGCGGCGATCGCCTGATGGGCGACGAGCGCGAACACCGTGAGGCTGAGCGCCATGCCGAGCAGACCGAGGAAGATGGTGCCGTAGACGCTGCGGTCCGCGAGCCGACCGGCCAGGATGTTGCCTGCTGTCATGCCCACACCGAACACGAACAGGGCGATCGGCACGGCGCTCTCGCCGAGGCCCATCACGCCGGGCACGATCTCGCCGATGTAGCTGTACACGGCGAACATGCCGCCGAAGCCGATGGAGCCGATGCCGAGCGCGAACCACACCTGCACGCGACGCAGGGCGCGCAGCTCTCCGCGGATCGAGCCGGAGACGCCGTCGGCCCCGGTGCTGGGCGGTTCGGGGACCAGGCGCCAGATCGCCAGGGTGCTCGCCGCGGCGATCACCACGACGATCACGTACGCCCAGCGCCAGCCGATGCTCTGGCCGAGCGCGGTGGAAGCCGGAACCCCGAGCATCGTGGCGATCGTCAGGCCCAGCATCACGAGCGACACGGAGCGGGCCCGACGACCGGCGGGGGAGAGGCGCGCGGCGACCAGCGAGGCGACGCCGAAGAACGCGCCGTGGGGGAGGCCGGCGACGAATCGGGCCGACGCCAGCACCGTGAAGTCCGTGGCCAGCGCCGAGAGCAGGTTCCCCACCCCGATCAGGGCGATCAGCAGCACGAGGAGCTTCGCGCGGGGCAGCTTCACCGCGGCGATCGTCACCAGCGGTGCCCCGATCACCACGCCCAGGGCGTACAGGGTGATGAGCATGCCGGCCTGGGGGATGCCCACATCGAGCGACTCGGCGATCTGCGGCAGCAGGCCCATGCTGGCGAACTCGGTGGTGCCGATCGCGAAGGCGCCCAGCGACATGGCAAGGATGACCAGCCGCAGGCGTCCTGGGGACAGCGGGGCGGTCGGCGAGGGGGACAGCGAGGTCACGAGGGCTCCAGCGAAGGTCGGCAAGGCATCGCTGCCGACGCTGGAAGCGGTGAGTACGCCTCGATCCTATAAGCGGCGGTGGGAGCGGGGACAGGGGACGTGATCGCTCCGCCAACGGGGCCCCGACGAAACCGGCTCTTGGCGCAGGCGGTCTCGGCGCGGCGGGAGCGCCGACAGCCGGGCCTCGCACAGGGAGTCGGGTCCCGCAGGCTAAGCGCCTCTGTGCTGGATCTTCAGCGCGGGCCCTCCGGGATGCACGGGTATCCGTCGTCGCGCGAACACCTGCTGGACGTGCTCGTCGGACTCGTCCACCTCGAACGCCACGACGTCCCGGGACGGATGGGTGGTCACCCGTTCGATCCGCCCTGCGAGGGTCACGAACCCGGCGATCGATGCCACGAAGGGAAGGCCGACCCACTTCTCCAGCCGCGTGAAGAACCACCATCGCGTCGCGGCGTCGTACCGCTCCTGCGCCGTGAGGATCCGGTGGAAGCCGAGGTACCTGCGGGAATCCTCGGGACGGTCCGGCAGCGTTCCCGGACCGAGGCGCACGTTGATGTATGGCCCGGGGTCCGCATCCGCCCACGAGACGCTCGACAGCAGGTCCAGGCCGGACTGTGGCATGAGGAGCTTGGACCTTGACCGGATCACCCAGGCCGGCTCAGGTTCGTCGCCACGCGCAGCAGGGCCGTGGGCCGGACCGTCGCCCGAGCTCTTCGTGGGTCCGTCGGCCAGATCGCCGGCGAGCTCGGAGACCATGAGTTGGGCTGCCAGGGACTGGGTGAGGCCCAGCTGTTCCGTGACCGCTCGCGTCGAGACCCAGTCGTTCACAAGAGGGGCTGCGAGTAGGCGCCCCGCGAAGGATGTCAGGTCGGGAGAGAACGTCGATCTCACGGTGAGCTCCTTGGTGCGCGAGGGGAACGAAGTGCGTCATGCCGGACGGTCCGGGCTTCCTGTCGAGCACCAGCGTGCCCCTATGTTCATGTACGGTGACATGGGGTCGGTGCGGACGAAGGTCTGGTGTTTCGGAACCGATGTCAGTACAGCACGCCCTTCCAGAACCCCCGTCAGCAGGAGCGCACATGTCGCATTTCCCGGGATCCGACGAGCAGCCGACAGCCCCACTCGTCTTGGTGGCTGTGGCCGTTCTGGGCCTCGCCGCAGCCCTCAGCCTCCCCTCTCCGTTCTTTTCGGGGCTCCTGCTGGTCCCCGCCTACTGCGCGGCAGCCATTCTCGGATATCGCGGAGTGCGGTGGGCACCCGCTCTGGGCTTCGCCAGTGCCGGGATCGCGATGTTCGTCGCCCTGATCGCGGTGGCCGTGGCCTTTGCGCAGCCGACCGCGGGAACCACCATGGCCGGGCTGCTCCGCGCGGTCCTCATGGTTGTGTGCGCCCTGCTGGGAGGCGCAGGCTCCGTCGCGCTGATGGTCGTGCGACCTCGTCCCAGTGGAGTCCCGGGAGGAGGCGTGGGCGTGCCCGGCCACGGCGCGGTCGCAGATGGGGCGCCGACGGCTCCTGGTGATGGCTCGCAGGCAGCTCCGAGGAAGAGCGGCGTGAGGGAGTCTGCGGCGCCGGAGGACCTTCGCCGGGCCGGGCAGGCCGCGGCCACCGGAGCGCGCGCCGCGATGGCCGGCGGCGCTGCCGCGTGGAGAGCGCACCGGAGGCGTGCCACCGTGAGGGAGCAGCGTGCCGCGGAGCACGCCGCGAGTCATCCCGGGTACTTCAGCAACAAGGCCATGGTCGAGAGGAAGCGTGGGCGAGAGGACGCGGAAATCCGCAAGGCCCAGCTGCTGCGCGCACGCCGGGAGAACGGCCGGCGCTGACAATCACGGTCCGTCCGGATCGGCTCGGCAGGAGAGGCTGCGCAGCCTGGACGCTGGGTGGAAGGCCCAGCATCCTGCCTGCCGATCCCGGTACTGTGCTGTGAAGCAGGTCGCAGTCGACCTGCCCCGCGCCGGATCGCACGGCGCGCTGATCCACGACACGTTGGGACGCCCCTTGGAACAGATCACCGTCGCCGGCCACCCCGAGCCCATCCCCGCATCCCCAGTGGCGGCGCGCATGCTGGCCGACAGGCTCCGGACCGCCCGTGAGAAGCGTGGCGACGAGGCGGCCGACAACCTCGAGACATTAGTGGGGCAGCGGATCGGGACCCTGCTGGCGGGCGGCATGCCCAGCATCGACGTGGCGACCATGCGCGCGATCGTCGACTTCGTGGAGACCCCTGCCGAGGAGGAGCCCGAGGCCACCGGCCTCGGGCGTGCGGTGCGCGGGATCAAGGACAAGCTCGCGCAGCGAGGCGGGCCCGTCGGGGGCTGAGTCCCGGGCGGGGCGCCCGCCCCGTTGCGGTGTCGGGCCGACGACGTCGACCACAGCTCAGGAACGTCACCGGCAGCGCAGGAACGTCACCTGCAGCGCAGGAGCAGGGCGACCGCCCTCCGGAGGTTGCCACGATGACCATCACGACCCTCTGGAAAGAGAGCCCTTCATGACCGACTCCTCGACCTGGGACGCCCTCCCGCAGCGACTGCCCGACTGGTTCCGTGACGCCCCGCTGGGCATCTTCATCCACTGGGGCGCGTACTCGGTCCCCGCCTGGGCGGAGCCCACCGCCGAGCTCGGAGCGATCGCCGATGACCTCGGCTGGTTCGCCCACAACCCCTACGCGGAGTGGTACTTCAACACCATCCGCATCGAGGGCTCGCCCGCCGCGGAGCATCATCGGGAGGTTCACGGCGACGCCCCGTACGACGACTTCCTGGACCAGTGGGAGCCGACGAACTTCGATCCGTCGGCCTGGGCTGATCTGTTCCGCCGGGCCGGCGCGGACTACGTCATCCCCACCACCAAGCACCATGACGGGATCACGCTGTGGGACGCCCCGGGCACCGGCGAGCGCAACACCGTGCGGCGCGGGCCCCGCCAGGACCTCGTCGGGGCGATCGCGCAGGCCACGAAGGATGCCGGACTGCGGTTCGGGGTCTACTACTCCGGCGGGCTGGACTGGCATGTCCGGCCGACGGAACCGCTTGTGAGCGGCCAGGACGTCGGAGATCGGAAGCGGCCACGCGACGATGAGTACGGGAAATACTGCAGCGCGCACATGCGCGACCTCATCGACCGGTACCAGCCCGACGTGTTCTGGAACGACATCGGCTGGCCCGACGAGAACTTCCACTTCGACCGGGGCGGGCTCGGCGAGCTGCTCGAGCACTTCTACGACCAGCGTCCTGAGGGTCTGATCAATGACCGCTTCTCCGGCGCGCACCAGGACTTCGTGACCACGGAGTACCAGGCCGGGGAGATCCCTGAGGACCAGCCGTGGGAGAACAACCGCGGGATCGGGCTGTCCTTCGGCTACAACCAGGTCGAGGACGAGACCCAGTACATGTCCGGTCCGCGGGCGATCCGTCACGTAGTCGACGCGGTCTCCAAGGACGGCCGGGTGATGCTGAACGTGGGCCCGCGGGCCGACGGCACGCTGCCCGAGCTCCAGGTGAGGACCCTCGAAGCAGTCGGGGGGTTCATGGCCGAGCACAAGGCGCACCTGGCCGGCTCGCGCGGGCTCGGCGAGCAGGAGATCCCGGGAACGACCTGGGCCCGAGCCGTGGAGAAGGACGGGCAGTGCTTCGTGTTCCTCAGCGGCTCGCAGGGCCCGCTGACGATCAGCGCCGCCGACCTCCCGGCGGGCTACGACTGGCCCGGCGAGGGCGTCACGGTGGAGCTCGCGGGGGAGGACGCAGCCCCGGTCGCCGTCAGCGCGCCGAGCGTGCCCGACTCTCGCTGAGCGTCCTCAGTGGACTGCAGGGGAGCGCTGCGGAGCCGGTCCCCGTGGGGCCTCGGCCCTCCAGTACGGGGCCGACGGAACGACTCCTGCGTGGCAGCCCGTGCCGCTCCCGTCGGCCCGTGCCAGCCTTGTGGCAGGTGCCGGAACATCAGTCCGCTCCACAATGTCGCCCCGAAAGCGACTTCCCAGGAGGTGCATGACGCCGCGCTGTAGTACGTGCTGACAGTCAGCGGGATGCCGAAGCCGTCCCAGACGAACGCGGTGGTGTTCGAGGGCGCCGTCGCCGAAATCGCCCACGTCACCGAGCATCTGCTGGCGGATCTGGTGACCTCGGCTCCGCCGAAGGACCGCGAGGTGGAGCGGGAGACGGCGCGGGCACGGACCGCGAAGAGGCTCCCGGAGGCGACCGCCTCCTGAGGCTCGCTCAGCGCCCCCGCGCAGCCAGCTTGGCCATGAGCCCGGTGGGGGCGAAGCGCGCGGCGTTGTAGATCGCCTTGTAGCGCTTGCTCGGCACGGAGACGGCCCTGCCTCGGCTCACGTCCCGCAGCGACTCTTCGACGACCCGCGGGGCATCGAGCCACAGCCAGTCGGGGATGCCTTCCTCGCCCTTCGCGAGGCCCAGCCGCTCATGGAACTCGGTGTGGGTGTATCCGGGGCACACGGCCGTGACGGTGACTCCGCGGGGGCCGTAGTAGCTGTTCGCCCAGCGGGAGAACATCACCAGCCAGGCCTTGGAGGCGGCGTAGGTGGACCGTGGGGTGACAGCCGAGACCGAGGAGATGGTGAGGATCGCGCCGGAGCGCCGTGCCAGCATGCCGGGCAGCACGGCATGCATGAGCCGCATGGGCACCTCGTCGTGGAGCCGGAGGTGGCGCACCTCGTCCTCGATGTCGTTCTTCTCGAAAGCGAGCGGGAGGCCGAAGCCTGCGCTGTTGATCAGCGTGTCCACCGGTCGCGCAGTATCCATGAGGCGGTCGGTGACGGTGGTGATGCCGTCCATCGAGGACAGGTCCGCGCTCAGGACCTCGACATCCTCGGCCCCCGCGCGCTGGAGCAAAGCGACCAGAGCCTCGAGCCGGCCGCTGTCACGGGCCACGAGCACGAGGTGGTCGCCGCGGCGAGCGAGCTGGCGGGCGTATTCGGTGCCGAGGCCGGAGCTGGCGCCGGTGATCAGGGACGTCGTAGTCATGGCGCGAGTGTAGGGGCGCAGGTCGGGAGGGTGTGGAGAGCGTTGCCAAGTCTCCACCGGGCGGTCGATGGCCCTGCGTGCGAGACCGCGCTGCGTCAGGAGCCCGCGGCCGTCACGACCGTGACGTGCAAGGACTCCGCCAGCGTGTCGAGGAGCAACCGCCCATCCCCTTCGATCCTCATGATCCTCATGATCCCCAACCAGGCGTACCTGATCCCGCCGTACCAGATCGTCCAGAACCTGGGCTGGCTCGATACCGTGCCGGGCATCGTGGCGCCGACGATCTTCAGCGCCTTCGGCACGTTCCTCATGCGGCAGTTCTTCGTGAACCTTCCCGATGAGCTGGAGGAGGCGGCGCGGCTGGACGGCGCGAACCCCTTCCAGATCTTCTGGAAGGTGATGCTCCCGCTGGCCCGCCCGTCGATCAGCGCACTGGCGATCGTCACCGTGCTCGCCGCCTGGAATAACCTGCTGTGGCCGCTGGTGGTGACCAGCCGCGCGGAGCGCCGCACGCTCTCCGTCGGCATCGCGTCACTGAACGGGCAGTACGTCATCGACTACCCCGTGATGATGGCCGCCTCGCTCATGGCGATGGCCCCCCTCCTGATCCTGTTCATCCTCATGCAGCGCCGGGTGATCGAGGGGCTCGCGTTCTCGGGGCTCAAGGGGTGAGGGCGCACGCTCGCGGTGGGCGACGTTTTGCTGTCAGCCCTCCGTGACGTGCTGATGTAGCTCGTCGGCGAAGCCCGGCACTCCGGACCTCGCTAGCGACCCGAGGAGCTCGTCGATCGTTCGCGGAGGGCTCTTGAAGGAGGACAGCATGTGTTCGATGGCCGTGGTGACGTGTGCCGGGGCGAGATCGAGCTGGTTCAGGGGGAATGTGTCGGGATGGACGACCTCAACCTCCCACGGTGCGAGCGCTGGAGCAGGGAAGTCCTTGAGATTGAAGGTGACGATGGTGTGCACCTGTGCCCTGATCGCGCACGCGAGGACATGTCGATTCTTCGGATCGTTCGTGAGCAAGGGCTCGATGGCTGAGTAGTCGTCAACCTCGGCGAAGCGGAATGCTCTACGCATCATGCCGACGCGTTTCGCCGCAGACGCTGGTGGGACATGGAGCTTGTTCACCAGTGTCCGTTCGGTCTCACCGAGGATCGAAGCCGACCATCGAACTCCGAAGGCACCCGTCTCGGCGATACGCAGGATCGTGTCGCAGAGCGTGATCGGCACGAGAACGCACGCATCGAGGGTGACGGTGAACAACGCTCAGCTCAACGTGTCGAGGGTGTCGGGCCGTCCAGCAGGTCATAGAGACCGTCGGCTTGGCCATCGTGCTGCATCGTGTCCAAGGTGTCAGCACGGTCCTGTCGTAGCGATTCCTGGAACTCGATGACGTCCTCGAGGCGCACCCGACGGTGGCGGCCACGCATCTCGAACGGGAGCTCACCCTGCTCGAGAAGCTTCACGAAGGTGGGGCGCGAGATGTTGAGCAGGTCAGCGGCTTCCTGAGTGGTGAGCAGTCGCTGGTGGGGGACCACTGTGACCCCGTGGCCTTCGGCGAGGTGGCGAACGATCTGCTCGAAGGCGTCTGCGACGTCCGACGGCAGGTCGAGGCGATCGCCGGCAGCAGTGACGAGTGCAGGCTGCGCTGCCACGTCGGTCCCTCGTGCACGGAGCGCCGCGACGAGATCGACAAGCTGGCCATGCTCTTCGTCTCGGGGTACGTAGGTCTCGGGGGTACGGCGGTGGGCGGCGGCAGTCATCGGTCCTCCTGGAGCTCTGACCCCCATTTTATTCGAAATAACCGAAACGTCTAGCGGTGCTGCTCCGTCGGAATGCACCGTTCGACGGCGGAGAGCCACCGCTTCTCGAGTGGCTCCATGCGGACGCGGTCCGTGGCGTCCAGGACGTCGCGGGTGGGGAACATCCGAGCTCACGACCAGGGTTCTGTGGCAATGATGTGGAGGGTCGGTGCGAGAGGACGTTCCATCCGGCCTTCCCAGGTGAGGACGCCATACAGTATGGCTTCGGCACGGGGGTGCCCGGCAGCGGGGAGCGTCTTCGCGTTCGTCGCGCCGCGCCCCAGGTGCCGCTCGGTTGCCGACGATCCGTCCGTTCGTGAGGAGCTCGCCATGTCTTCTGCCCCGCCGTCGGACGCGCCTTCGTCGGATGCCCTGCCCACGCCGGAGCCGGCCCGCCACCTCGTACGGCGCGGACGGATCGGGGTCGTCCTCGCGGTGGTGCTCGTCGCGCTGATCGTCTGCGGCTGGATCCCCGGAGTGGCGGGAACGATCGGTGCTGTCCTGCTTCCGTGGCTGGCGATCCCGCTCGTGCTCTGCCTGATCCTCGCGGTGTGGTCGGCTCGCCGCAGCATCGTCGTGCTCCTGGTGCCGACACTCCTCTGGGCCGCAGCGATGGTCCCCGCGATGCCGGGTGTCGGCTCCGATGCACAGGGCGACCCGATGGTCGTCGTCGCCCAGAACGTCAGGGCCGAATCCGGGACCGCCGCGGACTCCGCCCGGGCCGCGGTCGATGAGGGCGCGGGCGTCATCGCTCTCACGGAGCTCGATGCCGACAGCCGGGCGGCGGCGCAGTCGGTCCTCGATGCCGACTACCCCTACCGGTACGAGGTCGGGACGGAGGGGATCTGGAGCCGGTACCCGCTCGGCGCGGGCGAACCGCTCTCGCTGGGGCTGGGGTGGAAGCGCGCGGCGCGCGTGACCGTCCAGGCTCCTGCCGGGGACGTCTCCCTGTACCTGGTGCACGCGGCCTCCGTGCGTCTCGGCAAGCAGGAGGGGCGCGACGAGATGCTCTCCCAGGTCGCCGACGTGATCGCCGCAGATCGCTCGGAGCGGGTCCTGGTGGTCGGCGACTTCAACGCCGCCTCCACGGATCCCGCGCTGCGACCGCTGCGCGCTGCTGCGGACTGGGTGCGTCCCACCGGGATCTCGCCGGGATTCACCTGGCCCGCGAGCGCTCCCGTCGCCCGGATCGACCACGTCTTCACCCGAGGTCTCGACGTCGCCTCCTCGACCTCGTTCCGGGCCGGGAGCAGCGACCATCTCGCGACGAGAACGGTGCTCGACACAGGGGCGTGAGGCACTATCCGGGTGTCAGTGCCCGCCGCTACTCTTCGCTGAGTGCAGGTCACAGACCCAGCGATCCCTGCTGAACAGGTCGTTCATCGAAGTCAAGGAGTCAGTTATGGACACGTCGGTTGCTGCGATCACCTCGTGGACCTTCCTTGAGGAGTGCCCGGTCCCAGGAGATGTCACGCCGCTGCTCGTCCCGGAGGAGCGCGCGATCGCGGCGTACAAGACGTTCCGCGATTCTGCCGTCTTCACGACGAAGAGGCTGATCGTCAGGGACGCCCAGGGGCTCCGGGGAAAGAAGGTGGAGATCTACTCCCTGCCGTACTCGGCGATCAACATGTGGTCCTCGGAGAACGCCGGCCCCCTGGACCTGAATGCGGAGATCGAGCTCTGGACGCGAGCCGGCCATATCAAGATCAATGTCGGCAAGCACATCGATGTGCGTCGCCTCGACCTGCTGATCGCAAACGCAGTGCTGCGCTCCTCCTGAGCATTTCGAGCTGGGTATCGGGGGTACACGGGGCACTGCTGCACTACTTCACATCCCGGGAGGCGGCAGCGACACTCGGCGGTGTACGAGCACCTCGTGACGCACCACCATGGGATGTCCGGCAGCGGGAAATCAGCGCCGCACGACGGACCATGCACCGCTGCGAGTCACCCCGCAGGTGTCAGCGGAGCCGAGCGAGCACGCCGTCGAACAGCGAGGGCGTCACCTGGTCCACGAACTGCAGCACGCGGGAGGAGTCCACAGCGGTCGTGAGGGCGGGGAGGTCGGAGCCGGAGACGTCGGATCCGGCGACGACGCTCCCGGCCAGGAAGACCACGACCAGCCCGATCACGAGCCCGAGAGCGCCGCCGAGGAGGCGGTCGATGACCCCCAGGTGCAGGCGATCGGCTCCGCGCCGCACCGCGTGACCGATCCGGCCGCCGATGCCGCTGCCCACGACGAGCAGCGCGATGAGCGTGCCGATCACCGCCACGAGGCGCCACGGAGGATCGATGGCGTCGGAGACGAAGGGCATGGCCCATACGGCCGCGCACGCCCCGGCGGCGAGACCTGCCAGCGCTCCCAGGGTTGCGGCGAAACCCGACCTCAGGCCGGAGGCCGTGGTGCCCAGCAGGATCAGCGCGATCACCACGTCGACGATCCAGGCCATGATCCACCTCCCTCATCCATGCTCACATCATGCAGTGCGGGCATCCTGCCACGGCGAGCCTGGATGGCCGGTGGGCGGTCAGCTGGCGCCCTCGCCGCCGTCCGACGCGTCGTGGCGGACGCTCCGGGTCTCCGCGCGGAACTGCCGCGGCGGCCTCCCCATGAGCCGGCTGAACGTGCGGCCGAAGTTCGACAGGTCGTGGAAGCCGCTGCTCCGGGCGATGGCGGCGATCGGCTCGTCGGTCGCCTGGAGCAGGCTGAGGGCGTAGCGGATGCGCAGACGCGCGATGTATTCGCTCGAGGGGAGTCCGACGACCTTCGTGAAGCGGGAGGAGAAGTAGGTGCGCTCGAGCTGGGCGCGCTGCGCGAGCGAGGCCAGGGTGTGCGGCTCGCGGTAATGCCGGTCGAGCCAGTCGCGCACGGCGAGCACACGGTCGTCCGACGGGTGGGTCCACGTGGTCGCCTTGATGAGCCCGCGGGCGATCACGGCGTGTGCGCAGGTGGCGAGCAGCGCGGTGCGCAGCGAGGACAGCAGGTCGAGGCTCCGCGGATGCTCCGTCTCCTGCACGAGCAGATCGAGCAGCGGTGCGATCGTGTCCGACGGTGCCAGTTCGACCTGTGCGAGGTCGGTGGTGACCACCTGCGGGGCCGAGGGCAGGGGGAGGAAGGCCGCCAGGGCCTCGTCGTGCGGGGGCTGCAGGTTCGGCAGCGGGTGGAGATCGGGGTCGAGGAAGACGTTCACAACCTCGAGCCCGTTGTCGTCGGTGACGAGGCTGTGGGTCTGCCCGGGTGCCGTGACCGAGACCGACGGGGAGACGATCTTCTGCGTCGTGGCCCCCATGAGGTGGTGCCCCTGCCCGGAGAGCACGAAGGTCAGGAGCAGGACGTCGAGGTGATGGGGGTCGACGACGGGGTTGATGAACCGCGGATACCTCTCCGCGGCGACGCCGGCGAGCCGCAGCGTCGGGAAGCGGTCACGGAGTCGCACGGCGGGGTCGGGGCTCGGCATGTCGGCTGGTGCCTCGATTCGCGGTGACGGTGGCGATGACAGTGGTGCTGGTGTTGGTGCTGGTGCTGGTGCTGGCGGCGGGGCGATGGCAGCGGTGGTGGCGACGTGGGGATCGATGGAGCAACATCCTCAGCGAGATGCCCAAGATACTCCGTGTTCTGCGACCGTTGGCGGCATATCGTGGTTCCTCCGAGATACCCGGACGGGGAGGCAGGCCATGATGCAGATCGATGTCGACCGAGCAGTGTGTGTCGGGGCGGGGCAGTGCGCGCTCACCGCACCAAACGTCTTCGACCAGGATGACGACGGCCTCGTCGTGCTCCTGGATCCGAACGCGGCAGAGGATCCGGAGTCCGAGGGCGGCACCGCGGTGCGCGATGCCGAGGCCCTGTGTCCGTCCCGCGCCATCAGGGTCACGGGCTGACCCGTGTCCCGGAGACACGGAGCGAGCCAGGAGACCCCACGATGACCGCATGCCCCCTGGGCCACGGGGCGCGCGTGCTCCCCGCGGACTCGATGCCGACGCAGCCGTCGGCGCAGTTCGCGCGGTGGCGCGACGCCGACGCGCTCGTGCCGCTGGACTTCCGGGACGGGCATGAGGGCCTGCTCGTCACCCGGTACGACGAGGCGAAGGAGGTGCTGTCCGATCGGCGCTTCAGCCAGCAGCCCCAGCGCATGCCCCGCAGCGACGCCCAGCTCGACGACGGGTTCCCCGGCGGCCCGCTGGACGATGCCGGCGCGCTCGCCGTGGCCAGCACGAACATCCTCGGACTCGACGGTGAGGAGCACCGGCGGCTGCGTAAGGCTGTCACGGGACGCTTCTCCGTGCGGGCAGGGCGGACGCACCGGCCGCGCATCGCGGAGATCGTGGCCGAGGAGCTGGAGAACCTGATCGCCGCCGGCCCCGTCGCGGATCTGCTCGAGCATTTCGCCGAGCCGATCTCGATCCGGGTCCACGCGCTCGTGCTCGGGGTGAGCGACGATCTGGTGGACCGCTACGCGCAGTGCTTCGTCCACGGCGCCCCGCCCCAGGACCGGCACGACCTGCTGCGGGAGGCGATCGAGGTGCGGCGAGCGGATCCGGGGGAGGACGTGATCAGCGACCTGCTCGCGAACGACGACCTCTCCGCCGCCGAGGTCGAGGGGCTGCTGCACATGCTGAGCATGTCCGGTCGGGACACGGTCGCCTTCATGATCTCGACCGGCACGGTCGCGCTCCTGGACAGTGCCGAGCAGTACCGGACCCTCGTCGCGGACCCCGATCTCGTGCCAGGGGCCGTCGAGGAGATCGTGCGCTTCTGCACGATGTTCCTCACCGTGTTCCCCCGCACCGCCACCGAGGACGTGGAGATCGCGGATCGCACCATCGCGGCCGGAACGACCGTCTCGGTCTCGACGGTCTCCGCGAACCGCGACGAGCGACGGTTCGAGGACCCGGACGCCTTCGACGTGCGTCGCGATGCTCGGGGGCACGTCGCCTTCGGGCACGGCCCGCACGGCTGCATCGGGCAGCAGGTCGCCCGGGTCGAGCTCGACGAAGCCTTCCGGGCCCTCGTCACGCGCCTTCCGGGCCTGCAGCTGGTCTCGACCGGGCAGCACGAACCCAGCCCGCTGGCGAATCCGGTCGCCACCTACGCGGCCAGACCGGTCCTGGTCACGGGGTGGGAGCGCTGAGAGCTCCCTGACGTCGCCGCCGGGTGCGAGTCGGAACTATTCGGCCTGGAAGCGCAGCAGTCTGATGCTCATGGGTGGTGAGCTCCCTCCCGTGCGTTGGCCGCAGGTCCCGTCACAGCAACGGTCGCACGCTCCGATACCCGTAGGCGACCTGCGAGGTCGGGGTGTCGAAGATCTGCGTCGAGCGTCCGGGCTCGGTGTACTGCTCCCATCCCGGATCGCCGCCGGCGATGAAGGCGACGGCTGCGGCGTGGACGTCGTCGGCGAGCTCCTGCGGAGGATTCGGGCCGGTGAGCGCATCCATGCCGATGGGCGAGCCCAGGCAGTCGAAGAAGAACGGCACGTCGAGGCAGTGCTGGGCGAAGCCGAACACCCCCGACGGCCACGAGAACCGGTACACCCAGGTCGGAGCCTCGCTGCGTGCTGCAGCTGAGACCCCGCGGTCCATGGCGGCCTGCGCAGCGTCGGCCGCGACGCGCTGGCCGTCCTGGCGGGCAGAGACCGTGCGCAGCAGCGCCGTGCGGAACATGCGGTCGGTGAGGAAGCGTCCGCCGATACGGGCGGTGCCGCGGGAGGCGACCTCGGCGCTCGCGGCGAGGTAGGGCTTCATCGTCTGCTTCGGCATCCCCAGCTTGCGCAGCAGGAACGACTTCGGGATCATGCGCATCTTTCTCGCGTTCTGGGCGAAGACCATCGAGAACTCGTCGTCGGTCGTGCCGAGCACCAGCGGTTTGTCGGCGCCGACGCCAGCGGCGAGCGACTCGTCCGTCGGCCGGAGGATGAGCTCGCCGTCGATGGTCGGGCCGAGCGGCAGGCCGTGCTCGAGCAGGCTCGGGAGCGTCGCCGGGGTCATCGCGGTCGCCTCCTTCTCCGCCTCATGGATCCGCTCCTCGCTGAGCGTGCTGAACCCGACGCGGGTCGGCTCGACGCCGAGGGCCGCGGCGAGCGCCCGCCCGAACGTCTCGCCGCGCTCGAGCGTGACATCCGCGGTCGCGCCCGAGATCGAGACGGCACCGTGGAAGAGATGCTGGGCCGCGCCCATGCCGAGCAGCGTCTGCACGGCGCCGCCCCCGGCGGACTGCCCGGCGAGGGTGACGCGGTCCGGATCGCCGCCGAACGCGATGATGTTCTCGCGCACCCACTCCAGCGCCAGCAGCCAGTCGCGCACCCCGCGGTTCGAGGGCGCATCCTCGATCCAGCCGAAGCCGTCGAACCCGAGCCGGTACGAGACGGTCACGACGACCACCCCGTCGCGGGTGAAGGCGCGGCCGTCGTACCAGGGGCTCGCCGCGGACCCGGAGACGAAGCCGCCGCCATGGATCCACACCAGCACCGGCAGCGCGGGGCTCTCCTCCCCGGCGTCGGGGGAGGGCGTGAACACGTTGAGGTTCAGGGTCGCGTCGCCCGGGATGCTCGGCTCGGGGATCAGCGTGATGCCGGGATCGCCGCGCTGCGGAGTGGGCCCGTGCTCGAGCGCGTCGAGCACCCCGGCCCATGGAGCCTTCGGCACCGGGGCGGCGAACCGCAGCTCGCCGACGGGCGCCTCGGCGAACGGGATGCCGAGGAACGCGGCGGACGCGCCCGCCGCGCCGGGCTCCCCTCGCCATGCGCCACGCACGCGGCCGGCTGCCACGTCGACCTCGACGAATGCCCCGTTGCCCGTCATGGATGCCTCCTGATGCTCTGGGTGGTCAGCGCGGCGGCGCGCAGGCGGCCGCGGGCTGGACGACTCCGGTCAGCGTAGGCGGGGAGGCTGGGCGAAGGCCTGAGCGCGCCGTGCACCACGCTCTGTCCGAGAACTCGTCCACCACGCCCTGTCCGAGAACCAGCAGGTGCGAGCCAGGTGTTGAGGGTGTCGAGGAGCTCTTCCGCAGCGGTTCCGCTCTCCTCGCAGCGGTTCGGTCTGGAACTGATGCTCGAGCGGGGGTGGTGCGCGGTGTCGGGCTGGTAGAACGCGATGTGCACCGCTGATCGCCCACGTCCTGGTCGGGGGGGCTCCCTGGGCAGAGGGGTGCGTCAGACTTGCCGTATGCGGAAGTCGGAGATCTCTGTGGATGTGCTCAGCGACCGGGTGGGTGACGTCCTCTTCGAACGCGGCCGTCGCTACGCGGCCGACGGGCGAGTGCGCCTGCTCGGGCATACCACGAGGCATGTCGCTGCGGTCGTCACCGGATCCGAGGACTACGAGGTGGAGATCGAACTGGCGGAGCGTGGATTCCTCGGTAGCTGCACCTGTCCCTTCGCGGAGGACTGGGACGTCTGCAAGCACATGGTCGCCGTGCTGCTGCGCTGGCTGGAGGTGGACTCCGAGGACACCCCAGATGTGTCCGGATCCAGTTCCCCGGAGCCCGAGGTGACCGTCGTCGGCTCCGCATCCGGGGAGGGCACACGAGACGTTGAGCCACGAGCAGGTGACGAGGAGGACGAGCTGCTTCGTGCCCATCTCGCGCAGCTGCCGGTGGGCAGGCTGGTGGGCGAGCTGCTGGCGGCAACTCGAGTGGATGCGATGCTCCGCGCGCGACTGCTCGTCGAGGCCGGGGCACCGGCGGCCACGGCGTTCGATGAGGCGCCGCTGAGATCGGCGCTGGTCGAAGCCTTCTCTGTCGAGGGTTTCGTGCACTACCGGGACGCCGGAGACTATTTCTGGGGCATCGGCGAGGTGCTCGACGAGGTCGGGGAACTCATCGAGGAAGGGTTCGCAGCCTCAGCCGCCCGGTTGACGCTGTTCGCTCTCGATCTGGTCGGCGAGTTCGGCCAGTGTGCTGATGACTCCGACGGCGGGCTCGTGATGGTTCTGCAGCAGATCGAGGAGATCCATCTGCGGGCGAGCAAGTCGGTGGCCCCTGATCCCGACGCTCTCGCCGCCACTCTCGTCGAGCAGGCGGTGGACAGCTGGACGGAAGTCTTCTTCGATGCCGCTTCGGAGTACGCCGAGATCCTGGGTGAAGGTGGCCTGCACACCTATCGAGACCTGCTGGCGGAGCGATGGAGAGGGCTGCCCGCTCGCGGTGAGCAGGAGGACGGCGGGCGGTTCGCGGTGCGGTACCTGCGGGAGCAGGTCGCCGAGGTGCTCGGCGGGACGGACCAGCTGATCGAGGTGCTCACGGAACACGCTGAGGTGTCCCATGACTACCTGCGCATCGCCGGACTTCTGCACCGGGAAGGTCGTGCGGACGAGGCGCTGGAATGGATCGACCGTGGTCTTGGGACGTGTGGCTCCGACGTGAGCCTGCTGGAGCTTGCTGCCAGCATCCATCGAGAGGCGGGCCGTGTGGATCTCGCGGGCGAGCTGCTGTGGAAGAACTTCACCGATGCACCCGGGACCTTCACGTACAGAAGCCTCAAGAGCGGCACCGGCGCAGACTTCACGCGCTGGCGTGACCGAGCGCTTTCCGTGCTCAAGGAGCTGGGCACGTGCTCTCGCGGAGGGGATTGCACTGCGCTGGTCTCCTCCCTGCTGTGGGAGGGGGATATCGACGGTGCGTGGGTGGCTGCGCAGGAGGGCGGATGCCG
>NZ_JBQSXM010000017.1:0-59577 GCF_052378285.1 Brachybacterium sp. AOP3-A1-3 | reverse complement strand
GGGCGCTGTCCAGACGCAGCACGGGCTTCGCCAGGGCGTCGAGCCATTCCTCGTGGCCTGCCCGGCTGCGCCCGCTGAAGGTGGGGTCGTCGTAGCCCAGCGCCCAGTCCCGAAACTCCGTCCAGGCGGCCTGATCGATCTCCTGGCCCTCCCGACGAACGTTCTCGCGGGCCTCGAGGCGGCGCAGTCGCTCCTGTGGATCCAGGGTCAGGAAGACGACGGCGTCGCACTGCGCGAGGACGTCCTCGCCCCAGCCGAGCATCGACCCGGACAGCACCCAGGCCTCGCGCGGCACGAAGACGTCGTGCATCAGCGCGAGCCGCTCGTCCGTCGGCCGCTTGTGTGTGAAGGGCGGTCGGGACGGGATCCAGAAGTAGTCGTCAGAATCGGCGTGCGGCACGGCCCAGCGGTCGGCCAGGGCGCTCGCCAGGGTGGTGGTTCCGGAGCCGGAGGCCCCCATGACGTGGACTCGGGATCGCTGCATGTGTCCATTGTCGGGCCCGTGCAGCACCGCCCAGGCCAATTGAGCCGGTCCAGGGACGACCGCTCATCGCCGCGACACGCCGTGTGATCTGCGCTCAGGCCTACCGGGCCGACTCTGATTCGTTCTGGTGGACTGTTGTTCTGCTACTGAGGTGTGCGGGCTCGATTGGGCTTCGTGGAACTTCCTGCGGGCCGACCCGCAGGCCTCCGGCGCCGCTTCTGAGACGGCAAGAGCAGCCCGGCGACGATGTCTGCAACGATGTCGATGAGGATGCCCATGTGGCGATGCTACCTGGAGCTCACATCGCTCGTCGTGACGCGAACCGGTGAGCTCGGAGCTACCCGGAGGCTCTTGGCTGCTGATCACGGCTCCCCAGCCCCATAGTCGATTCTCTCCGTGAGCAGGACGCTCACTGGTACGACACGTAGCGTGATCGGGGTTCAGCAGGTTTTTGTCTCGCCCGGTATCCATCGGTTGGCCTGCCGATTCGCTACAGGCTCGTACTGGTGCGACCCGGGCTCCGCGGACTCTCTGCGGATTGCGGCCCGTGGTTGCGAGCCCTGCGTTACTTCGGGGTGACCTCATCGCCCATTTCTGCACCCCAGCCACCGTGGAGGTCGGAGTACGCCATGCAGTCGAAGTCGACGGGCCCGGCATCCCCGTGGGTCATCGTGCCGGACACCTGGTACAGCGTCTTGCGGACGCGGTGCGTCGACGTGACGTCGATGTCGCTGCCGGGGTTCTCGTGCTGCGCGACCCGCACATAGAGACCCGAGACAGTCTCTCTGGTTTCTTCTCTGGTCTCGGCCCAGCTGTAGAGGGTCAATACACTCACCGCCGTGACGGCTCCCGCCGCGAGCGCCCAACCTAGCGTCGACCGCTGTCTGCCTCCATACTTCGCCCGACTCATCCCTGCAGGCTAGCAACCGGCAGGAACGGGGTGCGAGGCCGCATCAGAAGCCGCGCTCAGCTACCCGAGTCGTCGGAGTTCCGAACGAGGATCTGCGTGTTGCGGTCCACGTCGAGAAATCGATCACCGGCGTCGTTGATCGCAACGGGGACCATCACCCGGATCTCGCCTGAGTGTCCCCACCGGACCCCGTCGATGCGGGACATGAACTCGACGCCGTGCTCGAGATCGACCGTGAACACCTACCCGATGAAGTTGTGGTTCAGCTCGCGTGCGTGGAGTGTGCACCCGCCGGGTCCGCAGCCTCGCATGGTCGTCTCCTTCATCGATCTGGGCGGGTTCGATGGCGACGATAGCTCGCCGACGGGACGCGGGCGGGGCATCGCCCGCTGCTACTCGATGGGGCGGAAGGCCATGAGGCCGCTCTTCGTCTCCCAGTCGACGTGCGCCAGCTCGAGCTGCTCCTCCGGGGACTTGAGCACCATGCTGGACTGGTAGGCATTGACCGGCTGGGAGCTGCACGGCGCCTCTGCCTCACGGCATGCATCATCCACGTCCGCACCCTCCCGGAACTGCCGCCGATACGTGGCCGTCCCGCACGACGCCTGTGGTCAGAACTCACCATTGATCAGGCGGCTCACTGATAGGACACGAACCACGGGCGCGGCTCCACCTCGTAGGTCTGCTCGGGGCTGAAGGTCGGGGTGTCCTCGTCGTAGAAGTTCTTCCAGGCCATGAACATCCCGTCGGGCAGGTCGTTCTGCAGGGCGTTCCAGGTCTCGAGCTTGGCGTCGGGCGTGCCGTGACCGTCCGCATGCACGGCCATCGCGAGCTCGGGGTGGGAGGTGTCGACGTCCTGCCGGTCCGAGATCATCGAGAGGCTGAACTGGTGGAGGATGAACGCCTTCTGCGGCAGGTCGTTCTCGGCGGTGAGGTCGGCGAGCCACTGCGCGGTCTCGTTGATCTCGTCGGCCGAGACCGAACCGATCTGCTCAAGGTGCTTCTGACCTGGCTTCAGCCGCCATTCCGCATCGAGCGCGAGGCCCACATGGGGTTCCTTGAGCAGGTCCTCGTACAGCTTGGCCTGGGAGAGGAAGTCGCTGGTGCCGGGCTGCAGGTCCAGCACGACGTACACCCCGGCCTCCCCGGCGGCGTCGACCCACTCGCGGATCTTCTCGGGGTCGAGCTCGGTGGAGTAGTCCCCGTCGGCCCCGGGCTCGGACGAGGCGAGGGTCGTGATGATCTCGAACGCCGGGACGACAGGCTCGTCGGTCAGGCCCGTGTAGTCGTCGGCGAGGCCCTTCACACGGTCGATGGACTCCTCGAGGCCCTGCTCGCCGAGGATCCCGAGTGACGGGACGCCGGGGGAGCCGTAGGCGGCGATCATGCGCCGGCCGGGGAAGACGGTCTGCCCGCCGCCGGGCAGCTCGGGGGCCGTCGCCGCGGTGTGCAGGGCTGCGGCCCAGTCGTCGGCCGCGCCGAAGGAGGCGCCGAGGGCGAGGATCCCGGCCGACGGGTCATCCCCGGCGGCGCTCTTCGTCGCGGCCACGCTGTCGCTGCTGAGGCCCGGGTCGCCGCCGGGCATCTCGGTGACGGTGCCGCCGGCCGCCTCGATCTCCGCGCGGGCGACGGTCTGCGCGGGGCCCGTCCGATCGGGATCCACGAACATCGAGACGGCAGGGGCCTCCTCGTCGCCGGTGATCTCGGGAAGGTCGTCGGCGTCGTCGGCGGAGGGATCGATCTCGACCACGTCGAGGCTGTCGCCGAGGGTCGAGACATCGGTGCCCTCCGCGGTGACGACCGTGTCCGCACCGAGGCGCTCGACCTCATCGGCGACGGCCTGATCGGTGCCGAGCAGCAGCGGGAGGCCGGAGGCGGCGCTGAGCGGGGCGAGGGCGTCGACGGTGTCCTCGGTGGCCACGATCGCGCCGTCGGCCGAGGTGAACAGGGAGGCGCTGAGCGCGAGGGCGGTCTGCGAGGCGTCCTCGTCCGGCACGACGGTCGAGGTCGGCGCGGTGTCGACGACGTCCACCTGGAGGCCGTCCTTCCAGAACGAGCAGGCGCCGAGGCTCGCGAGCAGGGCGGTCGCCGCGGTCACCGAGACCGCTCCTCGGAGGGCGGTGGTTCCTCGGCTTCGTCGTGTGGCGAGCGTGGGAGGGCCCCATCCGCCGCTGCGGGTGGGGACGGGATGATCAGCATGCGCGTTCTGGTTCCGAGTCACCGCCCCAGACTGCCGTGCGGAAGCCTGGCAGACCAGTGACGTGGCCGCGCTGGACATGTCGAACCGAGTGGGCGTTCACGCGCCGGGGATACTGGCCCCATGACAGAACCCGAGCGGCAGCTGGTCATCGGCGGCGTCTCCCGAGACGCGCTGCGGGAGGCGTTGGCGGCGCAGGGGGTCGCGCTGAACTCCTATGCCGAGATGCTGCTCGAGCACAGCGCGTTCGACGATCGCACGGAGCAGACGGTGCACGTCACCCGGCGCAGCGTCGCCGAGCTCGGGCTTCCCGAGGGCGGGACGCTTCCACAGATTCTCGATGCAACCGTCGCTGCGGGCCTCCGGCCGTGCCCCCTGCGGACCGGACCCTTCCTGCGGCTCGCGATGACCGAGCAGGAGCAGGCGCCCGACGCGGTGCTCTCCGCCGGGCGTGTGCCCACCGGCGCACTCCATGTCCTCTCCGAGCCGCTGAGCGCGGACCATGAGGTCCCCAAGGGCTTCTACCTGCGGGTCGTCGACGGGACGGTGTGGCTGCGCGGATATCGCTGCGACGACGAGTACGTGCTGCCGCCGGAGAGCCAGCTCGTGCTCCGGGTGCCCGAGGCGGGCGAGGGGGCATGAGCGCCCCGCGGATACAGGCGGTCATCCTCGACCTCGACGACACCCTGTTCGACCATCTCGAGTCGGCACGACGGGGGCTGGCACGGCTGGTCGAGGAGCTCGGCGCGACGCTCGACCCGCAGACGGCCGCCGCCTGGGAGCGCACGGCCGAGCACCTCAAGGGCCGACGGCACGCGGGCGAGATCGACCGTGCCGAGTACCGGCGCCTGCGGATCCGGCACCTGCTGGCGGACCTCGGACGGCCCGAGGAGGCCGCGACCGCCGACGACGCGCAGTGCGATCGCCTCTATGACCGGTTCCTCGAGGTCTACGAGGAGGAGTGGGTCGGGTTCGCCGACGCCGTCCCGACGCTGCGGGCGCTGCACGACCGGCATCTTCCCGTCGCGATCCTCACCAACGGGCCGGAGGAGCGTCAGCAGCGCAAGGTCCGCGCACTCGGCCTCGCCCCCTGGGTCGCGGGCGTCTGGACCAGCGAGCGCCTCGGGGCGAAGAAACCCGATCCGGCCACCTACCTGGCGGTGTGCACGGCGCTCGGTACGGACCCCGGCGCCGTCCTGCACGTCGGCGATGACCTCGAGAACGACCTGCGCGGCGCGCTCGCCGCTGGACTTCCGGCCCTCCAGCTGGACCGTCGGCGTCGCGTTCTCGCCGGGTCGGCGAGGATCGCCGGGCTGGACGAGGTGCTGGGCAGGGTCTGAGGGCTCTGACCAGCAGGAAGCAGCTCAGGCCGACGACAGGGAATCGAGGGCGGCGGCGAGCTCCGCCCGCAGCCCGTCGTGCTCCGTGCTGAGCCGCAGGGCAGGGTCCGACCAGTTCTCGCGAGGGTGGAGCCAGACGGGCCGGGTGATGAGCTCGGCGGGCTCCCAGTCGTAGCGGGGCCAGACATGGGCGTGCAGGAGCGCATCCGCGTTCCCGAGGATCTCGAGATTCACCCGACGGAACGCGGCATCGCGCGCGGCGCACACCTGCTCGACGGCCTCTCCGAGCAGGTCCATGCTCGACAGGAAGCGGGCACGTTCCTCGCGGGGGAGATCGGAGAGCCGGTCCACGCCGGGACGGTCCGTGATCAGCACGCTGTAGCCGGGGAGGAACTGCACGTCACCGATCACGGCGAAGCCGCCCGGCAGGCGGGACATCACCGTCGGGTTCCTCCCGGCCAGGGCGCTGCCCACCCGGTCCTCGCGCCAATCGGGCGGCTCGTCGGTCTCTGCACCCGGGGCCTGACCTGACGTGTCCGGTTCTTCCAGCCTCCACGCGATGTCGCTGTGCTGGACCAGGCCCGGATGGCCGACGGCTTCGGCGCAGTCCGACAGGCTGAGCTGCAGGTCGATCGCGACGAGATGGATCGAGGATGCCTCGCTATTGCCCTGCTCGATCCGTCGGGCGAACTCGGCGCGGACACGGCCTCGAGCGTGTTCGATCGACTCACGGTCTGCGGACGAGCTCGGCGTGGACATCCTCCTACGATGCCAGGGTCGACGGGCCGTGACCATCGTGGACCTCGATCTCAGAGCTCCGGCTGGAGCTGGAAGTCCCAGGCGACCACTGCGCTCTGTCCGGCCTTGGCGGCGTTCGCGGCGTCGCGCGCCCAGGGGTGCAGCTCCCAGATGTTCGGCGGGCCGGGGGTCAGGGGCGCCGCCTCCACCTCCGGGCCGACGATGCTGTCGCCGAGATGCGTCTCCTCGCAGGCCCGCACCACGAAACCGAGGGGGAGGGCGGCGCGCAGGTAGTCGCCGAGCCCGTGGTGGTAGCCGGCTATGTGGCCGACCCGTCCGTCGGGCGCCTCCTTGACCAGCGGATACAGGGCCGAGCCGAGGAAGTGCCCGCGGGTGTCCAGCACGAGGAGGTGCCCGCCGGGGCGCATCACCCGCGCGGCCTCGGCGAAGAACGGGGTCAGGTCGCTCAGGTGGGTGAGCGCGAGGGAGCACACCACGTGGTCGACGCTCCCGTCGGGCAGAGGCAGTGCGGTGAGGTCGCCGAGCTCGAAGCGAGCGCCCGGCACGGCGCGCCGGGCGCGGGAGAGCATGCCCTCGGAGCCGTCGATCCCGATGACCTCGTGACCTCGCTCGACCAGCTGCTGCGTCACCGCGCCGGTGCCGCAGGCGGCATCGAGCACACGGCCCGGAGGCAGGGAATCGAGCATCGGGAGGAGCACGTCGTCGCGCATCGGGAAGCAGCCGTTGGCCTCGCCGTCGTAGCTGCTCGCCCAGCCGTCGTACCCGTCGGAGACCGGCAGCGCAGGGACATCGACACCGGGACCGAGCTCGTCGGCCCGATCCAGCAGCTCGCGCACCTCGGCGATCCGGGCCTCGGTGAACGTCCGGTCGTACTCGCCCGTGAAGGCGCGCATCAGGGCGACGCCCTCGAGCCCCAGCAGGTACGCGAGCGGATGCTGGTGGATGGTGCGGGCGGTCGGCGGGTCATCGGTCATGGCGCCATTGTCGGGGTGCGCACGGGCGGGGACAACGGAATTCCGGGGAGCGCGCGGCGTGCGGGGTCACCGTGCCTCGTCGCTGAGCAGCGGCAGACGGACGGTGAAGGTGGTGCGGCCGGGCTCGCTGGCCACCCCGATCCGTCCGTCATGGGCGAGGATGATCGCCTCGGAGATCGAGAGCCCCAGACCGGCGCCCCCGATGTCCCCGCCGCTGTCGGTCCCGTCGGTCCCCGCCGTGCCATCTGCACCATCCGCGCCATCTGCGCCATCTGCGCCATCTGCGCCGCCGGCCCGGCGGGTGCGTGACGCGTCCCCGCGGGAGAAGCGCTCGAAGAGCCGGGCGCCCAGCTCCGGGTCGATGCCGGGCCCGTCATCGGTGATCCGCACGACCGCCGCGTCGCCCTCGAGGTCCAGCGAGGCGGTGACGGTCGTCCCCTCGGGGGTGTGGGCGCGGGCGTTGCCGAGGAGGTTGACGAGCACCTGACGCAGCCGGTCCTCGTCCCCGAGCACCTCGAGGGACTCCTCGACCTCCAGCAGCCAGCAGCGGTGGGGGTCGGCGGCGTGCGCATCGTCGACGGCTTCGATCAGCACATGGGTCAGCTCCACGGGATCCCGCCGCAGGGGCTGCCCGGCGTCGAGGCGGGCCAGCAGCAGCAGGTCGTCGACCAGGGCGCTCATCCGCGCGGCCTCGGCGGAGATCCGGGTGAGTGAGCGCTCCTGGGTGGGGGTCATCGGGGCGCCCTCGCCCTGGGAGAGCTGTGCGTAGCCGCGGATGGAGGTCAGGGGGGTGCGCAGCTCGTGGCTCGCGTCGGCGACGAAACGCCGCAGCTTCTCCTCGCTGTCCTGGCGGGCCGTGAGCGCCCCCTCGATGTGGTGGAGCATAGCGTTCAGCGCGCTCCCGACCTGCCCCACCTCGGTGCGGGGGTCGGTGTCCGCCGGATCGACGCGATCGGGGAGCTCCACGGCGCCGCTGGCCAGAGGGCGGTCGCTGACCCGCTGGGCCGTGGCGGCGACCCGTCGGAGGGGACGCAGGGCCCGGGTGATCACGAGGACCAGGCCGAGGGTGACGAGGATCAGCACGCCGCCCATGACGGCGGCGAGGATCGCGGCGGTGGCCGTGGTGGTCGCGGTGACGTCCTGGAGGGAGCTGCCGGAGATCACGGTGGTTCCGTCGCGGGTGTCGGCGGCGACCCGCAGGGAGCCGATCGTGCCGCCCAGGTCGACGGTGGTCGGGGTACGGGGCTCCAGCTGCGCGGAGGCGAGGATTCCGACCTGCTCCGGGGTGAGGGCGACTTCGGTGCCGGTGTCGTCGGTGTAGGCCGAGGCGGCCGCGGTGCCGTCGGCCCGCAGCAGCACGTGCAGGCTCCCCACGCGCGCGGGCGGCTGGTCGCCGGCAGCGCCGGGGTCCTGCGGCGCTCCGGGGTCGTCCGCTCCCGGCGCGTCCGCGGCGGGAGCGTTCGGCCTGAGCGACCTGTCCAGGCCGGAGAGGACCTGCGTATCGAGCCGGTCCAGGGCCGAGGCCCGCACGGACACCAGCGTGGTCACCCCGGTCAGGAGGAACGCGGCGGCCACCAGCAGGGCGACCCCGATCACGAGGCGCCGGCGCAGGGACCAGCGGGAGAGCCTGCTCATGCCGGCCTGATCGTGTAGCCGACCCCGCGCACGGTGTGGATCATCGGCTCGCCGATGCTGTCGACCTTCTTGCGCAGGTAGGAGATGTACAGCTCGACGACGCTGGAGCGGCCGCCGAAGTCATAGCTCCACACCCTGTCCAGGAGCTGCGCCTTGGACAGCACCCGGCGCGGGTTGCGCATGAGGCAGCGCAGCAGCTCGAACTCCTTCGCCGTGAGGGCGATGGGCACGCCGGCCCGTTCGACCTCGTAGGACTCCTCGTCCAGGACGAGATCACCCACGCGCAGGCACGGATCCTGGCCCGCCGCGGTCCCGACGTGCCGACGGACCATGCCGCGCAGCCGGGCGAGCACCTCCTCGAGGTTGAACGGCTTGGTCACGTAGTCGTCCCCGCCGGCGGAGAGCCCGGTGATCCGATCCTCGACGCCGTCCTTCGCGGTCAGGAACAGCACGGGCACGTCGTTCTCGGCGGCTCGCAGGCGCCGGAGCACCTCCAAGCCGTCCATGCCCGGCATCATGACGTCCAGCACGACCACATCCGGCCCGAACTCCCGCACGAGGTTCAAGGCCTCCTGGCCGTTCGCCGCGGTGCGGGCATCCCACCCTTCGTGCCGCAGCGCCATGCGCAGCAGCGAGCTGAGGTACTCCTCGTCGTCCACGACCAGGGCGCGGATCGGGGACCCGTCGGGCCGCGCGAGCGGCGTCGGCCGAGGATCGGTAGGGGGATCGGCAGGTGGTGGTGCCATGGCAGGAGTCCTTGCCTGGGAGTGCTGTGCTGCGTGCTGTCCTGCGACGCTACCGCCTCGTGGATCTGCCCACGAGGTCTCGAAGACAGTCCATATCGGATTCATAGGAACCGCATAGGGTCCGTGCCTACGGTTCCCGCCATGAACACCACAGAACCGACCAGCACACCCGCCGACTCCTCCGACCAGGAGGACCTGACCGTCCCGAACCGGGCCGCGCACCGCTCCCCGTCTGCCCGTCGCGTCGGCCGTCCCTTCCCCGCCGTCGCCGAAGGCTCCGAGACGTCGCATCCTGCAGGCGGCTCCGGCACGGGTGGCGCCGACGAGCGGTCCGCGGTCTGGGAGGGCCGGCGCCTGGATCGGCCGCTCGAGGACGTCGAGGACCAGGGCCTGGCCTTCGACCTCGGGACCCTCGTGAGCCGGCGACGCACGATCGGTGTCGCCGGCGCCGGCGCCGCGGCCCTCGTGCTCGCCGCCTGCGGCGTCGCCAGCGGGTCCGCCTCGTCGGATGGGGGCGGCTCGGATGCCTCCGACGGCGGCTCCGACGGGACCGCCGGCGATGCCGAGATGCCGACCGAGACCGCGGGGCCCTACCCGGGAGACGGCTCCAACGGGGCCGATGTGCTCGAGATCAGCGGGGTCGAGCGCAGCGACATCCGCTCGAGCATCGACACGGACACCGTCGCCGAAGGGACGCCGATCACCCTCACCATGACCGTGACCGACCTCGCCGAGGAGGGCGCTGCGATGACCGGTGCGGCCGTGTACGTGTGGCACTGCGATGCGCAGGGCGAATACTCGATGTACGGCGACGGGCTCGAGGAGGAGACCTACCTGCGCGGGGTGCAGGTGGTGGGCGAGGACGGCACCGTCACGTTCACGTCGATCTTCCCCGGCTGTTACTCGGGCAGGTGGCCGCACATCCACTTCGAGGTGTTCCCCGACATCGACTCGATCACCGATGCGGGCAACGCCGTTCTCACCTCCCAGCTGGCCCTGCCGGAGGATGTGAGCACCCAGGTGTACTCCTCGGCGCAGTACGACGGCTCCGCGGAGAACCTGGACGCCATCACGCTCGAGAGCGACAACGTGTTCTCCGATGGCTGGGACATGCAGCTCGCGACCGTCACCGGTGACGTCGACGCCGGATACCAGGTGAGCATCGACGTCCCGATCGACACGAGCACGGAGCCGGAGGCCCCCGAGGGGCCGGGCGGTGCGCAGGACGGTACCGGTGGCCCGGGCGTCGGCGGCGAGCCGCCCGAGGGAGCGCCCGGTGAGCCGCCGGCGGGCGAGCCCGGAGATGCCTCGGACGGAGGGTCCGACCAGGGGTGAGAGCCGGAGGGCAGGATCCCGGACCCGGCCCCGGACGTGCGGTCCGGGTCCCGCCGTCTCGATCAGTGGTCGCGTCGCCTCGGCGATCCGGCGAGGGCGGATCGTGGACCGGACCGACGACGACCCGCAAGCCCTCGCAGCACACGAAGGAACCCCATGCCCTCCACCCCCGGCCCGGCCGTCCTGGACTTCACCGACGTCTCGTTCCGACGGGGCGACGCCGTGATCCTTCCCGGGGTGTCCTTCACCGTCCACCAGGGCGAGCACTGGGTGATGCTCGGCGCGAACGGCGCCGGCAAGAGCACGATCCTGGGACTCGCCGGCGGCACCAGCCATCCCACGAGCGGCACGGTGGACGTGCTCGGCGAACGCGTGGGCCGGGTCGAGCTGCGGGCCCTGCGCGAGCGCATCGGCCATGTGAACCCGCGTCATCCGCTGCAGTCCGCCCTGCTCATCGAGGAGGTCATCCTCACCGGGCTCACCGGCAGCACCGAGATGATGATGCGCGGGGAGCCCACGGCCGCGCAGCGCGCTCGGGCGCGCGAGCTCAAGGGAATCTTCGGTCTCGCGGGAAAGGCCGACGCCCGCTGGCCGACGCTCTCCCAGGGCGAGCGCGGGCGGACCCTCGTCGCGCGGGCGCTGATGACGTCGCCCGAGCTGATGCTGCTGGACGAGCCGTCGACCGGGCTGGATGTGGCCGCCCGGGAGCAGCTGCTGGAGACTCTCGAGCAGCTCCCGGTCCACGATCCCGACCTCACGACGCTCCTGGTCACCCATCACCTCGAGGAGATCCCGCCGATTACGACCCATGCCCTGCTGCTGCGCGACGGCGAGGTCACCGCGGCCGGGCCGATCCACGAGGTCCTCACCTCGCAGGCCGTCTCGGAGACCTTCGATCACCCCATCCGCGTCAGCTTCGACGACGGGCGCTGGCAGGCCCGGACAGGAGCGCGGCGGGCTGTGTCGGTGCCGGACAGGGTGTCCTAGAGCTCGACGGTGATGACCATCCGGGCGGTGTACACGGTGTCCTCGACGACGAACCGCACGCGCGTCGACGGGGCCTCGGAGCCACCGTCGGGAAGGGGCTCGCCCGGGGTGAGTGACCGGAGCAGGTCCTCAGTCACCGGGACGTCCGAGAAGTCCTGCGCCACGAAGACGCCCAGATCGGTCTCATCGACGCAGGCGATCCGAACCTCCTGCTCCGCCCACCGCTCGGTGTCCTCGAGCGTCGCGCTGGGCGGGTCCTCCGCCTCGTTGCACATCCGCTCCAGATCCGCATAGCCAGCAGCTCGGTCGGGGAAGACCATCTCCGTGGACGTCCTCTCCGGATCCTGGGGCTCCGACGCTCCGCAGCCGGTCAGAACGAGCAGCGCCCCGAGCGCAGCGGCGGTCGCGACCGGTCGCCGACGACGACGTGCAGGGGTCTCTCGAGCGGTGCGTGGCATGGGCACGGGCCTTTCACGGCGTCGGGGGAGACTGCGAGCACGAGCGACGGGTCGTACGAAGACCAGCTCCGAGACCAGCTCCGGGCACCAGCCGGCTATGCCCGCAGAACGCTGGTATCCACCTGCACCGCACTCTCAGCGGGGAGCTCCACCTCGATGCTCTGCTGGCCGCAGCGCACGCGGTGCGTGCCGACCGCGCCCGGGCCGACGGCGCGCAGGCTCAGCGCGGTCAGGTCGCCGTCCGCCCAGGACATGTCCACCTCGATGCCGGGGCGGGCGCGCAGGCCGCGCACGGAGCCGGTGCTCAGGATCGGCGCCAGGGCCGGGAGCAGCTCGATCTCGCCGCGGTGGCTCTGCACGAGGCATTCCGCGATCGCGGCGACGATCCCGATGTTGCCGTCGATCTGGAACGGGGGATGGGCGGAGAACAGGTTCGGGTAGAGGCCGCTGCGCTCGCCGTCCGCAGTCTCGGCCGGGCGCAGGAACAGCGTCAGCAGGTCCTGGACCTTGTCAGGGCGATGCAGACGCGCCCACAGCGACGTCTTCCAGGCGAGCGACCAGCCGGTGGCCTCGTCGCCGCGCGCCTCCATCGAGCGGACGACCGCGTCGGACAGCTCCGGGCTCAGATGCTGCGCGCCGGGGTACTCGAAGCCCAGGTGGGAGACGTGGCGGTGGGTCGGTTCGACCTCGTCCGGCCCGTCGACGTGCCACTCGAGGATGCGGCCGTCGGTCCCGACACGGGGGCCGGGGATCCGCTCGAGGGCGGCGGCCGCCCGGGACGCCACGTCGTCGTCGGCGCGACCCAGCAGCTGGGCCTTCGCGACGAGGGACTCGAGCACCTCGCGCAGCAGCCAGCGATCCATCCCGGAGCCCTCGGTGAGCGAGACGACCTCGCCGCCGGCGGTGATCCACTCGTTCTCGGGGGAGGTGGAAGGGAAGGTGACCAGGGTGCCGTCCGGCCCCTCGTGCAGCAGGTCCAGGGCGAAGGCCGCCGCCTCACGCAGCGCCGGCAGGCGGCGCCCGGCGATCACGGCAGGATCCTCGCCGCTGAACGAGGCGATCGAGTCGAGCTCCCGCTCGAGCCACAGCCCACCCATCGGCCAGGTCGCCCATTTCGGGTCGCCCTCGACGGGGTCGGTGTATCCCCACGGGTCGGAGTTGTGGTGCACGGTCCAGCCGCTCGCCCCGTAGAGCCGTCGCGCCGTCTCGCGGCCCGACTCCCGCAGCATGGCGACATAGCCCTCGAGGGCGCCGGCCGCGCCGGGGATGTGCGCGATGCCCGCCGCCCAGTGGTTCATCTCGAGGTTGATGTTCACGGTGTAGTTCGAGTTCCACGGCGCGAGCACCTGCTCGTTCCACAGGCCCTGCAGAGTCGCAGGCGGCAGTCCCGGCCGCGACGCGGAGGCCAGCAGGTGACGGCCATAGGCGAACATCGTGGACAGCAGCTCCGGCTCCTCGGAGTCCGCGAGCTCGAGGGTGACGTCCGCCAGGCCCGGCAGCGGGGCCTCTCGGTGGCGGCGGCGCAGCTCCTGCTCGCCGCGGGCGAGGGCCGCCTCCGCCTGCTCGGTCGCCTCCGCGAGGGCCTCGGCGACGGGACGGTCCGGCTGCTGGCCGAGTCCCTGCCAGGTGGTGACGATCGCGCAGGCGACGAGCAGACGCTCGTCCTGGACACGGGTGCGCACCACGACCGCGACGCGGCTCGCGCCCTCGGGATCCCAGGCCAGCTCGGCCATGTCGCCATGGCGCGTCGGCACGCCGTCCGACGGCGCTCGCAGCACCACGGTCAGGCCGTGCTCGTCGGCCGTGCGCTGCTCCTCGACCAGCGGTGAGGTCAGCTCGAGGGCGAACCGGGTGCCGGAGGCGCAGGGGGCGGCGTGCACGAGGACCTCGTCGGCCGCGCTCACCACCGTGAGGTGCTCGCCGTCGTGCGCGCGCACCACGTGCTCGCCGCGCGTGAGGTCGAGTGCGCGCTCGAAGTCGGCAGCCGAGGAATCGGCGATCGGAGAATCGGCCGACGGGGTCTGCGGCTCCAGCGTCACGACGAGCTCTCCGACCGGCTGATAGGCCTGCGACCAGGCAGCGCCAAGCCCCTCGAGCAGCGTCTGTGCCTGGGCGATCTCCCCGGCCTCGAACAGCTCCCGGGCTCGCTCGCGGATCGGTGCGGCCTCCTCGGCCGAGGTGAGCCAGCGCTGCGTGGTGGTGGGGGAGCCGGACCACAGAGTGGCTTCGTTGAGGCTGAAGCGTGCCCGCCGGGGGTCGCCCCACACCATCGCACCGATCCGACCATTGCCGAGGGGGAGCGCCTCGAGCCAGCGGGAGGCCGGGCGGGAGCGGCTGATGGTCGTGCTCGATGACATGGGGATTCCTTCGGTGGGGGAGGCGTGGTGGCGGCGTCACTGACGGCAGGGTCAACGCTTTCCGCTCGGATTCATCCTAGGTGTGGGGCTCGGCGGTGTCGAGGGAGCGGCGGCATCGACAAGCGCTTGCCCGACAGTCGCGTCCATGCTTGACTAGAGGGGAAGGAAAGCGGTTGCCCCGCGAGGGGCGGCGGCGGTCGAGGTGGATCGTCCGGCCCACCGAGCAGCTGCCCGCGAGCACTCGCCCGGTACGGGGCGCCACAGGAAGCACAGGAGACAGTCATGGCAGAACGCAGGATCGGGATCATCGTCAACGGGGCCACCGGCCGCATGGGCTACCGCCAGCACCTGGTGCGCTCGCTGCTCGCCATCCAGGAACAGGGCGGCGTGGAGCTGGCCGACGGCGATCGCCTGGTCCCCGACCTGCTGCTGGTGGGCCGCAACGAGGAGAAGCTGCGCGGGGTCGCGGAGAAGCACGGTCTGCTGAACTGGACCACCGACGTCGACGAGGCCCTCGCCAACGACGACTACGAGGTGTACTTCGACGCCCTGGTCACCAACCTGCGCGTCGAGAACCTCAAGAAGGCCATCGCCGCCGGCAAGGCGATCTACACCGAGAAGCCCACCGCCGAGACCTTCGAGGACGCCCTCGAGCTCGCCCGCCTCGCGACCGAGCACGGCACCGTCAACGGCGTGGTCCACGACAAGCTCTACCTGCCGGGCCTGCTCAAGCTGCGGCGCCTCATCGAGAGCGGCTTCTTCGGCGAGATCCTCTCCGTGCGCGGCGAGTTCGGCTACTGGGTCTACGAGGGCGACTGGCAGCCCGCCCAGCGCCCCTCCTGGAACTACCGTTCCGAGGACGGCGGCGGCATCGTCGCGGACATGTTCCCGCACTGGAACTACGTCATCGAGGAGCTCTTCGGGCGCATCGAGGACGTCTACGCCCAGACCGCCACCCACATCGGGACGCGCTGGGACGAGACGGGCCAGGAGTACACCGCAACCGCTGACGACGCCGCCTACGGCGTGTTCCGTCTCGAGGGCGGCACCGTGGTGCAGATGAACTCCAGCTGGGACGTGCGCGTGCACCGCGATGAGCTGGTCGAGTTCCAGGTCGACGGCACGCACGGCTCCGCCGTCGTCGGCCTGCACAGCGCCCGGATCCAGCCGCGCGAGGCGACCCCGAAGCCGGTGTGGAACCCCGACGTCAAGGACGAGCACGATTACTACGCCGACTGGATCGAGGTGCCGGACAACGAGCCGTTCGACAACGGGTTCAAGGTGCAGTGGGAGGACTTCCTGCTGCATTACGCAGAGGGCCGCGACTACCCCTTCGACTTCCTCTCCGGCGCCCGCGGCGTGCGCCTCGCCGAAGCCGGCCTGACCAGCGCCGCCGAGGGCCGTCGCGTGTCCCTCGACCCGCTGACGGAGGCCTGATCATGGCAGAACCCCTGCAGCTCACCCTGCTGGGCGAGGACGGCACGCTGCGTCGGATCGCCCTGGACGAGGCGCCCGCCTTCGCGCGGCCCACCTCGCCGCTGCGCTCCCGCGTGGTCTACGCCGCCGTGCACGTCGTCCCGCAGGCCCACGGGGACAACACCCCCGGCGCTCCCGCGGACATCGACTGGGACGCGACCCTCGCCTTCCGCCGCACCATGTGGTCCCGCGGCCTCGGGGTCGCCGACGCGATGGACACCGCCCAGCGCAACATGGGCCTGGACCCGGCCGCGACCCGCGAGCTGATCGCCGGCACGGCCGACGCCGCCCGTGAGGCGCTCGAGGATCCGGAGATCGCGGCGGTGTTCCCCGCCGGGGCGAGCGTGCGCGACCTCGTCGTCGCCGGGGTCTCGACCGACCAGCGCAGCGAACACGAGCTGAGCCTGGATCAGATCGTCGACGCGTACGTCGAGCAGCTGCGCGCCACCGAGGCCACCGGCGCGGGCGCCGTGCTGATGGCCAGCCGCCACCTCGCCCGCGTCGCGACCAGCGCCGCACAGTACGAGGAGGTCTACCGCCGAGTGCTGGACGCCGCGACGGAGCCCGTCGTGCTGCACTGGCTCGGCACGGCCTTCGATCCGCAGCTGAAGGGATATTTCGGGGACGCCGACACGAGCGTCGCCGCGAAGACCCTGCTCCGGATCATCGAGGCGGACCCGGCGAGGATCCGCGGCGTGAAGATGAGCCTGCTGGACGACGCCGCCGAGATCGCGGTGCGCGAGAAGCTGCCCGCCGGCGTGCGCATGCTCACCGGCGACGACTTCCACTTCTCCCACCTCATCGTGGGTGACGGCACCGGCACGACCGAGATCGGGGGCGCACAGGTCGCGGGGGAGTACTCCGACGCGCTGCTCGGGGCGTTCGCCGCCACCGCGCCCGCCGCGTCGGCCGCCGTGCAGGCGCTGGACGCGGGTGACCCGGCCGAGGCGCGCCGCATCCTGGACGCCTCCGAGGAGCTGGGGCGCCATGTGTTCTCCGCCCCCACCTTCCACTACAAGACCGGCGTCGCCTTCCTGGCCTGGCTCAACGGCCACCAGAAGGCCTTCACCATGGTGGGCGGCATGCACTCCGCGCGCAGCCTCCCGCACCTCTCGCGCACCATCGAGCTCGCCGCCACCACCGGCAACCTCGAGGACCCGGCGCTCGCCGCCGAGCGCTGGCACGCGATGCTGCGCCTGGCCGGCTACGACATCCCGATCCTGGACGGAGCCACCGCATGAACACCCCGCCCACCCCGCACATCTCGCAGGGCGCACCCCGGCTGTCGATCAACCGCTGGACCTGCCGCAGCACCCCGATCCAGGACTTCCTCGAGGCCACGGCCGCGCACGACCTCGAGGCCGTGGGCCTGTGGCGCCAGGATGTCGAGGAGGTGGGTCTGGATGCGTTGCGCCGTCGCGTCGACGACGCCGGTCTGCGGGTCAGCAGCCTGTGCCGCGGCGGGTTCCTCACCGCGGCCGACGAGACCGCCCGCGCCGCGTCCCTGGACGAGAACCGTCGGGCGATCGACGAGGCCGCCGCGCTCGGCGCGCCCACGCTGGTGATGGTCGTCGGCGGGATCACGCAGGAAGACAAGGACGTGGTCGCAGCCCGTGCGCGGGTCGCCGAGAACATCGCGACGCTCGCTCCCTACGCGGAATCGGCCGGCGTGACGCTCTCGCTGGAGCCGATGCACCCGATGTTCGCCGCAGATCGCGCCGTGCTCTCCACCCTCGGCCAGGCCCTCGACATTGCCGAATCCACCGGCAGCGACGCCGTCGGCGTCATCGTGGACACCTATCACGTGTGGTGGGACCCGGCGCTCGAAGCATCCATCGCCCGGGCGGGGCAGAGCGGACGGCTCTTCAGCTACCAGGTGTGCGACTGGAACCTGCCGCTGGCTGCGAACACGCTGTTCTCCCGCGGCTACATGGGTGACGGCTTCATCGACTTCCCCTCCATCACCCGCATGGTGAAGGCCGCCGGCTACACCGGGGACATCGAGGTCGAGATCTTCCACGAGGACGTGTGGGCCACCCCGGCGTCCGAGGCGATCGGCATCGTGAAGCAGCGTTACGAGGAGCTCGTGCTGCCGGAGGCGTGAGTGTTCATCGGCGCCTGAGCGTTCATCCCGAGCTGGGGATGATCCGAATCCTGGCGGCGGACCCTCCGGCGAGGAGCTTCGCGTCGGCGGTCACGAGGTCGGCATCGAGCGCCTCGGCGAGAGCAAGATACGTGGAGTCGTACGCCGTGCATCGATGGCGCAACTCCCAGATCCTCTCCGCCAGCGGAGCCGTCTCGTAGCGCGTGATGGTGAGGGCGAAGTAGGTGCGGCGAGCGGCGTCGGCGAGCTCGTCGTCGAGCCGGTGCCCCCGGGTCAGCCCGCGAAGGGTCGAAAGCACTTCGACGTCGAGGAGGTGCGGGGCCGCCAACGGCTCCCTGGCCACGAGGTCGAGGAGCTCCCCGGGGGTATCTCGCCCGATCAGGGCCTCCACGACCGCGGACGCGTCCACGACGATCATCCGCGCTCGGACCGCAGTGCCTGCGCGATATCCACACGACCTGGCGCTCCCGCGGACGGACGCTTCCGCATCCGCTCGAGAAGGGCGGCGTTGGTCGGCGTCTCCGCGATACGGGCGAGCTCGGCATTCACGTACCCGGACAGGGACAGGCCTGCCTCAGCGGCGCGCTGCTTGAGCGTCGTGGAGACATCGTCCGGGACGTCCCGGATATACAAGGTGGACATGCCACGATGCTAGCAAAGTGCTATCAGGTCGTCCAGAGTGAGGGGGCCCGGCCCGGTGTCGGGCCCGGCGCCCGGGCTGGTCGACGACTCAGGTGCGAGCGGTCAATGCCGTGGACTCGCGCAGCAGCACGTCGCCGCGCACATGCATCTCGAGAGGTTCCTCTGGGGCGTCGGCCGCCGTCGTCGCAGTCTCCGCCTCCGCGGGCGGGGTGCCGAGCACCCACTGGACCGCCTGACGGGCCATGTCGTGCAGCGGCAGCGCGATGGTGGTGAGCGCGGGGTTCGAGTCCTCGCCGTCGGGCACGCCGCCGAAGCCGGCGACGGAGACCTGGCCGGGCACGTCGATCCCGCGTCGACGCAGCTCGCCGAGAGCGCCGAGGGCCATGACGTCCGCCGGGGCGAAGACGCACAGCGGGGCGTCGTCCGTGCTGGGGACGGTCGCGAGGTGGGCCTCGATCGCCTCTGCCAGCTCGTAGCCGCCGTCCCGGGTCAGCCCCGCCTCGACGTTCAGCTCGGGCTCGATGCCCGCCTCGGTCAGCGCGGCGATGAAGCCGCCGGTGCGGTCCGCGGCCGACGGGATGCCGGAGATGCCCTGGACCACGGTGAAGCGGCGGTGGCCCTCGACGATCAGGGCGGTCGCGAGCTCATGGGCGGCTGCGGCGTTGTCGGGCACGATGGTGCGGCCCACGCCCACCGACTGGCCCATGCCCACGACCTTGCCGCCGTGACGGGCGAAGCCCTCCAGCAGGGTGCTGATCGCGGCATCGGAGTCGTTGCCGTAGCGGTGCGAGCCCACCAGCACCAGGGCGTCGACCTGCTGGGCGATGAGGGAGCGCAGTGCGCGCACCTCGGTGTCGATCTCGCGGTCGGTCTGCGTGAGCAGCACCTGGGACTGCGAGGCGAACACCTGCTGCTGGATCTCACGAGCGATGGTCGCGAAGTACGGGTCTGCGATGTCGTGGACCACGAGGCCGATCAGCCCCGAGCGGGAGCGGGCCAGGGCCTGGGCCTGGGCGTTGGGGACATAGCCGAGCTTCGCGGCGGAGGCCTCGACCCTCTCGGCGACCGCCTTGCCGGGGACGCGGGCGGATCCGTTGAGCACGCGGGACGCTGTGGCCAGGGAGACCCCGGCATCCTGGGCGACGTCGCTGAGACGCACTGCAGCCATCGGGGCTCCTACTTCTCGGGGATGCTGTCGTGGCGGGGCGGGGAAACGCTGTCCCGACTCTTGTCAGCATAACGACGCCGTGATCGGCCGACGGAGGATTCGAGCCTTCCGGGGGCGTGACTTTCCTCCTCCTGCCCGTGGACCGGATGTTCCTGCCGTCACGAGACGGCTCAGGCGGAGATGTCCCGCGTGGAGAGGTCCACGGGGTGGCGCGGGGGCTCACCGGCCGCGAGTCGCCGCACCTCCTCCAGGGCGAACTCGCCCATCCGGCGCAGCTCGTTGCCCTGCGAGCCGGCGATGTGCGGGGTGATCGAAACGGTCGGCAGATCCCAGATCGGGTCGTCGGCGGCCAAGTCGTCATGCACGTCGAGCACGGCGGCGAGCCGGCCGGAGGCGAGCTCCGCGCGCAGGGCGTCGAGGTCCACGAGCGCCGGGCGGGCCGTGTTGACGAACGTGGTCCCGTCGCGCATCAGGGCGAGCAGCTCGCCGCTGACCATGCCGCGCGTGGACGGGAGGTCGGGCGCATGCAGGCTCACCACGTCGCTGCGGGAGTACAGCTCCTCGGGCTCGACCTTGGTCGCGCCCAGAGCCTGGATCTGCTCGGCGCTCGCGAACGGGTCGGTGATCAGCACGTCGAGGTCGAAGCGCTGCAGATGCTCCGCCACCAGCACGCCGATGCGTGAGGCCCCGATGAGGCCGACGACGCCGCCGTAGTTGCCGATCCCCGGGTCTGCTGCGGCGCCGCCGTGCACCTGGTGGTCCGCCCGGTAGCCGGCCTCGCGGGCGTGGGATCGCTTGCCGGCCAGCAGGATCTGGGCGAGCGTGAACTCCGCGACGGGCACCGCGTTCGCCTCGGTCGCCGAGGTCACGGTGATGTCGTCGCGCTCCCACACCGCCTCGGTGGCCACGAAGCGCACGGTGCCCGCGGTGTGCACGATCGCGCGGAGCCGGGGCAGGCGGGCGAGGGTCCTCGCATCGATCCGGGGCGAACCCCAGCCGGTGACCAGGACCTCGACGTCCCGCAGGTCCCCGTCGGAGGCGAGGTCGGGCACCGTGCGGTCGGGATCGATGTCGGCGAGCTGTGCCAGGCGGTCGCGCTGGGCCGCGTCGAACATGCTGTGCTGGAGACCGTCCGGCATCGCGAGCAGGGCCTTCATCGCGTGCCGCCTTCTCCGTCGGTACCGGCGTCGGCGCTGGAGTCGGCGACTGCGGCGGCGATGAGAGCGCGCAGGGTCCCGGCCTCCCCGGCGAGGGCCGCCGGATCATCTCCCGGGAGGAACTCGAGCAGCGCATCGCGGTCCGAGCCCTCGGCGGCGAGCACCGTGAACACCCCGCGCCAGAGGTCCGCCCGCGCGGCGAGGGGGTGGCGCTCGTGCGTGGGCCACCAGGAGAAGACATGGATGGTCGAGGCGCGCGGCAGCACCTGGCGCAGGGTCTCGAGGGCGTCGGCGTCCGGCATGCCCTGGTGAGGCTGCCAGTAGGAGAGCACGGTCGGCCGGTCCATCGCGTCCAGGAGGCGCAGCGTCGAGCCGATCTCGTCGGTCAGCGTGCGGCCATGGAACTCGAGGCCCACATCGATCCCGTGCTCGCTCGCGCGATCGGCGAACTCCTGGATCCGGCGCACGAGCGCGGCACGATCCTGCGCGCCGACGTCGGCCGAGCCGCAGCTGCCCGCCCACACCCGGATGCGGGGCGCGCCGAGTGCCCGCGCCGAGGTGATGACGCCCTCGAGCTCTGCCGAGAACTCCTCGTCGGACCCCTCGAAGCGCAGGTAGGAGCCGTAGGATGCGACGGCGAGGCCCGCCTGCTCGGTGAGCTCGCGGGCGCGGCTCGCAGCGATGGTGTCCCCGGGCGGGACGTGGGCGTCACCTGCCCACTCGATGCACGCGAGGCCGGCGTCGGCGGCGAGCTCGACGACGCGGTCGACCTCGAGGCTGCGGAAGGTGACCGAGCACAGTCCGGGACGGATCATGGTGACTCCTGGTGTCTGCATCGTCAGGTGCCGATACGGTGTGGGCAGAGCCTCCGACGAACGGAAGGCAAGCGTTTGCCCAGAGCGTATCGCGAGCACGAGGAGGTGGGGGCGATGGTCACCGATGCGAGCGGCCCCGGCGGAGAGAGCCCCGATGCTCCGGCCCGCGCCGCGACGACACCGAACGTCCTGCTGCTGGTCACCGACGACCAGGGCGCCTGGGCGCTCGGCTCGCGGATGCCCGAGCTGCGCACCCCGACCCTGGATCGCCTCCAGCGCGAGGGGAGGACCTTCGAGCAGTTCTTCTGCGCCTCCCCGGTGTGCTCCCCGGCGCGGGCCAGCCTGGCCACGGGGCGCATGCCGTCGGCCCATGGCGTGCACGACTGGATCCGGCCCGAGGCCCTGGCGCGCACCGATGCCCCGCTCCGGCCGTTCCGAAGGGACTTCCTGGAGGACCTCCCCGGCGCGGACTCGCTCGGCGCGATGTTCTCCCGCCACGGGTACCGCTGCGGGATGACCGGCAAATGGCACCTCGGCTCCGCGGACCGCCCCGCGGAGGGCTTCGAGTACTGGTACGCCCACCAGCTCGGCGGCGGCCCCTACTACGACGCCCCGATCTGGCAGCAGGCCGACGAGACCGGCATCCCCGCATCCCCTGCGCAGCCCGACACCGAACCCGCCTACCTCACCGACGCGATCACGCAGCGCGCCCTCGACTTCCTGGGCGCCGCGGCGGCCGACGCCCGACCCTTCTTCCTCCAGGTCAACTGGACCGCCCCGCACGACCCCTGGTTCGACGGCAACCACCCCGCCGAGCTGTTGGACCTCTACGACGAGACGGACTTCCCCTCCGTGCCGCAGCCCCCGCCGCACCCGTGGTTCGTGCCCGAGAACTTCCCCCGCGCCGTCGCGGACCGCCACGGCGCGCTCGCCGGCTACTGCGCGGCGCTCAGCGGCGTGGACCGCAGCATCGAGGCACTCCTGGCCCAGCTCGAGAGCAGCGGGATGCTGGAGGACACGATCGTGGTCTTCACCTCGGACAACGGCTTCTCCTGCGGCCACCACGGCATCTGGGGCAAGGGCAACGCCACCACCCCGCTGAACCTCTGGGAGCCCTCGATCACCGTGCCTCTGATCATCCGCTGGCCCGGCCACGTTCCCGCGGGAACGTGCGATCGCCTCCCGACCTCGGCGACGGGTCTTCTGGAGACCCTGGCCGAGCTCACCGGCGCCGTCCCCCGCGAGGACCCGCTGCGGGCGGGACGATCGTTCGCCGCGCGCGTCGTGGACGGGCGGCCCTCGGCGGACGGACGGAGCGGCCCGGGGACGGGTGACGAGCCGATCGTCATCCACGACGAGTACGGCGCCCACCGCATGATCCGCACCGACGGCTGGAAGCTCGTGGTGCGCCGGGAGGGCCCCGCCGAGCTCTACGACCTCGAGGAGGACCCCGGCGAGGAGCACGACCTCTCCCACGACGCGGCGCACGCCGGCCGGCGTCGCGCGCTGGAGGACGATCTGCAGTCCTGGTTCGCGGCCCACGAGACGCCTGCGCTGAGCGGCTGGGGTACCGCGGTCGACGGTGCCGGCCAGCGGCGACCCTTGGGTCGCCCCGGGTGACGGCACGACGACACCGGACCGCGCCCGGTGCCCGTCGCCCGTCGCACCGACCACCCGCGGATCACCGCACAAGGACCCGGATCCTCTGCAAGGAGCACTTCTGATGCCCACCGCCCCCCACACCCGGCCGAACATCCTGCTCATCGTCTCCGACGACCACGGCTACGCCGACCGTTCCGCCCGTGGCAGCGCCGACGCCCGCACCCCGAACCTGGACCGCCTGGCGGCCACGGGCACCACGTTCGAGAACGGGTACGTCACCGCTCCGATCTGCTCGCCATCCCGAGCCGGCCTCATCGCGGGCGCGTACCAGCAGCGCTGGGGTGCGCAGTGGTTCGACACCTCGGCGTTCCCGCCGGCGCAGCGGCCGGTCATGCCCGAGATCCTCGGGGAGGCTGGATACCGCACCGGGTACTTCGGAAAGGTGCACTACGGGCCGGAGCGACCCGGTGATCGTGCCTGCCCCGACCAGCACGGCTTCGACCGGTCGCTGTACGGGCTGGCGGGGCTCAGCATGGGGCGCCTGCACTACCTGCACCACTCCGAGCAGGCGCAGGAGGAGTACGGCGAGGCCGCCTCGCGACACGGGGTGAGCCCGCTGTTCGAGAACGGCCGCGAGGTGGACTGCGAGCAGCACCTGACGGTGGAGTTCACCGAGCGGGCGATCGACTTCATGGGGGACGGGGCGCAGGCGAGCGACGGAGACCCGGAGGGCGCGGGGGAGGACCCCTTCTTCTGCATGGTCGCCTACAACGCCGTGCACAACTTCGCCTGGCAGCTGCCGCAGGACGAGCTCGACGCCCGCGCCCTGCCCGCCCACGACGACTTCGACCCCGCCGCCGCGGAGTACGTGGACTGGTACGACGGGGCGATCTCCCCGCGCCTCGAGCACGGCCGCGACTACTACCTCGCCCAGCTCGAGATCATGGATCGCGAGATCGGCCGGATGCTCGACCACCTCGAGGACACCGGGCAGCGGGAGAGCACGCTCGTGGTCTACCTGACCGACAACGGAGGTTCCACCTGCAACTACGGGGACAACGCCCCGCTCACGGGGACCAAGTACAGCCTCTTCGAGGGTGGGGTGCGGGTGCCGTTCCTGGTCTCCCGGCCCGGTACCGTGCCGTCGGGCGAGCACTCCGCGGCGCTGGTCTCCGCGCTCGACCTGCTGCCGACGTTCGCGGCAGCAGCCGGGGCGTCGCTGCCGGTGGGCACCCCGGTGGACGGGATCGATCTGCGCCGGGTGTGGGAGGCGGCCGGAGGGGCGCGCCGGGTCGAGGCCGGGCACGAGGCGCTGCACTTCGACACCGGCTTCCAATGGGCCGTGCGCACCCCGAACTGGAAGTTGCGCTGGGTCGATGCGAGCACCGGGCACCGCGAGCACCTGCTCGCGGTCGAGCACACCGACATCGGCGCCGGGCTCACGCTGGTGCCCCTCGGCGACGGGATCACCGACGAGTCACCGCAGGCCGACGTCGCCGCGCAGCACCCGGAGGTCGTCGACGAGCTGACCGCCCTGCATGAGCAGTGGGCGGCGGGGCTCGCGTCCGCCTGACCGCCCTGCGCGAGCAGTGGGTGGCCCAGCTCGCGTCGGCCTGATCGGTGGCCTGGTCGTCGGCCTGACCTTGCTCAGCCGCGGCCGAGCAGCGTGCCCATTGGGACGAAGTCGGAGAACTCGGCATCCAGCGCCGTGGCCTGATCCGCGGGAGCCCCGTCGTCCGCCCCCGTGGAGCCCTCCGTGTGCTCAGGGTGTTCGATGTGCTCGGGCGAGGTGCCGATCCCGGCGCTGAGCATCGTGGCGAGCTCGCGCGCGGCCCGGCGCACGCGCACCGCGAGCGGCTGCTCATCGGCCTGGCCCTCGGTGTCGGCGCCGAAATCGGCCGACGCCGCGAACACGACCGTCGGCACGACCTCCGCCTTGAGGTACCCGAACATGGGGCGGATCGCGTAGTCGATCGCGAGGGAGTGTCGCGCGGTGCCCGCGGTCGCGCCCAGCAGCACCGGCTTGTTCTTCCAGACCTCGATGTCGATCGCGTCAAAGAACATCTTGAACAGACCCGAGGGGCCGACGTTGAACACCGGGGTCACCGCGATGACCGCGTCAGCGGCGCGCACAGCCTCGATCACCATCGACAGGCGCTCGTTCGGGAAGCGGGTGAGCAGGGCGTCGGTGATGTCGTGCGCGTACTCGCGCAGCTCCACCGTGGTCACGTCCACGTCCACGTCCACGTCCACGTCCACGTCCACGTCCACGTCCACGTCCACGTCCACGGCTGTGCCGTCGGCGGGCGCGGCGGCGCCGTCGGCGGTGCGCTCACGACCGATCGCGGCGGCGGCCCACCTCTCACGACCGAGAGCGGTGGCGGCGGCCCGGGAGAGCTGATCGGTGAGCATGCGGGTCGAGCTGGGGGTGGAGAGCCCGGCGGACAGGGCGACCAGGCGGACGGTATCGGTCATGGGGTGATCCTCTCAGGGAGCGGGACGACGACGAGGGCGGCGTGGAGCCGGCACGGTGTCGTCGGTGTCAGCGGGGCGGAACGGGTGGATTGGCGCTGGGGACCAGGTCTGGCTGCGTCAGCGGGGCAAAGTTGGGGGAATGTCGGGTGGATTCCCCCAACTTTGCCCCGCTCGCCGGGTCAGCGGCGGGTGGTGCCGGCGTCCTCGGCGCGCAGGCCCGTCCAGTTGTCGCCGGTCTCGAACTTGTAGGCGTCGTCGAAGGAGCCGCGCTCGGCTTCGGCGGCGGCGACCCGTGCTGCGTGGGTGGGCGCCTCGGGGACGTCGGCCGGCTTGCGGGCTTCGAGCTCGCGGCGCAGCACCGGGACCACCTCAGTGCCCAACAGCTCGATCTGCTCCAGGACCGTCTTCTGCGGGAGCCCCGCATGGTCCATGAGGAACATCTGGCGCTGGTAGTCACCGACGTTGTCCGCCATGGTCAGGTAGCGCTCGACGACCTGCTCGGGGGAGCCGACGGTGAGCGGGGTCTGCGCGGTGAAGTCCTCCATCGAGGGGCCGCCGCCGTAGACCGGGGCGTTGTCGAAGTAGGGGCGGAACTCGGTGATGGCGTCCTGGGAGTTCTTGCGCATGAACGCCTGGCCGCCGAGGCCCACGTACGCCTGACGGGCCGTGCCGTGGCCGTAGTGCTCGAAGCGCTCGCGGTACAGCTGCACCATCTGCGCGGTGTGGCTCATGGGCCAGAAGATGTTGTTGTGCAGGAAGCCGTCGCCGTAGTAGGCGGCCTGCTCGGCGATCTGCGGGGAGCGGATCGAGCCGTGCCACACGAAGGGCGCGACGCCGTCCAGCGGGCGCGGGGTCGAGGTGAACTGCTGCAGCGAGGTGCGGAAGCTGCCCTCCCAGTCCACGACGTCCTCGGTCCAGAGCCGGCGCAGCAGGTCGTAGTTCTCGATCGCGATCTCGACGCCCTTGCGGATGTCCTGGCCGAACCACGGGTAGACGGGGCCGGTGTTGCCGCGGCCCATCACGAGGTCGATGCGGCCGCCGGTGAGGTGCTGCAGCATCGCGTAGTCCTCGGCGATCTTCACCGGGTCGTTGGTGGTGATCAGCGTGGTCGCGGTGGACAGGATGAGGTCCGTGGTCTGCGCGCCGATGTAGGCGAGGGTGGTGGTGGGGGAGGAGGTCACGAACGGAGGGTTGTGGTGCTCGCCGATCGCGAACACGTCCAGACCCACCTGCTCGGCGAGCTTCGCCTGCTCGACCATGCCCTTCAGGCGCTCGTTCTCGGTGGGCACCTTCCCGGTGGTGGGGTCCGGCGTGATGTCGGCGATGGTGAAGATTCCGAACTGCATGGCAACACTCCTTGGGTGGTCGTGGAATATAGTTCAATAATAAACTACTTTCGGACGGGGCGCAAGGAACAGGCGTGCGGCACCGGTCACCGTGGGGCTGCGGTCGCCGAGGGGCACCGGTCACCGCCGGGCTGCGGGCGCCGTCGGGCGCGGGTCAGGACGGGGCCTATCCTGTGGCGGACGAAGGGAACAGGCCATGACCGGTGCGTTCGAACGCTGCAAGGTGCGCTGAGGATGGCGGTCTCGCTGCTGCTCGCCGTCGCCGGCGCGATCCTCATGGGGCTCGCGGCCGTCGCCCAGGCGGCCGCGGCACGACGCGTGAGCGGCCCCGGCGTGCTGATCCATCCGCTGTACGTCGCCGGGCTCGCGATGGACTTCGCCGGCTGGCTGCTGTCCCTCGTGGCCATGCGCCACGAGTCCCTCATGGTGGTGCAGACGGTCCTGGCCGGGTCCCTCATCATCACCGTCGTCGTCGCCCGTCTCGTGCTGTCGATCCCGCTCCCGCCCCCGGCGATCCTCGCGGTGCTGGCGCTGAGCGGCGCCGTCGCGGTCGTCTCCGTGGCCGGGATGCCCGGGCCGCCCGGTCCCGCGCCCGCCGGCGCAGCCCCCGTCGCAGCGCTCGCCCTGGGGGCGACCCTGGTCCTGTGCGTGCTGCTGCGTCGCGCCGGCGTCGCGCCGCAGGCGATCCTCGCCGGCCTGGGCTACGCGGGCACGGCGATCTGCGCCCGGGCGGTCGAGTCCGGGACTCTGACGCAGATCCTCGCGTCCCCGCTGGCCTGGTGCGGCGCCGCCTTCGGCATCGTCGGCACCGTGATGTTCGCCCGCGCGCTGCAGGCCTCCCCGGATGCTGCAGCGCCGGCGACGGCCTGGCTGTGGGTGATCGAGGTGATCGTCCCCACCGGGGTGGGCCTCGGACTGCTCGGGGAGCGGCTGCGTCCGGGCTGGGAAGTGGCTGCGATGGTCGCGCTCGCCGTGGCGCTGGCGTCGGCCGTGGTGCTCTCCCGGCAGTCCGCCGCGGTCGAGGCGGTGCCTCCCGTCAGGGCTGCCGGGGACGCACGAACGGGAAGGTGAGGATGTCGCGGATCGTGGTGTCGGTCAGCAGCATCACCAGACGGTCCATCCCGATCCCCAGCCCGCCGGCGGGAGGCATGCCCGCCTCGAGGGCGCGCAGGAAGTCCTCGTCGATCTCCATCGCCTCCGGGTCCCCGGCGGCGGCCTTCAGCGACTGGGCGGTGAAGCGCTCGCGCTGGTCGATGGGGTCGGTCAGCTCCGAATAGGCGGTACCGATCTCCATCCCGCACGCCACCAGGTCCCAGCGCTCCACGAGCCCTGGCCGGGTGCGATGCGGGGCGGTGAGCGGGGAGGTCTCCGCGGGGAAGTCGGTGTAGAAGGTGGGCCGGATCGTCTGCGGCTCCACCAGCTCCCCGTACAGCTCCTCGAGCACGGCCCCGGGCCCCATGTCCCCGCGCAGCGGCACCTCGTGGGCGGCGGCCAGGGCGGTCAGCTCGTCGATGTCGGTCTCCACGTCGACCCGTCGGCCCACCGCCTGCGAGACCGCCTCGGCCATCGGGATCGCCGGCCACGGGCCGGAGACGTCGGTGAGCAGCGCCTGCAGCCGATCGCCCGGATCGGTGCCGACGGGTTCTGCCGTGCGCACGTCCCGCAGCGGCAGCACCTCCGCTCCGTAGAGGCTTCGTGCGGCGGCCTTGACGAGCCGCTCGGTGAGCCGGCGCATGTCCGTGTAGTCCTGGAACGGCCAGTACGTCTCCAGCGACGTGAACTCCGGATTGTGGGTCGCGTCGGCCCCTTCGTTGCGGAAGTTCCGGCCGATCTCGAAGATCGGTCCGAGCCCGCCCACCAGCAGTCGTTTGAGCGCCAGCTCCGGGGCGATGCGCAAGCTGAGATCGAGGTCGTAGGCGTTGATGTGGGTGCTGAAGGGTCGGGCGTTGGCCCCGCCGTGCACCGACTGCAGGATCGGGGTCTCGACCTCCTGGGCGCCCTCGCGCAGCAGCTGCTCCCGCACCGCGGTCAGCACGGTGGAGCGCGCGCGGAGCAGCCCGGCCCCGCGCGGGTGCACCACGAGGTCCAGCGAGCGCTGTCGCAGGCGGGAATCGGGATCGACCAGGCCGTCGAAGGGCACCGGGTGCAGCGCCTTCGCGGCCATCGCCCAGCTGTCGACGAGCAGCGAGGGGGTGCCGCGGCGCGAGTGCCCCGGACGCCCGGTGAGGTGCACCAGGTCGCCGAGGTCCACCGTGCGGCGCCAGAGATCGAGCGGTCCGGGTCCCGTCGACGCCTCGTCCAGGATGATCTGCAGGCTCTCGCGGCCCGCGCAGAGATCCGCGAAGACCACCGCGCCGTGCTCGCGCACATGCCGGACCCGACCCGCCACGATGATCTCGTCGTCCGGATCCCCTGCGTGCACGGCGGCGACCGCCGCGGGGAACGGCAGCGGCTGCGGCAGGCCGACGGGATAGGGCGCCATGCCGGCCTGCCGCAGCCGCTCCAGGTGCTCGAGGCGATGCGTGAACTGCTCCGAGCGGCGCAGCAGCGGCAGCTCGACGGCCTGCCGGGAGTTCGCGGCGTCGGCCCGCGTGCGCTCGAGCAGTTCCGCGGGGAGCTGCTGCTCGAGCGGGGTGCCGGCGCCCCACAGCGGGGCGAAGCCCTCCAGGGCCATCGCGGCCAGCGCGGAGGTCGGGAGCGCGGTGAGCGAATCGACCAGGAGATAGCGGGGCACCCAGTGCGGCTGATACTTCGCGTTGGACCGGGCGAGACGTTCGAGCTGGAACCAGCGGTCGGCGCGGGAGAGCAGCAGCGAGCCGATCCGCACGCCGGGACCCGCGTCGACGGCATCCGCCTCGACGAGCACATGGCGGAACATGGCGAAGTTCAGCGACACGCGGCGCACGCCCAGCTCCGGTGCCTGCGCCATGAGCTCGGCGATCATCAGCTCGGTCGCGCCGCCCGGGGCGCCGGGGGAGCGGCGCATGACGTCCAGGGACAGTCCGCTGCGGCCCCAGGGGACGAAGCTCAGCAGCGCCTTCCAGCTGCCGCCGGCCTGCTCCGGGTGCTCGGGGTCCTCGGGGTTCTGGGGGTCCTCGGGATCCTGGGGGATCTCGGCGGTGACGAGCAGGCAGTCCGCGTCGGCCGGATCCCCGAGGCGGGACAGCGCCATCGAGAAGCCGCGCTCCTCCCCGCCCTCGCGCCAGGAGTCGGCGAGCTCGACCAGCCGTGAGCGCTCCTGCTCGCTGAGAGAGCCATGGCGACGCACCTGGACCACCAGGCCCGCGCGGCGCGCATGCTGGACCGCGCGGCGCACCGGGGTCATCGCGGGGGTGGACAGGCGGAACTCCTCCGGGCGCAGCACCGCCTCATCGCCCATCCGCACCGCGATCATGCCGTGCTCGGTCCATCGCCGGGCCGCCTCCTCCGACGCGGAGAGGACCGCCGGGGTCCACCCGTGGGTGCGGCATTCGGTGATGAAGGCGCCCATCGCCTCGTGGTCGCGGGTGCTCGGGCCGACGGGATCGCCGGCGGCCATCGCGACCCCGCCGAGGCGCCGGGAGGCGACCATCGAGGTGTCCCCGGCCGTGGCCACCAGCTCCTTGTCGCGGCGCGTCGCGAAGTAGCTCAGGGAGTCGCGGTCCCCGTCGTGCAGCAGCAGGGCACGGAGGGTCACCTCCTGGTCCGGGGTGCGCACGGTGCGGCGCGGGGCGGCACGGAGGAACGTCCACGCGGTGGCGGCCAGGGTGAGCCCGGTCAGCGTGGAGGCGGTCCAGCCCAGGCCCGGGGGTGCCGCCCCGGCGGGATGCCCGCCCACCAGCCCCAGGCTGTGGCCCAGGGACCAGACGAGCACCGTGGCATCGACGCCCAGCTCCTCGTGGGTGAGGGCGATCCACAGCGCGGTGACGCCCACGGTGAGCGCCGAGCCGACGGCCAGCACCAGCAGGGCCAGCCACCGGGAGCCGTGCGGCATCCGGGCCGGGAACCGGTCGCGCAGCCTCCACAGCAGCACCAGCACCATGATTGCCACCACGGGGCTCAGACCATTCGCGACGACCATCGCCCAGAGCGGCACCGGATGCCTGATCGTGGAGGGGTCCAGGCCCAGCATCTGCACGAGGTCGATCACCGAGAGCACGGCGCCGAGGACCTGCAGCCCCGCGAGGGCTGCCAGCGCCAGACGCTTGCGCCGCTGCATCCCTCCGGCGAGGAGCACCAGCAGCACCACGGACGCGAACGACGGGGCGACCGGGACGTTCAGGGCCGAGAACAGCAGGTCGGCGACCGACGGCGAGCGTCGGCCGAAGCCCGTGAACAGCATCGAGACCACGCTCAGGGCCGCGGCGAGGAGGAGCGCCCCGGTGACGAGGCGGGCGATGCGCTCGTGACGGATCACGGCGGGCGTGCGGGGATCCCCAGCGCTCATCCCAGGTCCTTCCGAGGTCGTCCCGACACCGTCCCGAGGAGTTCGCCGGGAATGGGAGTAGCGTACGGCCCCTGCGAGGAGGAAGCAGATGGGTATGGGCGCGTTCGACCTGATGGGACTGGGGACCGCGGTCACCGCCACGGTGATCACGGCGATCGTCTTCGCCCTCGCGGTGCTGAGAGTTCCGCGTGCGCGGCACCCCCACCTGGCACAGGTCGTCGCCCTCGTGCTCGTGAGCTCGCTGGTGCTGGTCACCGCCGCGCTGTGGATCAACCGGGCCACGGGCACCGTGAGCAGCTGGGAGTTCCTGGCGCAGGGACCCGGGGAGCTCTCGGTCCAGGCGCAGGACGGGGCGCCCGCGCAGCGAGGGGCCGACGGAGAGGATCGCGACGAGCTCGCCGCGCTCGAGGCCGCGCAGTCAGCGCCCGCGACCTCGCTCCAGCGCGATCCGTTGGACGACAAGGCGCTCACGGGGCTGCGCAGCACCACGCACGGCCAGTGGATCACCGTCACGATCCCTGCCCCCGGCATCGCGACGACCGAGGCGATGGTCCATCTGCCCGCCGGCTACCTGCAGCATCCACAGCGGCGCTACCCCGTGATCGTCGCGCTCAGCGGGATCCCCGGCGGTCCCAGCACCTTCCGGCGCTCGTTCGAGCTCGGGCGCGACATGGACAGGGCCGCATCGCACGGGGAGCTCGGCGAGGCGATCGTCGTCGCCCCGACCCCGTATCCCGGGACCTACGACACCGAATGCGTGGATGCCGACCCCTCCACCGACCCCGCCACCGGACCCTCTTCGCAGGGCAGCGACGGTCAGTACGAGACCTACCTCGCCGAGGTCGTCCCGGACTGGGTGCGCACGCATCTGCGCACCGTGGAGCACCCGGAGGCCTGGGCGAGCTTCGGCTACAGCGCCGGCGGCTGGTGCGCGAACATGCTCGCCCTGCGCCACCCCGACCTCTTCGCCAGCGCGATCTCCCTGGCCGGCTACTACCAGCCGCTCTACGCGAGCGGGCAGCAGTGGAGACCGGACGACGACCCCCGCTATGACCTCCCCGCCCTCGCCGCCGAGGAGGCTCCGGCCGTGCGCCTGTGGTTCTTCTACGGCGCGGACGACCCGCTGCCCCATCCCTCGCTCGCCCAGATGCAGCAGGCGGTGCGAGCGCCCACCTCCCTCACCGTGGCCAGCACTCCCCGGGGCGGGCATACGGCCTCGCTGTGGGTCGAGGTGACCCCCGCGGCGCTGCGCTGGCTGGGGAGCAGCTCCCCGGGGTTCGCCCCCGCACCGACTCCCTGAGCGGGTCGGGGAGAACGGCTCCGCGCTGTCAGGCGCCGGTGGCAGGATGGTGAACCATGACATCCGAGAGCATCGAAGCCCTGTTGGACGCGACCCGGTTGGCCGGGCTGGAGACCACCGAGGGAGGCAGGATCCTCGCGAAGGTCTCCTCCCCGAACGCCAAGGGCACCGCCTACCGCAGCGCGCTCGTGGAGCTCGAGGGAGACCGTATCCTGCCGCTGACCCGCGGTGACGCCTCCATCGGGGCGGTCGCCGTCGCCGAGGACGGCACCACCTTCTTCACCGCCAAGCGGGTGGGAGAGGACGGCTCCGAGGCCGACGCGTCGGGGGATGCCCAGCTGTGGGCGCTGCCCGTGCGGGGCGAGGCGCGCGAGCTCGCCGCTCGTCCCGGCGGCTTCGGCGCGCTCCACCTGGCCGGCGGCCACCTTCTCGCCGAGCTCGAGGTCCACTCCCAGGCGGCCGACGAGATCGAGCACGCGCGTCTGAGCGCGGCACGGGAGACCGCGAAGGTGACCGCAGCCTTCCACGCCGCCTTCCCCACCCGGTACTGGGATCAGGATCTGGGGCCGACGCGCACCGTCCTCGCCCTCGCCGCTCTGCCCGAGGACCTCGACTGGGCCGAGGCCACGGAGCCCACCGGATCGGCGACCGCCGACTCCGCCACCGGATCTGCCACCCAGCCCGCCGACGGATCTGCCGCCGATCCCGCCGACGGATCTGCCACTGGATCCGCCACCGACCCCGCCACCGGATCCGCCGACGACGGGCCCCGCGCGCAGGTGCTGCACTTCCGCCACGTCGAGATGCCGCCGGGTCGGCTCGTCGGCTGGACCGTCGACCGCATCGGATCGAGAGCCCTGGTGGCGATGTCGGATTCCCGCGGCGACCTGGTCGCCGCCCCCGATCTCTACCTCCTCGACCTCATCGGCGCCCAGCCTCCGCGCCTCCTGCGCGAGGCCACGGCGGAGGTCGAGTACGGCCCCGGCGAGTTCAGCCCGGACGGCACCAGGGCGCTGATCGGACGCCAGCAGATCTGGACCCAGCACGCGAGCCTCTCGGCCTCGGTCGAGCTGCTGGACCTGAGCGACGGGACCACGACCACGGTGTGGCCCGAGCTGGACCACTGGGTCGATCCGGTGTGGCTGGACGACACGACGCTGATCGCGACCAGTGATGACCACGGCCGCGGCTCCGTGTGGATCGGCGGGGTCGACGACCCGACACCGCGACGCGTCGCCGGCGGCCCGGAGCAGGATCTGGCGTTCTCGTCGGCATCGGTCGCCGGGGGAGCAGTCATCGCGTCGGCCTCCGGGATCGACGTGGCGCCCTTCCCGGTGCGCATCGACCCGGCGACCGGGGTTGTCGAGGAGCTGCCGAACCCGGCCGCCTCCCTGGCCTCCGCCGGCACGCTCACCGAGATCATCGCGACCGCCGAGGACGGCACCGACCTGCGCGCCTGGCTGCGCGTCCCCGAGGGCGAGGGCCCGCACCCGCTGGTGGTCTTCGCCCACGGCGGCCCCTGGGGATCCTGGAACGCCTGGACCTACCGCTGGAACCCGAACCCCTTTGTGGCCGCCGGCTACGCCGTGCTGCTGCCGGACCCCGCGATCTCCACCGGCTACGGCCAGGCGATGATCGACCGCGGCCAGCACGAGCTGGGCGGCGCCCCGTTCACCGACATCATGGCGCTGACGGACGCGGCCGTGGAGCGGACGGACATCGACGCCGAGCGCACCGCCTTCGCCGGCGGCTCCTACGGCGGCTACATGGCCAACTGGGTGGCCGGGCACACCGGCGACCGCTTCCGCTGCATCGTCACGCACGCCTCGCTGTGGGACACCGAGTCGATGGGTCACACCACCGACAACGCGGGCTGGGAGCGGTCGATGCGGGACCAGAACCAGCAGTACAACCCCAAGGACTACGTGGGGGACATCGTCGCCCCGATGCTCGTGATCCACGGCGACCGCGACTACCGGGTGCCGATCGCCCAGGGCCACGCCCTCTGGTACGACCTGCACGAGTTCTCGGCGACCCCGCGCGACGCCGACGGACGCACCCGGCACCGCTACCTGTACTTCCCCGACGAGGGCCATTGGATCCAGGGCCGCGGGAACGCACAGGTCTGGTACGAGACCTTCCTCGGGTTCCTCGACGAGCACGTGCGCGGGGTGGCCTGGGAGCGACCGGCGACTCTCGGCTGAGGTGCGCCGAAGCGACCCGAAGCGACCCGAGGCGGCCCGGGTCGGCCCGGGGCGACCCGAGGCGACCCGAGGCGGCCCGAGGTGGCCCGGGTCGACCCGTCCCGTGGGCAGCTGGGCGGCGATGCCAGGACACGCACGGCGAATCCACTGAAATGTCCCGCGGGCGGGACGTATCGGTGGATTCGCTCGGCGAGTCGTGGGGCGGGTTGAGCGTCGGGTCGTGGGGCGGGCCTCTCGTGCGCTGGCCAGGGGGTCTTGCGGTGCATCACGTCGACCTCAGCTCGGAGCTAACATTCGACCGCCGTCGGGTCCTCGAGCGCGGTCAGGTCCTCGACTGCCGTCGGCCCCTCAGACGCGGTCGGGCTCCTGGAGCTCGACGATCGGCTCGCTCGAGCCGCTCAGCAGCTTCGAGACGGGGCAGCGGGCATGGGCGGCCTCTAGGAGCGGCTGCGCCTCGTCGGCCGCCATCTCGTCGATCGTGACGAGAGCGCGGGGCGCGAAACGGTAACCGCCCGACGGGTCGCGGTGCAGGCCCACCTCGACGCTCACATGGCTCTCGTGGGGCAGGCCCCGCTCCGCGAGGACCACGCGCAGGGTCTCACCGAGGCACGTGCTCCAGGCCATGGCGAGGAACTGCTCGGGGTTGAACCCGCGTGCCGGTGCCGTCGGCCCGCCCGTGGGGAGCAGGGCCTCGGGGGTCGGGGCGGCTCCTTCCGGAAGCTCGGCGGAGGGGACCTCTGTCGCGAGAGTGGCGGGACCCTCGTGCACGCGCACCTGTCCCGACGTGCCGTCGACGTTGTCCACGCGGGCCGTGTACAAGGCGCCGGATGAGGGGTCGCGCGGAGAGGATGTCGAGGGCTGCACCATGGCTCCAGGCTAGTGGGGAGTCGGATCGCGGGAGATCACGCCACCTGGTCCGACGGCGCGAGCCAGGTGTTGCACTGGGAGACGTCGCCGTCGGATTCCAGTCCGACCTTCAGCCAGCGCACGCGGGACGCCGGCTCGAGGCTGTGCGGCTCGTCCTCCGTGGGCCAGGTCGACTCATCGAGCAGCGTCTCGATCATCTCCGGGGTGGGCTGCGCGGCCGCGGGGACCTGCATGGTGGAGGCCGCCGCGAGGCAGCGCATCTGCAGGTTGTAGCGGCGCCAGGCCTCGTCAGCACGCTCCGGATCGTCCGCGAGCTTCTCGTCGAGCGCGTTGAAGTAGAACGCCAGCGAGCTGTTCCAGGTCACCGTGTTCATGTACAGGTACGACAGGTCCCACACATAGGCGCCCGGCACCGCGGCCGGATCGGTCTGCTCGGCTCCCGTGCCGTAGCCCGCGGGCCAATAGATTGTGAAGTCGAGGTTGCACACCCGCGGGAAGTCCTCCTCGAAGGTGTCCGGCTCGCAGGGGGAGCTGGGGATGTCCGGGTAGGTGTAGACCTGGACCGTCGGCCCGTCCCAGGGCAGCCCGCGGTCGGAGTTCGCGCTGGACCACAGGAAGTTCAGGCAGTCGTTGGCGGCGTCGAGGGCGGCCTGCAGCTCCTCCACGGTCTGCTCGACCGGGGTCTCGGGGATCTTGCAGCTGCTGACATCGGGCAGGGAGCCGGTGGTCAGCGGGTTGTTGGCCATGACCGCCCACACGTCGTCGGCATCGCCGTCCACGGTGTCGAGCGGGGAGATCCCCACGAACGTCGAGTCCGCCGGGTCGGTCGAGAAGTCGGTCTCCGCGGGCTGCGTCGAGGTCGATTCGGGGTCCGACGGGGCTGCTACGGAGGGGTTCGTCCCGCCGCTGCGCTGGAGGGTCAGGTAGAGGACTCCTCCGCCGATCACGAGCAGCAGCATGGCGATGCAGCCGAACGCCACCGCGATCAGTGCCCAACGGCGCCCGGGGGAGGGCTGTCGACCCGGGGCCTGCGGGGAGCCGCTGAACTGTCCGTTGTGCTGCGGAGCAGGGGACGAGGCGTTGTACGGGGAGGCGCCGGAGCGAGCGTTCGGGTGGGGCTGGTCCGCTCTCCACGCCTGATGGGTGGCGTCGGGGTCGGCGCCCTGTGCTCCCCAGCCCTGCGGCCGATCACGGTTGTCGCCCCCGTACCCCGGAGGGCCGTTATGCGGCGCGCCGTCCCCTGTGCCCGACATGCGCTCCCCCTTGCGTTCCCCGGCCGTTGCAGCTCGCACGATATCCGGGGAGGACGGAGCGAGCGGAGGAACAGGGGGTTCGGCGTCGCGGGTCGACCCGTGCCGACGGCCCTGAGGCATGTGGGCCGGGCACTGCGATGCCGCTGACGTGGGCTTTCGACGGTGTCGACGCCGGAGGTCCCGATGCGGTCACGAGGTGGCGAACGTCGGCCGCGAGGACGGAGCCTGCGCGCCTCCTTGACAAAAGATCGAACACGCGTTCGACTGTGCGGTATGCGATGGAGTGGACAGGCGATCGACGACGAGCAGCGCTCCCAGGCCCTCCTCGGGATGAAGGGACTGGTGCGCAGCGTGCGCACCCCCGAGTTCCAGGGCGTCACCTTCCACGAGGTGACGGCGAAATCTGCGCTGAACCGGGTACCCGCCTCGAGCTCGATGCCGTTCCAGTGGAGCGTCAATCCGTATCGCGGGTGCTCCCACGCCTGCGTCTACTGCTTCGCCCGCAGCACGCACACCTATCTCGACCTCGATGCGGGCGCCGACTTCGACCAGCAGGTCATCGTGAAGGTCAACGTCGCCGAGGTGCTGCGCGCCGAGCTCGCCAAGCGCTCCTGGAGCCGCGAACTCGTGGCACTGGGCACCAACACCGATCCGTATCAGCGTGCCGAAGGGCGCTACGGGCTCATGCCCGGGATCATCTCCGCCCTCGCCGACAGCGGCACGCCGATCTCGATCCTCACCAAGGGCACCCTGCTGCGGCGGGACCTCCCGCTCCTGACGACGGCCGCGGACAGGGTCCCGGTGGACCTCTCGATGTCGATCGCCGTCTTCGACGACGACCTGCAGAAGGCGATCGAGCCGGGCACCCCGACCACCGCCGCGCGGCTCGCGACCGTGCGCGCCGCGGCCGACGCCGGCTTCCGCGTCACCGTGTTCCTCATGCCGATCATGCCGTGGCTGACCGACTCCGACGCCCAGCTCGACGAAGCCCTCGCGCAGATCGCCGCGGCTGGTGCGGAGCGCGTCGTCTTCGGGGCGCTGCACCTGCGGCCGGGCGCGAAGGAGTGGTTCCTCCAGTGGATCGAGCGGGAGCATCCCGAGCTCGCCACCGGATATCAGCGCTTCTACGGCCGGGAGTCCTATGCACCGGCGAGCTATCGCAAGAACCTGTCCCAGCGGGTGCGGCCGCTGCTGCAGCGCCACGGCCTGGACATCCACGAGGACGAGGACCAGCCCGAGCAACGACGGGCCGCCGCTGGCAGAGCCGCCCGGGCCGGCAGGGTGCGGCCCGCCCCGGCCGCACTCGACCTGGTCCCGCAGCCGTCACTGTTCTGACGAGCACGGCTGTGCGGAGAGGCGCGGCTGTGCTGAGTGGTGCGACTGTTCGGAATCTAGCGGATGCAGAAATGCCCCCACCAGCAGGTGAGGGGCATTTCTTCGGCGGAGGATAGGGGATTTGAACCCCTGAGGGCGTTAACCCAACACGCGTTCCAGGCGTGCGCCATAGGCCGCTAGGCGAATCCTCCAGCGCTCGTAAGAGCAGGCATCAGCGTACCCGACACCCAGGGGTGGTGCGAACCGAGCGGGCGCAGGTCACACTCGCTCCTATTCAGGGCTCCAGCTCCTTGAGCTCGACCAGTCGCAGGTCGTACTGATCTGTGCCCAGGGCGGTACGCAGCGGCGCCTCGTGGGACGAGCCGACGACGAACAGCACCCGTCCGCTGGGGACGGCACCCGTCGCCGACCGCAGGCGCGCCGCGATCGCCAGGTTCCTCGCGCGCCAGTTCGCCAGCATCACCCGTCGCAGCCGCGGGGTGCCCTCTCCGCCCACGAGGCGCTCCGAGCTCTCCAGACGTTCGGTCGTGGCCCGCACGTCATCCGATGCGTAGAACCGCCATTGAGCCCAGAGATCCTCCACGAGATGCGGTGGAGCGACAGCCTCCGCGAGCAGACCGGAGATCTCCTCCTTGTAGCCCAGGAGCTCCGCCTCGAATCCCTCGGGCAGCGGGTCGATGTACTCGACACCGGCATGGTCGTCAACGTGCGCGACGTAAGAATGGCCGAGCTTTCGAGCAATGTGCGCGCCGATCGAGATGGTCTCCCGGCGTCGGCCCGCGAGATCGTCGAGGAACTCCCTGACCGGCTCATCGAGGTTCGCAACCTGGTACGGAAGCAGTAGAGCATTGATCGGCTCGCGGGCCCGGATCCAGGCGAGCACCTGGTCTGTCAGCGAGCTGTCGGGTGAACAAGCCTCTTGCTGCGCGACCCAGAGATCGCTCGGCGGCGAGCTCAGCAGAGCGGCACCGCATCGGGCGTCGATCGCCCCGCCGACCTGGAAGTCAGCGAACGTCCCGCCGCGCTGCTCGTACTCGACGACGAGGTTCCCCGGCAGGGCCTCGATCGCCACCAGGTTCGGTCGCCAGGCGGCCAAGCGCTCGCGTGCACGAGCCACTGCAGGCTCCGGTGTGCTCGCAGACAGGTGCGCGGTCGGGACGATCAGTAGTTCCGTGCTCAGCGGGGGAGAGGACATCGTCGACCTTTCTGTGCTGGAGGCATGGTCCAGGCTATCGAGCGGCGCCCTCCGCCAGCTCAGATCTCGTACTCGAGGAGCTGGTGGTACGTGCGGTTGCGATAGACCAGCGGCTCGTCGTTCGCGATCTCTGCGCGGTCCGCGGCGACGATCACGAGATGGCTGCCGCCGGCGGGGACGCGCTGCAGGATCCGGCCGCTGATCCACCCCGCGGTGCCGTCCAGCACGGGCTCCCCGGTGGGGAGATGGTGCCAGGCGACCTGTGCGAACCGGTCGATGCCGGAGGTCGCGAACACGGTGGAGACCTGACGTTGGTTCGCGGCCAGCAGGTTCACCGTCACCGTCTCGGCCTGGCTGAGCGCCGGCCACGAGGACGACGTGTCGTTGATGGAGAACGCGAGCACGGCGGGCTGCGCGGACACGGAGATCACGGACGTCGCCGTGAATCCGAGGGGTCGGGTCCCGTTGGTCAGCGTGACGACGGCGACACCGGCGGGATGGCGACGGAAGAGGTCGGCGAAGGTCTCCCGGTCCAGGGCGCCATCGGCTTTGGTGGGACTATCGGTGAAGGTCGTGGGGTCAGACGGCATGGACTGCCCTCCTCGAAGGGATTCGGTCTGGGACTCCTGGGTCCTATGGGGACTTTCGGGTGACGATAGCGAACATAGGGGCCGTGCTGTTCTGCCGCCAGAATTGTGACGGCGGAAGACCTGTTCGGCAGCGGGCGATCACGATCCTTGGGCCCCGGAACTCCGCCTCTGCCTCCGCCTCGATTATCGCGATGACGTCCGTGCGACACGGATTCCCGAGGTCGGTGGGCAGCACCCCGATCAGCCCGCTGCCGCCTGCCCGGCGGAGTTCCCTGCATTGCTGGGAGCCGGGCCGGTAGCTGAGCTCCTGGACGGCGGCCATGGCGCCGGTGCGCACCGGTACTTCCACCCCTCACCGGCGAATCTGAAGTGTTTCAGATGTCGAGCCGACGGTGAGGCGAGCGGTTCACCTCTACCGCTGAGTCGCCGACTCGTCCGGCGTCTCCGGCGCCTCTGGTGTCCCGGGCGTCTCCTGTGCTCCTTAGGTTCCCTGAGTTCCCTGAGTTCCCTGAGTTCCCTGAGTTCCCTGAGTTCCCTGAGTTCCCTGAGTTCCCTGAGTTCCCCGGGCTGCCTGATCTCCCGGCGTGCCCGGCGACGTCCCGCGTGCCATCAGCCGCGTGGCGAGGAACGGGAACACCAGCACGGTGACAGCTCCGCCGGTGACCATGATCGAGGCCATGGTGGTGGTGATCAGCCCGGAGGACGCGGCGACCTGGGTGACGGCGACGATGATCGGCAGGCCCGTCGCCGCGTACAGGCTCAGAGCGCCCCGCTCACGCGGCGTCCCCAGGCCTGAATGGGTGGTCGTGAAGGTCTCGCGCAGGAACACCGGGAGCCCGCGGACCAGCGCGATCACGGCGACGAAGCCGAGCAGCAGCGGCCACTGCGCGAGGACCGCAGCGAGGTCGATGCTCATCCCGCTGGTGACGAAGAAGACCGGGATGAGCAGGCTGAACCCGACGATCTCGATCTTGTGCATGACCTCGTCGGCATGGGTCGGCGAGGCGGACCGGAGAGCGGCGTTCAGCAGCAGCCCGGCTGCGAACGCCCCGAGGGCGACGTCGAGCTCGAGGACGGCGGTGAGCAGCATCAAGGAGATCAGCACCCAGACGGTCACCCGCAGCGTCGTCTGCATCGTCGAGTTCGACTCCGCGGCGAAGGCTCTCCCGAGCAGTGGGATGCGGCGGAAGAACCGCCCGGGGATCGCCACCGTCAGCACGGCGAGGACGGCGAAGAGCAGCAGGATCAGCGCCGCCTGCCAGGTGCCGCGGGTGGAGAGCAGCAAGGACATCGCCACGATCGGCAGCAGCTCCCCGAAGGCGCCATGGACCATGGTGGACCGTCCCAGCGGCGAGTTCATCACGCCCGAGTCCTTGAGGATCGGCAGCAGGGTTCCCAGCGCTGTCGAGGTCGACGCGATGCCGAAGACGACCGCGGTGTGCCAGTCGCCCTGGAGAATCAGGAAGCCCGCCCCGATTCCCAGCAGTGCGCAGAGAGCCCAGGTCAGAGCGGCGTGACGGCCCTGCTTGCCGCGCATGTCCGAGGTGTTGACCTCGAAGCCCGCGAGCAGGAAGAGGAAGCCGATGCCGAGCTCGCGGAGGAACTCGACGGATTCAGTCTGCTCGGCGAGCCCCAGCGCGTAAGGGCCGATGAGCACCCCCAAGCCGAGCAGCCAGACCACGTCCGGGATGGTGCGCCGGGTGACCAGCGCGAGGAGCGGCGCGAGGACCGCCGCCAGCGCGATCCACCACATGGACAGCAGATTGTCGACCAGCATGTGCGCCTCGGCCATGGGCGGTGTCCTTCGTCCGACGTCGAGTGGATTTCCATGACCATTGTCGGTCAGAAAACGAGGGGGCGACACCGGGGACGCCGAGCCCTCGCCCGCCTCGCTGCCGAGTTCGCTCCGCTGCCGAGTTCGCGCTGCTGCCCCCGAGCTCCCTTGCCCCGGACCGCTTCGCTGCTCTATCCACCCATTGGTCCCTGAGGACCTGTTGCGGTGCTTCTTATAGGTCCTCAGCGGCCAATGGTGGAGGTGGCAGCGAAGGCGTGCCCGCCAGCGGGCCGTGACCAGGCCGGGAGCGCGGTCGGGGGCCGGGTCGTGGTCGGGGCCGGCTGAGAGCGCGCCCGGTCGCTCCCTTCCAGTTGCTCACCGGCGGGGCCGGAGCGCCGGCGGCGAGGACGCTGCGGCGCAGGGCGCTGAGGAATCGGGAGGGGCGGCGGATGTCGGCCGCTGTCAGCCGTCGGAGCGTCCACCCGGCGGATTCCAAGGAGTCACGCCGAGCATGCTCCTCGCGCCATGCCTGTTTGCTGCGGTGGATGTCGCCGTCGTACTCGACGCCGATCAGCAGCGATGCGTAGGCGTTGTCGATGCGCCGGGTGGTTCCGGAATCCGGGTCGGGGACGCGGAGATTCGGAGTCGGCTCGGGGGACCCGGCCCGGAGGACGAGGAGGCGTGTCCGGGTCTCTCCCGGGGACTCGGCCCCTTCCCGCGCGTCGGCGAGAGCACTGGTCAAAGCGCGGAAGCCGGGGCGGTCCCGGAACGGTTCGAAGGCTTGCCGCATGGCCTCCCGACTGGTCGGGCCGAAGGCGCTGTGGGGCCCCAGGAAGTGGTCCAGGGCGATCACCACCTCGTCGCGTTCGAGGGTCGTGGCGAGCTCGAGCAGGAGATCGGGCGGAGCAGAGAGGACGAGACCGTTCCACCTGCGGGTTCTGCCCACTGTCAGGCGATGGACCGTGACGTGCTGCCCGGCCTTGGCACGGGGCCCCGGAGGAATACGGCAATGCAGGTGGGGGAGGCGAAGCTCCAGAGCGGGGTGGTTGGGGCCGTCGAGGCAGAGGTCCGCGAGCGGCGGCGCGTCCGGATCGTTCCGTGGGGCGAGCAGACTGAGCCGGTGCCGGCCGTCCTGCGGATCGCGCAACTTGACGAGGAGACCGACCCCGTTGTCGGCGTCGACCGGGACCGGGACTCCGTACAGCACGGCAGCCGTGGTGTGGCTGAGTACGGCGCCCGGGACCACGGTCCTCTGCAGGGAGGCGGCCACTGCCTGGAAGGACGCTGGGGCACGGCGCGGGGTGAGCAGTCCGGGCAGCGGACGGACGAACTCGTCGCTGCTCAGGCGATTCGTCGAGACGCCCAGCTCGCGCCAGCGACTGCGGGGCAGCAGGACCTGGTCGGGGAGCGGGGTCGCACGCATGCGGCGACCGTAGGGGTCATGCAGTGCCTGCTCCGACGCGGATCCATCCTTGTGGAAGGGCGGCCTGTGGGGAGGAACGGTGCCGACCCCGCGGGCACGGTCCGCGGGGACGCTCGCGGCATGGCGGGAGGGGAGGGTCGCCGAGTGGTCCCTGAGGACCTATCGCGGTGCCTCGGACAGGTCCTCAGGGGCCACTCGGCGCATGCTGACGGCGCATGCTGGCAAGGCAAGGCAAGGCAAGGCAAGGCAAGGCAAGGCAAGGCAAGGCAAGGCGGAGCGGGGCGGCGCAAGGCCGCAGTGGCCCCGACCCCGCCCCCGCCCCCGCCGGGCAGGGTCAGACGTCCTTCTCGGGGTGTCGGACGATGTTGACGATGGCGGCGACGAGGCCGCCCCAGACGGCGATGATCGCGATGGACATCATGACGATTGCAGAGACAGACATGGTCACTCCTTGCTGAGGGGGATCGACGAGATCGACGAGATCGACGAGGCTGACGAGGTCGACAAGATCGATGGGGCCGACGAGGTCGACGAGATCGACGGGGTCAGTGGTGCAGACGAAGTCAGTGGTGCCGACGGGATCGGGTGCGGGGCGGCGGTCACCATTCGGCGGACCGCAGCTCGTGGGGAGTGGTCGCCTCGGGCGTGGAGACCAGGCCCCTGCCGGCCACGGCTGCGGGGGCGATCGGGTCGCCGTCGGAGTCGTCCTTGTAGATGTTCGAGCCGGCGGGCCACGGGATCAGCGAGAGCCCGATCGCGATGACCAGCAGGCCGATCGCCATCAGCCAGCCGAACACGACCACGAACCAGCTCGGATATTCCCCGTAGATGGTCGGAGCGGTGAGCAGGTCGATGGTGCTGAGCACCAGCGAGGCGCCCAGGACGATCGGGGCGACGCCGCCGACGCACACGATCCACCAGGTGCGGATCGGGAAGGTGCCCTTGACGTTGAGGTGGTCGCGCAGCGTGGGCAGGCCTCTGACCACGTAGGTGACGATGATCGTGGAGACCAGGGCAGCCGCGACGATGCCGTATTCGTTGACCCACTTGTCCAGCACGTCCAGCAGCGGCAGCCCCATCGTGGTCGAGAACAGGACGATGGAGACCACTGCCAGCGGGAGGCACACCCACAGCGTCGCGGGGATGCGGGCGAAGCCGAACTTGTCCTGGATCGCGGCGATGACCACCTCGACGATTGAGATCAGGGAGGTGAAGCCCGCCAGGACGAGGGATCCGAAGAACAGCACGCCGATCAGGGCCCCGGCCGGAGCCTTGCTGATGATCGTCGGGAAGGCGATGAACGCGAGGCCCACGCCGTCCGTCACGACCTCGTCGATCGCCACGCCCTGCGCCTGCGCCATGAAGCCCAGCGCGGAGAACACGCCGATCCCGGCGAGGATCTCGAAGCTCGAGTTCGCGAAGCCGACCACCAGGCCGGAGCCGGTGAGGTCCGTCTTCTTCTTCAGGTACGAGGAGTACGTGAGCATGATGCCGAAGGCGACGGACAGCGAGAAGAAGATCTGGCCGTAGGCCGCGATCCACACCTTCGCGTCCAGCAGTGCCCCCCAGTTGGGCTTGAACAGGGCGTCGAGGCCGTCGATCGCCCCCGGGAGGAACAGCGAGCGCACCACCAGGATCACGAACATCAGCACCAGCAGCGGGATGAACACGACGGAGCTGGCGGAGATGCCCTTCTGCACGCCGAGCGCCATCACCACGATGACGGCGAGCCACACCACGATCATGGAGATCAGCACCGCCGGGACCACGTCGAAGGAGAGCGTCACGTCGGCACCGCCGAGCGCCTGCGTGAACTCGCCGAAGAAGCCCTCCGCGTCGTCGCCCCAGCGCTGGTCGAAGGAGAAGATCGTGTAGTTCGTGGCCCAGGCCAGGATCAGGGCGTAGTACAGGGCGATGATCAGCGCGATCAGCACCTGCCACCAGCCGATGAACTCGGTCCAGCGCCTGAAGCGACGCCACGCCATCGGCGCGGAGCCGCGCCAGCGGTGGCCGATCGCGTAGTCGAGGAACAGCAGGGGGATGCCGGCGCTGAGCAGGGCGATGAGGTACGGCAGGATGAACGCGCCGCCGCCGTTCTCGTAGGCCACCGCGGGGAAGCGCCAGATGTTGCCGAGGCCCACTGCGGAGCCGATGGCCGCGAAGATGAACGCGGTGCGGCCGGTGAAGGCCCCGCGGTCGGCGCTCGAGGCCGTCGTGGCAGGGGAGGGGGATGGTGCGCTCACAGGTGTCGCCTCCGAATGATTGCGTGCGCCGAGGAGTGATGGCTGGGTGGGGCGTGCGGGATGGGGACGGGCAGGGGCGTACCCGGCGCGATGCCGGGACGGCGCACGGTCGGCGGGTCTCGCGCCCGTGCGAAGGCCGGAGATGCGCGAGCGGTGGGGTGGGCGACCGTGCATCGTGCACGGATGATACTCGTCCGCCAGGTCGTGCGGTGGCGCACGGCCCGCCACCTCGCCGAGGTGAGCGGGCCGTATGCCGATGCAGGACGCTGCGGCCCTGCAGGTGGTGAGGTCTGCCGGTGGTGGGGTCAGTCGGCGGGAGGCGGCGGCGGAGTGGGTGCCCCGGCCGGGGGCGCGACCCGCGGGTAGCGCCCGGAGCCGACGCCCGCAGGTGAGGCGGAGCCGGCGTCCGTCGGCCCGTTGCCCGGGGCGCCTGCCCCGGCACCTGCCCCGGCGGCTGCACCGACCGCGGCGCGAGCAGGCGACGGATCCCAGCCGGCGTCGACCACGCGGCGCTGCATGAGGATGGCGCCGCCGAGGATCACCGCGCCGACCACGACCAGCAGGATGATGCCGGGCAGCACACCGGTGCGCGCCGAGTAGCCGATGAGGATGCCGAACCAGCCGAAGTCGGTGTCACCGAAGGTGGTGTTCGCCGAGCCGAAGGAGCCCAGCACCTTCAGCAGCAGCGCCGGCAGGAAGGTGACCAGCAGGCCGTTGACGAAACCGCCGGCGACCGCGCCGCGTCGGCCGCCGGTCGCATTGCCGTAGACGCCCGCCGCGCCGCCGGTGAAGAAGTGCGGCACCAGGCCGGGCAGGATCAGGGCCAGCCCGAGCACCGGGCCCAGCCACACGCCGAGGACCAGCAGGCCCACGAGGCCGCCGGCGAAGCTCGAGAGGAAGCCGATCAGCACGGCGTTCTGCGCGTACGGGAACACGATCGGGGCATCCAGTGCCGGGATCGCGCCGGGCACCACCTTCGCGGCGATGCCCTGGAAGGCGGGCACCAGCTCGCCGAGGATCGTGCGCACGCCGAAGAGGATCACGGCCACGGCGATGCCGAACTGGAGGCCCTGGGTCACGGACTGCATGAGGTAGTTGCCGACGTCGGTCGCGCCGCCCTCGAAGGCGTCGAAGGCGGTGGCCTGGCCGGCGCGCACCAGGTAGACGACGGCGACGACGAGGTACATGAGCACCATCGACAGGGCGGTGGCGACCATCGAGTCGCGCAGGAAGCGCAGGGATTCGGGGACCTTGAGGTCCTCGGTGGAGCGGCTGCGGCCCTTGGGGTCCACGAGGCGGCCGACGGATCCCGCGGCGATGTATCCCGCGGTGCCGAAGTGGCCGATCGCGATCGAATCGTCCCCGGTGATGCGGCGGGTCCAGGGCTGGGAGAGGGCCGGCAGGGACACCATGAGGATGCCCAGCAGCAGCGCGCCGAGGACCACGACGACCACGGTGGGCATGCCGGCCGAGGCCATGACCACCGTGATCAGGGTGGCCATGAACAGCAGGTGGTGGCCGGTGAGGAACACATAGCGCAGCGGGGTGAAACGGGCCAGCAGGATCGCGACGAGGAAGCCGAGGATCATCAGCCACGCCACCTGGGCGCCGAACTTCTCCTGGGCGATCCCGGCGATGGCCTCGTTGGTGGGGACCACGCCCTGGGCACCGAGAGCGCCCTGGATCATGACGCCCAGCGGTTCGAGGGAGGCGGCGACGAGGGTGGCGCCGGCGCCGATCAGCAGGAAGCCGAGGACGGCCTTGAGGGCGCCGCCGGCCACCTGCCCGGCGGACTTGCGCAGGGCGACCAGACCGATCGCGGTGATGATGCCGATGAGATAGGCGGGGACGCTGAGGACCTCGTTGACGAGGAACTCGGCGATCGAGACGAGCACATTCATGGTCTTGCTCCGTGGGGTGGGAGAGAAGGGGAAGCGGGGGCGGGGAGAGCCGGCGGTGCGCCGAGCTCAGTGGGTCGGGCTCGAATGGCCGAGCTCAGTGGGTCGGGCTCAGACGGCGTAGACGCGCCGCAGCACGGCGTCGATCTCCACCTGGGAGGTGAAGTTCTCGATGATCTCGACCGGGACGCCGACGTCGCCCAGGGTGTCCGCGATGGCGCCGGAGGTGAGGATGACGTCCGCCTCCTTCGCCCGGCCCTTCGCGGAGATCGTGTCGGTGGCCTGGATGTCGAGGTAGGAGGACCAGCCCCAGCGGTCCAGGACCTGCTCCGCGGTGTTCTTGAGGAAGAGGCTGGTGCCCAGCCCGTTCCCGCACACCGTGAGGATCAGGTTCTTCGAGGGGACCGCGTCGGGATCCACGGCGGCCGCCGAACCCGCTGCGGCCGATGAGCCCGCTGCGGCCGATGAGCCCGCTGCGGCCGACGAGCCTGCTGCCGCTGCAGGAGCCGCGCCGGAGCGGCTGGTTCCGCCGGAATCCTCGGCGCCTTCGGAGCCGTCGGACCTGTCAGACCCGTCGGACGTGCCAGACCCGTCGGACGTGCCAGACCCGTCGGCCCCGTCGGCCCCGAGGGCGGCGAGCACCTCCGCCGGAGTCGACGCCGTATCCAGCGCGCGGCGTCCCTCCGGATCGGCGAGCACGCCGGCCAGGGCGGCGAGCGCCGCCTGGTGGGCGGAGGCGTCCGCGGCGGCGAGCGCCATGACCAGGGTGACGGGGTCGTTGGCCTGGTTCCCGAACGGGATCGGCTCGGCCAGGCGCACGAACGACAGCGCCGTGCGCAGCACCGACTCGTCGGGGCGGGCATGGGCGAGCGCGAAGCCGGGCGCGATGACGATGTAGGGGCCGTGCTCCTCGACCGTGCGGATCATCGCGTCGGTGTAGGAGCTCGTGGTGGCGTCGACGGAGACCAGCAGGTCCCCGGACCGGCGGATCGCTGCGCGCCAGTCCTGCGCCGGAGCGTCGAGGAGGATGGCGGAGGGGTCGACCAGATCGCTGAGCTGTGACATGGGGGAGCTTCTTCGGGTGAGGGAGGAGGTGCCGCAGATGCGGACGTTCGAGCGTACGCCGCACGAGCGTCGCAGTGCGCGCACCAGGAGGTGCAAGAGCCGTCTCGGAAGCGCACCTCACACGTGAGGAAACACCGCGCAATATGCACGGGCTCCTGCCGCCCGGTGCCTATTGTCGTCGGCATGTCTACTCAGTCGGCTCCGCACCCCGAGTCCTCACGCCCGGAGTCCCAGCACACCGAGGTGTCCACCGCCTACCTCCGTCAGCTCGATGACGAGCGGGAAGCGGCGATGCGCACCGCGACCCATCCGGGCTCGTCGTTCGACGGGGCGAACAGCGCCCTGCACGATCGGCTCGAGGAGCTCGTCGCGGCCGACGGCTCCGAGATGATCGACCTCATGCTCGATCTCGCCGAGCACCCCGAGGTCGCCTTCGAGGAGCACCGTTCGGCGCGCGCCATCGTCGACGTCCTCGCCGCGCACGGCATCGAGGCGCAGCTGGGCGTGCACGGCCTGGACACCGCGATCCGGGCGGAGATCTCGGGGACCGAGGTGGGGAGCGGGGCCGCGAGCGGCGAGGCCGACGGGACGGGCGGGCCGACGCTCGCGATCCTCTCCGAGTACGACGCGCTGCCCGGCGTGGGCCACGGCTGCGGCCACAACGTCATCGCCGTCATGGGACTGGGCGCGTTCCTGGCCCTGGCGGCGCTCGCGAAGGCCGACCCGTCGGCCGTGCCCGGACGGGTCGTGTTCCTCGGGACCCCTGCCGAGGAGGGCCACACCGGCAAGGAGTACATGGCACGGGAAGGTGCCTTCGAGGGCCTGGACGCCGCCGTGATGGCCCACCCCTACGGCTATGACCTGGCCGATCAGACCTGGCTGGGGCGTCGGACCCTCACCGTCGAGTACCACGGGCACACCGCCCACGCCTCCGCGCAGCCGTTCATGGGCCGCAACGCCCTGGACGCCGCGAACCTCATGTACCAGGGGATCGGGCTGATGCGGCAGCAGACCCCGCCGTCGGACCGCATCCACGCCGTGATCCGCGAGGGCGGCGAGCGCGCGAGCGTCGTGCCGGACTACGCGAAGCTCGATCTGTACGTGCGCTCGCAGCGCCCCGAGACCCTCAAGGACCTCTCGACGCGGGTCGACGACGTGGCCCGCGGCGCCGCCCTCATGGCCGGCGTGGGCGTGACCGTGAGCTGGGACGAGCACCCGCCGTCGCTGCCGGTGCGCACCAACGAGGCCCTCACCGGGCGCTGGGTCCAGGCGCAGCGCCGCCGCGGCCGCGATCCGCTGCCCTTCGGCGTGGTCTCCCCGATCCTCGCGGCCTCCACCGACTTCGGCAACGTCAGCTACCGCGTGCCCGGGATCCACCCGGTGATCCGGATCGCCCCGCCCGAGGTCGCCCTCCACACCCGCGAGTTCGCGACCTGGGCCGTCTCGAAGGACGCCCGGTCCGCGGCGGCCGACGGGGCCTACGGCCTGGCCGCGACCGTGCTCGACGCCCTCCACGACCCGCAGCTGGCCACGGCTATGGCCACCGAGTTCGAGGAGGCCGGCGGCGCGATCGACGTGCCGTCGTTCTTCGACTGACCGGCCCCTCGGCCAGCATCCCGCCCCGCCCCTCCACCTGCCTCGTCCGGAGTCCCCATGAGCAAGACGGCATCGACCGCACCAGCCACGACCGGCATCACCGACAAGATCCTCAACGGCGTGGAGAGGGCGGGCAACAAGCTGCCCGAGCCCTTCATGCTCTTCCTGGTCCTCTTCGCGGTCACCGGCATCGTGTCCACCGCGATGGCCTGGAGCGGCGTGGTCGTCTCCGTGCCCGGCGCCGAGGAACCCACCGTCATCAAGGGCTTGTTCACGGGGGAGGGCCTGACCTGGCTCACCACCACCCTCGGTGAGAACTTCATCGGGTTCCCGCCGCTGGTGACCGTGCTGCCGATCCTGCTGGCGATCGGCATCGCCCAGCACTCCGGACTGCTCGCCGCCGGGATCCGCAAGCTGTTCGGCACCTCACCGGCCTGGCTGCTGCCCTATGTGGTCGGGTTCGTCGGCGTGATCTCCTCGATCATGGCCGACACCGCCTTCGTGGTGGTCCCCCCGCTCGCGGCCCTCGTGTTCAAGGCCGCCGGCCGCCACCCCGTGGCCGGCCTGCTGGGCGGTTTCGCCGCAGCAGGCGCCGGCTACTCCACGAACATCTTCCCGACGTCGCTGGATGCGCTGTTCGCCGGCATCACCACGTCGGTGATGGGCGCCCTGCCCGGCTTCGAGACCACCGCGGTCAACCCGGTCTCGAACTGGTTCTTCAACATCACCTCGTCGATCGTCCTGGGCTTCGTCGCCGGGTTCATCATCGACAAGGTCCTCGAGCCGCGCCTGACCCGTCAGGGCATCAACCGCGACGAGGTCGCCGTCGAGGGCGCTGCCGACAGCGCCGAGAGCGCCGAACAGATGCGCGCCGCCCTCACCCGCGAGGAGAACAAGGGCCTGCTCGCCGCGGTGATCAGCGCCGTGGTGCTCACCGCGATCTTCCTGGTGGCGTTCCTGATCCCGGACTCCCCGTGGCGCAACGAGGACGGCGGCTTCCTGCCGAAGTCCCCGCTGCTGAGCTCGATCGTGTTCATCGTGGTCGCGTACTTCGTGGTGCTCGGCCTGGCCTACGGGATCGCCACGAAGACGGTGCGCTCCACCCGTGACGCCGTGGACATGATGACCGAGTCGCTCAAGGAGATGCTGCCTTTCGTGGTGCTCGCCTTCGTGCTGGGAAACTTCATCGCCCTGTTCAACTGGTCCGGCATCGGCACCTGGATCGCCGTGACCGGCGCCGCCGGGCTCGAGGGCGCGGGCCTGACCGGCTTCCCCGCCGTGATCGCCTTCATCCTGCTCGCCAGCTGCCTGAACCTGTTCATCATCTCCGGCTCCGCCATGTGGGCGATCATGGGCGCCGTGTTCGTACCGATGTTCGCGCTGATCGGCTACGAGCCCGCCTTCACCCAGGCGGCCTTCCGTGTGGGCGACTCCGCCACCCAGGTCATCACCCCGATGAACCCGTACATGATCGTGCTGCTGGGCATGATCCGGAAGTACGAGCCGGGCGCGGGCCTGGGCACCCTGATGGCGCGCATGCTGCCGTTCGTGGTGCCGTTCTGGATCGTCTGGACGGTCATCCTGGGCGTGTTCTTCGTGTTCGACCTGCCCCTGGGCCCGGGCAACGGGATCTTCTTGGAGAAGTGACAGCCGCCAGGCAGGGGTCGCACCGGCTTCCGCTCGGGAGCGAGGTCATCTTCGTCGCGCCGATGTCGCTCCGCCCAGGCTGTCGAGGAAGGGGAGGAGTGCCTCGAGGAGCGCTTCGGGCTGATCGATGGGGATGATGTGGCCGCTGTCCTCGATGAGGATCTCCGTCAGGCTGTCCGTGATCGGCCGCAGCTGCCCGGCGAGGGCAGAGCCGACCGTCGCTGCCCCGATCGCCACCGTGGGCACCGTCAGCCGACCGGTCGCTGCGGCCTCCGCGAGCTGCTCGGACGACTCCGGAAGCGCCCGGTAGTACGCCAGCGCCCCGTGCAGGCCTCCGGGCCGCGCGTAGGAGGCGAGGAGCGGTGCCCGGATCTCCTCGGGCACTCCGCGCAGGGGCGCGCCCGTGGCCAGGAACCAGTTCACGTAGGCCGACTCGTTGCCGGCGAGGACCGTCTCGGCCAATCCGGGGACCAGGTGGAACCCGAACCACCACGGCGGGCCGGAGGCGAAGAACTCCTCGGCCCCGGGGAGCCGGCCCAGTGTTCCTTCCATCAGCACGACTCCCGTCACCCGTTCCGGACGGCGGAGGGCGAGCAGGAAGGCGGGCGCCACCGCAGCATCGATCGCCACCACCGGTGCGGAGGCAATGCCCAGCGCATCCAGCAGGTGCTCGACGTCGCCGGCCAGCGTCGAGGCGTCATACCGTCCTTCCGCCTGCGTGCTCCCGCCGAAGCCGCGCAGATCCGGGGCGATGACCTGGTGTGCAGCGGCGAGCTCCTCCATGACGGGTGTCCAGATGCGCCAGGTATGGGGGAACCCGTGCAGCAGAAGCACCGGCGGTCCCTCACCTGCTGTCGCGACGTTGATCTGGATCGTGCCGGCCATGATGAGACGCGTCGGTGACGTCCATGAGACCTCCTGGTCACCATTGGTTACCATGTCACCGTAGGTGGTCTTGTCAGAGACCAGAAGACGGCACTTCTCTCTCAGGTGGTGAGCTCCAGGTGACCGACCAGCAGCCGAACGCGGCCTCGACGGGCGCTGGGTCACGCGGAGGTGACCTGTTGGACCCGGACTGCCCCACCCGCCATCTGCTGGACCGGATCGGCACGAAGTGGACCTCGATGGTGATCAAGGTGCTGGCCGAGGCTGAGTCGGAGGAGATCCGGTTCGCGGAACTGCGCCGCCGGATCCCGGGGATCTCGCAGAAGATGCTCTCGAGCACGCTGCAGAGCCTGTCCAAGGACAGGTTGGTCGTGCGCCGTGTCGAGGATTGCGTCCCGCCTGCCGTGCACTATCGGCTCTCGCCGCTCGGACGGTCCCTGGAGGTACCGCTGTCCGCTCTGCGCACCTGGGCCGAGGCCAACATGGCAGCCATCGACGAGGCGGACGCCGTGAGCTGATCGCCGTGGCCGACGCGCTGGGCAGGACCGGCCGCGCGGCGGTTCAGAGTGGCCCGCCGTCGGCGTTGCCGCTCAGCTGACGATCGTGGCGTCGTCCCGCTGGGAATCCAGCAGGTGCTGGCGTGAGTAGCCCGTGATGCCGATCGTCTGCGCCCGCCCCGGATCGGAGACCAGGATGTTGCCGTCGGAGTCCTTGCCCTGGGCGACGACGAAGTGGCCGTAGTCGGCGTCCTCGCCGATCAGCGTCCCGTGATGGACGTGCAGGATCACGACCGATCCGCTCGCGGCGGCGACCACGCCCTCCTCGAACTGGGCGTGCGTGGCGGTGCGGTCGTTCTCGCGGATCCCCGTCTCGAGGTCCGAGAGGTAGGCGCCCCAGTAGTCCACGCTCTTGGCGGACGCATCGCCCTGCGGGGACAGGCCGCAGGCGACGCGCATGTCCTTGACCGCGGTGGCGTTGCCGCCCACGGTCGCGCCCTTCGCCCCGGAGACGTAGTGCGCGGGGGAGCGGCCGGCGGCGACCAGCGCGATCACGGCCGAGGTCGGACCGCAGTTCTCGCCCTCCCAGGGCCCGGTGCCGGTCTGATCGACGACGACGAGGTTGCTCGCGGCGTTCGCCTGGGCGGTCGCGAACAGGCCGGTCGTCGCGGCGAGGCCGACGAAGCCCAGTCCGCGCAGTGCCGTGCGCCGGCTGATGGGGGTGGTCATGGGGGTCGTCATCCGGGATCCTTCCGATGAATACCTGGCAGTCGTGACGGTGACGTCGTGACGGTGAAATCGTGACGGTGACGTCGTGACGGTGAAATCGTGACGGGGCGCGCCCGGGTCGCAGGTCGTCGTCCGTCTCGACCCACGCTGTGAGAGACCGGGGACCTGCCGCAAGACGTGCGTGACGTAGCACGCTGGGTGTCACGCGTAACAGGCGACGGGATCGGACCGGGGCGCCGGCTCCCCTGCAGGTCAGAAGGTTCAGAAGGTTCAGAAGGTTCAGAACGATCAGAAGGTTCAGAAGGTTCAGAAGGGTCAGGCGGGGCAGGGGGCAGACGGGGCAGGGGGCAGGAGGCAGGTGGAGCCTGCGAGATCGGGGCGGACCCGGGGGAGCCCCGGCCCAGGTCGAGTCGTCCGAGTCGTCCGAGTCGTCCGAGTCGTCCGAGTCGTCCGAGTCATCCGAGCCGTCCACTCGTCGAGTGCGACCTTGACGCTGGCGTCCTGGGACCTTGAGATCCCGAAGGTCGCACTCGCCGGAGCGTTCCAGGGGGAGAGTGTTCACCCGCGCGGGGGAGGTGGGGCGGCGCCGATGAGCGAAGTCTCGGGACATGACCACAGCACCGAATCCACGCCCACGCCCCACGACACCGAGATCACGCCGCGGAATCACTTCGGGCCCGCGCCTCCACGACGCTGCGGGCCCGCGCCTCCACGACACTGCGGGGCAGCACCCTCACGACGCTGCGGGCCCGCGCCTCCACGACGCTGCGGGGCCACGCCCCGATGACGCCGTGAGAGCAGCCCCCCGCTCCCTCCGGATCCTCCTGCTGGGCACGCTCAGCAGTCTGATCAGCGCAGCCCTCGGAATCCGGTGGCTCATGGCCCCGGAGGCCGCGCTCTTCACCGCGTCCGCCACGCCTCCTCCTCTGCTCGAGCTGCTCGGTGGAGGTCCGCTGTACGCCCTGCAGATCGTCGTGGCGCTGCTCGGGGCGGTGGCGGGGGTCGTCGGCCTGTCCCGTCGGCCTGGTCCTGCGCTGGCCGTGGCGGGTGGCCTGCAGGTCGCCCTGTTCGGCCTGGGCTTCGCGAGCTTCATGACGCTCGCCCAGACCGGCTACCTCATCGCCCTGGCGATGCCGCTCCTGCTGGGCGCGATCGGGGTGCTGCTCGTCGTCCACGGAGGTCGGGCCCGATGGGCGGTCGGCGTCCCGCTGCTCGCCCTGCTGATCCTGGGCACCGTCGTCGGGGCGGGGACGATCGCCCATCTCGCCTCGATGATCCTGCCCAGCATGCTCGCCGTCGGCCCCCTGATCCTCGCCACCGCGCACTTCGTCGTCGCCGGCGCCCTCTGGGCCGCGATCTCCCTGCTCGCGCTGCGCGACACCGGGACCCTGCGCGCGCTGGGAGCGTGGACCGTGCGCCGGCGCCGGATCCTCACGCTCATCGCGGCCTGCGGACCCCTCCCGTACGCGCTGCTCCGCCTGACCTGGCTCACCCCGTGGCCGCTGCTCGGCGGGGACATGGCCGCTGGTGATCCCTCCATCCGGGTGTGGGGGCTCGCGCTCTCGACCGGGGCCTGGCTCGCCGTGCTCCTCACCCTGGGCCTGATCCGTCCGTGGGGCGAGGTGTTCCCGCGCTGGTTCCCCGCCGTCGGCGGGCGCGCGGTCCCGGTCGCCACGGCCGCGATCCCCGGGTTCACGGTCGCCGCCCTGCTGTGCTTCGCAGCGGTGCCGATCGTGCTCGGCGCCTCGTCGCTCGGTCTCGCCTCGGCGCTCGAGTTCGCGCTCGTGTTCCCCTGCTGGATCTGGGGCCCGGCGCTCGCGCTCGCCGTGTGGGGGTACGTCGGCCACCGCCGGTCGACCATCGACCCTCGCGCCGGAGGCCCCGCCTCGGCCAGGATGGGGGCGTGAGCATCCGACGGCAGGTCCGACGGCAGGTCCGACGGCAGGTCCGACAGCAGGTCCGACAGCAGGGCAGCCGCTTCGCGTGGCTGATGACGGGCGCGGCGATCGGGACGACCGTCGTGCTCGTCCTCGCGCTCGTGGTCCCCGTGCCCCGCCAGCAGCTGCTGCCCGTCCCGCTCCTCCTGCCCGGTGTGCTGCTGGCGATCCTTCTGGGCGGCCTGCTCGGGCTGGTCCCCGGGGTGCGGGAGCTCGAGGTCACCGCCGCCCGCTCGATGCTCGGCGTCGACTCCGAGCTGGTGGTGCCCTCTCGGCCGGGCCTCGTGCACCGGGTGCAGGACGTGGTGTGGGTGCAGCTGCACCTGCTGCTGGGACTGCTGGTCGCGGCGTGTCTGACGATGCTGCTCCCCGCCTCGGTGCTCACCCTCGTCGAAGCGCTCCGCGGCGGGGAGAGCACCCTGGTGCCGACCGCGAGCACGGCGGCCGGACGGCTGGGCATCGCCGCCGCCGCGCTGCTCTCGGCCGTCATCGCCCTGACCGCCTTCCTCCCGCTCGGACGGCTCGCCGCTCAGCTCGCGCCACGGCTGCTGGGACCCACCTCCCGGGATCGTCTCCAGCTGGCCCTGGCCCGGATCGACCGGGAGTCCGAGCGCACTCGCATCGCCCGCGACCTGCACGACGGCATCGGTCACGCCCTCACCATCGTGAGCGTCCAGGCGGCTGCCGGCGGGCACGTCATCATCCGCGACCAGGACGCGGCCGCGCGGTCCCTCGCACAGATCGAGGCCACCGCGCGCGAGGCGCTGCTCGAGCTCGATGAGGTGCTCGCGGGCCTGCGCGACGAGGCGGCCGACGGGGAGGCGGCCGATGGGGGAGCCGCGCCTCGCCTGGACCGTGTCCTCGAGGACCACCGTCGTGCCGGCCTGGATCTGCGCGCGAGCATGGAGGTCCCCCGAGGCCTGCCCCGTCTTCAGCACGAGCACCTCGCCCGGATCGTCACCGAGCTGCTCACCAACGCGCACCGCCACGGCGGCGCGGGTCCGGTGCGGCTGCGCATCGCCGAGGGGGCGAGGGCGATGGGGGAACGCCTCGTGATCGTCGAGACGTGCAACCCGCTGTCGGCGACGGCCCTGCGGGAAGATGATGCTCGCTCGGAGGTCTCGGAGGTCTCGGAGGTCTCGGAGGTCTCGGAGGTCTCGGAGGTCTCGGAGGTCTCGGAGGGCTCGGCGGGACGGCGTGGAGGGCGCGGCCTCGCGGGGCTGCGGGAGCGCCTCGAGCTGTGGGGTGGCACGCTGGACGTCGGACCGTCCGACGGCAGCTGGCGCGCACGCGCCGAGCTCCCGATCCTCTCCGAGAGGCCCCGACATGACTCGTGAGTCAGACATGACCCGCGACCCGGTCCGCATCCTGCTGGTCGATGACGAGCCCCTGGTCCGCCAGGGCATGAGGATGATCCTCGACGCCGAGGACGATCTCGAGGTGATCGGCGAAGCGGATGACGGCGCCGACGCCGTGCAGCTCGCCCGACGTGACGCCCCGGATGTGGTGTGCATGGACGTGCGCATGCCCGAGATCGACGGGATCCGCGCCACGGAGCTGCTGCTGCGCCTCCCCGAACCGCCGAAGGTGCTGGTCGTGACCACCTTCGAGCACGACGGGCATGTGCTGGACGCGCTCCTGGCCGGGGCGTCGGGCTTCCTGCTGAAGCGTTCCCGCGCCGAGGAGATGGTGCAGGCCGTGCGCACGATCGCCCACGGTGACAGCCTGCTGTTCCCCGACGCCGTGCGCACGCTGCTGCAGCCTCGCGCGGCCACCGCGGCGTACACCGGTCCGGCGCTGACCCCGCGGGAGGCAGAGGTGCTCGAGGCCGTGGCCCGCGGGGCGAGCAACGCCGAGATCGCTGCGCAGCTGGTGCTCGGCACCGAGACCGTGCGCACCCATGTCGCCTCCGTGCTGCGCAAGCTCGGTGCCCGTGACCGCACGCAGGCCGCCGTCGTCGCCTACCGGACCGGGCTCGTCGAGCCGTGAGGTCGCGCCGCGCGACGCCTTCCGAGCGCTGCATGCTCGGCGACGCCTGAGCGCGCCTTGTCCTCTGCGCGGGCTGCCCGCAGGATGGCGGGATGAGCGACCTCGCCGCACGCCTCCGCGCCCTGCCCGCCTTCCCCGAGGAGATGCCCGATCTCGATCTCGACGCGCTGCCCGAGGACCCGACGGAGCTGTTCCTGACCTGGCTCGACGAGGCGATCGCGAGCGGTACCCGCCAGCCTCACGCGATGACGTTCCAGACACTCCTGCCGGGCGGCGGACCCGTCGGCCGCACCCTGATCCTCAAGGACCTCGACGAGACCGGCTTCCAGATCTCCACGCGCAACACCTCGGCCAAGGCGCATCAGCTCGCGGACGATCCCCGCGCGGCCATGACCTTCTTCTGGCGCGAGAGCGGACGGCAGGTGCAGGTCACCGGCGTGGTCACTGCCCTCGGGGAGGACGTCTCGCAGCGGGACTGGCTCGCCCGCCCCACGTCCGACGGGACTCCGAACCCCGAATGGCAGGTCTACGCCCTGCAACCTGAGCTGATCGAGTTCATGCAGGCCCGCGCGGATCGGAACCATGTGTATATCAGCTACCGTCGGGAGGACGGCTCCTGGAACCACGCCCAGGGCAGATGACGGAAGGACGGCATGGCGAAAGCGCCTATCTTCTACCCGCGGACCCTGCAGCGCAGCGGCCTCGTCTTTCTCGTGGGCGGACTGGTGGCAACCGTCGTGCTCGCCCTTCTGCACGGCGGCATCTCCTGGAGCAACTTCGGTCTGCTCTACATGGTCGGCGGCGCCGCGATGATCATCGTCGGTCGCGTGCTGGAGTCGCGAGCTTCCGGCCGGGATCGGGACGGGGATCGAGTTCGAGAACAGGATCGCTGATCACTGATCGTCAGCTCTGGGCGTGGTCCCGGTCGGGGACGAAGCGCCGGTGCGGACGGCCGTAGGCCATGACGGTCCCGGCGAGGGCGAAGCCGAGCTTCTCCAGCACCCGCGCCGAGACAGGGTTCTCGACGTCGGCCACCGCCACCAGGCGCGAGATGTCGAGCGGTCCGAGTGCGGCGTCCACGCACAGCTGCGCAGCCTCCGTGGCCAGACCCTGCCCCCACGCGTCGCGGGCCAACGTGTAGCCGAGCTCGGTCCCGAACCGGGTGACCTCCAGCCCGGCATCACCGATCAGGCTGCCGGTGCCTCGATCGATCACCGCCCAGAACGCGAAGCCGTGCTCGACCTGGTGGCGGCGGTAGTCCGTGATCATCTGCGTCGTCGTCGCCGGCGAGACCGCGTCGCCGTCGCCGACGTACCGCATCACCTCGGGATCGCCGTAGATCCTGTGCGCGGCTGCGGCGTCGGTCTGCTCGAAGGGGCGCAGCAGCACGCGCTCGCCGACCAGGGGGAAGGCGAGGGGCGTGCGGGACGTGCGGGACGTGCGGGACGCGCGCGGCATGAGGGCAGTGTGCGGTGCGCGGTATGTCGTGGTCAACGCGATGCGAGGGCGTCCCGTCGGGCTACCCTGACCGGGATGTCCCGCGCCGCCCTGCTCCCTCCCGTGCTGCTCGGCCTCGTGGTCCTGCTGCTCGCGCAGATGGTGGGCCTGGGCCTGTCGGCGCTGCTGGGCCTGCCCGTCCCCGGGGTGGTGCTCGGGATCGTGCTGCTGGTGGTGCTCGGTCTGCTCCGGCCCACGCGCGCCGTGCTGCGCGTCGCCGAACCGGCCGCGACCCCTCTGCTCGCGCACCTGCAGCTGCT
>NZ_JBQSXM010000016.1:0-69774 GCF_052378285.1 Brachybacterium sp. AOP3-A1-3 | reverse complement strand
AGGGAGAGGTGGGCTTCCTGGGCCTTGCCCTCGCCCTGGTGCCGATGCTGCTGCTGAGCGCCGGGATCTGGTGGTGGCACTCGAAGCGCGCGGGCCTGGAGCTGTGGGAGCCGCAGCGGGGTCGGGGTCAGACCCTCTCGTCGGCCAGCGCGTCGTCGACCTCGTCGACCAGCCCGTCGGCGCCCGTGGCAGTGTCCGCGCCGAGCGCCGAGAGCACCTCGCGGCCCCTGTCGGTCTGAGGGAAGCGGTCCACGACCGCCCGCAGCGAGGCGGCGTCTATCCCCGCGCCGAAGGCCTCCGTGAAGGGCTGCAGGCGCACTCCCTCCGCCAGCGAGCCGATCACCACCGGGTCGAAGCCGAGCTCGTCCACCAGCTCGGCGACGATTCCCGCGGCCGGAGCCGGTCCGGCGATCGCGATGGCCGCCCGAGGAGCCGGGGCCTCGTGGCTGTCGGGTCCGTGGTTGTCGAGCCCGTGGGCGTCATTCTCGCGGGCGTCGTGCTCGCCAGCCACACGGCGGGCGAGGTCCTCGAGGTCGTGGTACCCCATGTGGTTGAAGGCCTTCACGACGCGCGCCCCGGGCAGCTGCGCCTGGACGAACTCGCTGGTCGACGCCCCCGCGTGGGAGAACTGCTCGAGGTGCCCGTCGGTCTCCCACCAGTAGTTCATGGCGTCCACGACGATCTTCCCGGCGAGCGCGTCGGCCGGGATCGAGGCGTGCTTGCCCAGGGGCAGCGCGAGGATCGCGAGGTCGGCACGCTCGGCGGCCTCCTGGTTGGTCACGGCCTGTGCCCCGGGGGCCAGGATCTGGGTGATCAGCTCGATCTTCTCGGGATCGCCGGAACCGGAGATCAGCACGTCGTGCCCGGCGGCGAGGGCGAGGCGGGCCAGCACGGTGCCGACCTTGCCGGCGCCGAGGATCCCGAGGGTGCGATGGAGGGAAGAGCTCATGACAGGGGCAACGCGGCAGGCGGGCGCGGTCTTCCCGGACGTGACCGGTTCCGCGCCCGCCGTGCGTGCCACCGCCCCTCCGCGGAGGGGCGGCGCTGCGGGCGCCTCAGCCCTGCGTGCCGGGCACGTCGATCTGCCAGAGCACGCCGAAGCGGTCCTTGACCTGCCCGTAGTGATCGCCCCACGGAGCCTGTGCGAAGGGCATCTCGATGCTCGCCCCGGTCGAGGTGAGCCTCTCGATGAGGGCTTCTGCATCGGCCACCGACCCCGGCATCACCATCAGGGAGTAGGCCGATCCGTCCAGCGGCTGCATGTCCTCCCCGATGTCGTCGCCCCCGGCGAGGGTGAGCAGGCCGCCGTCCAGCTGGGCGTGGGCGACGGACTCCGGCGGGGGAGTGAACGGCATGCCCTCCATGGGGTTGTCGCCGTAGGTGTTGAGCTCGAGGGTGCCCCCGAAGACCTCCGCGTAGTAGGGCATGGCCTCGGCGGCATTGCCGGGGAACGAGATGTAGGGCGTGGAACGGGGCATGGTTCCTCCTCAGGGGCGGGACCGCGTCGCGATCCCTCGTGCTGCTGATCGTGCCACCGGTGGCCGACGGACGAAACGGGCCGGAGGGGATGGCTCGGGCGCCCTGACGCGGTGGGTCCCGACGGGTGGTCCTCAGACCCAGCGCCAGTTGTGCGGCCGGGTGCGCGGCGTGTAGGCGCCCACGGGGAGGTCATCGGCCGCTCGCATCATCCATCGCACCAGCTCGCGGCGGAGCTCCGCCCGGAGCTGCTGGTGGTCGGCGTCGGCCGCGAGATCGTGGGTCTCCAGCGGATCGGCCAGGAGATCGTGCAGGGTGTCGTGGCCGCGGTCGTCGACCACGAGCTTGTGGTGGCCGCGCACGAGCATGCGCATCTCCCCGCCCAGGGTCACCGAGTTCAGCTCGTCGAAGCTCGCCCCCTCGTAGGAGAAGTGGAGAGGAGGCCGATCCGTCTCCTCGTAGGACACGCCCCCGTAGCCCAGCTCGCCGAGGATCGACCCGAACTCCTCGGCGGGGGCAGGAAGGCCCTGCAGCAACGGGTCGAGGGAGCGTCCCTGGACCCCGGGCGGGATCTCCCCGGTCAGGCGCTCGGCGAGGGTGGGCAGCACGTCGATGATCGAGACCAGCTCGTGGCGCTCCTGCGCGGAGATGCCGGGTCCGCTGAACCCCAGGGGGATGCGCTTCAGTGCATCGGGCATGGCGGCACCTTTGCGCTGCAGCCCGTACTCCCCGGTGAAGTCTCCGTGATCGGCGAGCACCACGAAGATCGTGGGACGGGCGGAGGACTCGATGGCGTCCAGCAGCCGTCCGATCTGATCATCGATCAGCCGCAGCATCCCGAGGTAGTTCGCACGATAGCGCCGCCAGGACCGATCGAAGCCGGGCCGCTTCTCCTCGATCAGCCGATGCAGCCACCGGAAGCGCCAGTCCATGCCGTCCAGCACACTCGCGTCGGTCTCCCGCTCGGGCACCTCGTCCTCGAACATGCTGAAGTACGGCTCGGGCACCTGGTAGGGGTTGTGCGGCTCGGGGAAGGAGACCCAGAGGAAGCGGGGACGGTCCGTCGGAGCCTGCTCGAGGGCGTGCAGGGCGCCGTCGACGATGCGAGCGGGGAACTGGTCCGCGACCTCGAACGGCGTGGGCTCCTCCGCCACGCCGTGGTCCAGGGCGCGCAGCCAGGCCTCGAAGCCGGCGGGGTCGCCGGTGGCGGGCCGGGCGGGGCCGCTGTCGTGGAAGAACGGCCCGGTGTAGCTGTCGAAGTCCTCTGCTCCCGGATGCATGTGCGGCTTCCCGCTGAAATGGAGCGAGTACCCCGCCCCGCGCAGCACGTCCAGCAGGTCCGCCCCGTACAGCGCATGCCCGGCGGTGCTGTTCTGCCGCACCCGGTGGGCGGTCGGGAAGCGACCGGTGAGCAGGCTCGTGCGGGCCGGGACGCAGACCGGGGAGGTGGTGTAGGCCCGGTCGAACCTCGTACCCGCGGCGAGCAGCGCATCGGTGCGCGGCATCGTGTCCGGACCGCCCTGGGCCGCCGTGCAGCCCACTCGCTGCTGATCGGTCATGAGCACGACGACGTCAGGGGCGGGGACCGTCGGCTCTCCGGGCCCCAGGGGCCCGTTGGAGGGCGTCGGTCGCGGCCGGGGCGGCGGTGTGAGGGGGCCGGGGGAACTGCTCATCCGCGGAGTCCTCGTCGTCGAAGGAGGCGATGGGTTCGTGGTCCGACGGTACCGCGCCCCCCGGACACCCGCGCGGTCCCGCGGGACCAGGACCGGACCGTGCCGGGTGGTGCGATCGTGGTTCCCCTCACTGCGCCCCCAGCCAGGGAGTTCTACAGTGGAGATGCCATGTGCCGACTCTTCGCTCTTCATTCCGACCGCCCCGTCACCGCCGATCTCTGGTTGCTCGATGCGCCCTACTCCCTGCTCAGCCAGTCGCGGTTCAACGCCGACGGCACGGGCCTGGGGTGGATCGACGAGGACGGCGAGCCGCGGATCCGCAAGCGCCCCGTCGCCGCCTACGAGTCCGAGGCGTTCACCGACTTCGCGACCACGCTGTGCTCCCGGGCGATGCTCGCGCACCTGCGCCTCTCCTCCGGCTCCGGGCACTGCGACGAGAACACCCACCCGTTCCTGCAGGACGGCATCATCAGCGCCCACAACGGGGTCCTGGAGGTCACCGAGGAGATGCGGCGGCGGGTCGCCGAGCTCGGCGCCGCCCACCACGTCCTCGGCTCCACCGACAGCGAGTGGATGGCCGCGCTGATCACCGGCGAGGTGGCCGCCCACGGTGGCGACCTGCGCGCCGGCGTGACCGCCGCGCTGAGCTGGATCGCCGCCCATGTCCCCGTGTACTCCGTGAACGTCCTGGTCATGAAGGGGGAGGAGCTCGTCGCGGTGCGTCTGCCGGCCACCAACGAGCTGTGGATCCTCGAGCGTCCCGCCACTGCGGAGACGCAGAGCGACCGCATCGAGCAGTCCTCGGACTCCCTGGCCGTGCGCGCACGCAGCGAGGATGCCCGCGGCGCGAACTCCGTCGTCCTCGCGAGCGAGCCCCTGGACGACGACCCCGCCTGGCGCCTCCTGGACTCCGGCGAGCTCGTGCATCTCACGGCCGACGGCACGCTGACCAGCGAGCATCCCTTCGGACCGCTCGCCCAGGCGCTCAGCATCGAGGACCTCGGCCTGTCGGCCGCGGCCTCCCAGGCGCATGCCGCGCAGGCCCGCGCCCAGGAGGATCGTCGTCGGCAGATCACCGAGAGCGGCGCGGACAGCGCGGAGCACGCCGCATGAACGGTGCCGCCTCCGCCGACGCCAGGCCTTCCGAGCCCGGCGCACGACCCACGCCCTATCACCGCCTGGCGACGCTGCGCCCGGCCTGGTCCGCCTGGAGCAGACCGCTGCTGACCGTCGTCGCCGCCCTCATTGCCTACGTCGTGCTGGCCTCTGTGCTGCTGGTGCTCACGATCCTCGTGCTCGCGCTCGCCCCCGGTGTGAACGTCGCGATCGGCGTCACCAGCGGTGATCCGACCAGCCCGCTGGACGTGGGCATCGCCCTCGCGATGGGCGCGCTGTGGTGGCCCGCCGGAGTGATCGGCGTGCGGATCGGCGGCTGGCGTCCGCTCGGTCCCACGTGGTCCGTCGCCGCCCGGCCGCGGCGCGAACGCCTGCGCTCCACGATCCTCCTCGCCGTGCTCGGCGCCCTGGTGGTGGTCGCCGTCGCGGCGCTCGCCGGTGGCCTGATGGGCACCGGATCCGACGGTGCGCCGGCAGCAGGTGGAACCTCCGCGGCCGACGGGGGAGCGCCGATCCTCCAGCTGCTCCTGGTGGTGCTGCTCGTGCTGATCCTGGTCCCGCTGCAGGCCGTCGGGCTCGAGCTGGCGCTGCGAGGCCTCGTGCTCCAGGCCGTCGGCACGTGGCTGCGCAGCCCCGTGATCGCCGTTCTCGTGGTCGCCGCGCTTGCCGTCATCGGCCGCGAGGCCACCGCCGCCGTGATGCTCCCCGCCCTGGCTGCAGCGCTCGCCGCCGCGGTGCTCGCCTGGAAGACGGGCGGCCTCGAGCTCCCGATCCTGTTCACCGCCACCACGACGGGTGCTGCGCTGATCGTCTCCGCGCTGGCCGCGGGGAGCGGCGCCGGAGCCGGCGTGGGGGCGCTCGGCGCGGCAGTCGCCGCTCCCGGCACCTCCGCCGCCGCGCTCGCGAGCACGGAGGCCGGACCGGTCCACGCCGACGCCGCCCTGGCCGGCGGCGCCGCCGCAGCGATCGCCCTGCTCGTCGTCACGGCCGTGATCGTCGTGGTGGTCAGTCGACGCGACGGCCTGCGCCTGCTCGAGCCCGTCGGCCGCGCCGCCGACGCGCCCGTGCCGGATCCCGTGCTGATCTGACACGAACCTGCCGTCCGTTCGGACCGAATCGTCCGCGAAACCTGGACACCTCGGGAATTCTCACGTAGGAATACTGGTGGTCGGGCACCGCCGCACGGCCGCCATCCCACAAAGGACGACGACGATGACGCCCCTCGCCCGCTTCTCCCGCCGCACCCTCCTGGCCACAGGAACCCTCACGGCGACCGCAGTCGGGGCAGGCCTCCCCGCCGCCAGCGCCGCGGCCGGATACACCAACCCCGTGATCGCCACCAACCAGCCCGACCCCGGCATCCTGCGCGTGGACCAGGGGTATTACCTGTACTCGACGGCAGGCGCCGCCGGGAACATGCCGGTGCTGAGGTCCCCGGACCTCGTGACCTGGCGCCGGGTGGGCGACGGCCAGCCCGTGATCGCCTCGTGGGCGAACAGCGGCAGGCACTGGGCCCCGGAGGTCATCGAGGTGGACGGCAGATACCACGCCTACTACACCGCCTGGGAGCGGGCCACGGACCGGCAGGCGATCGGGGTCGCCGTCGCGCTCCAGCCCGAGGGGCCCTTCCTCGACTCGGCGGCCGCCCCGCTGCTGTCCACCCCCGAGGAGGGCGGCTGCATCGACGCCTCGCCGTTCCGCGACGAGGACGGCTCGCTGTGGCTGCTGTGGAAGAACGACGGCAACGCCGCCGATCAGGATTCGTTCCTGTTCGCCCAGCGTCTCGCGGACGACGGACACTCCCTCGAGGGTGAGCGCAGCCGCATCCTCGAACGAGATCAGGCCTGGGAGATCTACACGATCGAGGGGCCCGCGATCATCACGCACGAGGGCCGGTACTACCTCTTCTACTCCGCCGGCGAGTACTGGAACGAGACCTACGGGGTGGGCGTGGCGGTCGCCGACGCGATCGACGGGCCGTGGACGAAGCTCTCCGACCAGCCCGTCCTCTCCGCCAACGACGTGGCCGCCGGGCCGGGGCACGGCATGCCGGTGAGCACCTCGGACGGCATCTGGTACGTCTACCACGCCTGGCATCCCGACCACATCGGCCAGGACCCCGGCCGCCAGATCTGGATCTCGAAGGTGCGCTTCGAGGGCGCAGAGGTGAGCATCGACGGTCCCTCGATCAGCAACCCGCTGCGGCCCAGGACCGTCTACCGGCCCTGAGCCGGCGGATGCCCGGGACGCGCTGCTGCGTCGTCGGGCCGGCGCGCCGGGGACGGACCTTCCCGACCAGGCGGGCCCTCACGCCCACGCTCAGCTCCGGATCGCGTCGATCACCTTGATGCGGGTGGCGATGATCGCGGGCAGGGCGCCGGCGAGAACGCCCACGGCGGTCGCGGCGAGCAGGCCCACCACCACGGCGTCCACCGGGAACGGCGGGAGGTCCACCAAGCCCTGGTCGCGGAAGAAATCCGTCACGAAGGACGACTTGACCAGGGCGACCGCTGCTCCCACGCCGACGGCTCCGGCCAGCACGGTGGCGACCACCGACTCCATGAGCACCCCGAAGAACACGCGGCCCCCGGTAGCGCCGTAGGAACGGCGGATCCCGATCTCCCGCACCCGGTACCGCACCGTGACCAGGGAGATGTTCACCAGTCCCATCGCGCCGAGCAGCAGGATCACCACGGCCACGCCCGCTACCGCATACCCGAAGACCTTGAAGACGGACATCTCCTCCATGGCGAACGAGGTCGGGTACACGTCGAAACTGCCCGCACCACTGCCCGACAGGGCGCTGGAGAGCTGGCTTCGCACGGCGTCGGCCTGCTCGGGCGGTACCCAGACGAGGTACTCGGACGCGGTCGGAGTGTTCTTGTCATAGCCGGGCACCGCGGCCAGGCCGTCGGTGGCGATGTACGCCTGCGGGCCATAGTCGGTCGAGGCGTCCGGGGGGAGCACGCCGATGATGATCGCCTGCCCCGACTCCTGCGCACCCGTGGGTCCGTACAGGGTGACGGGCTCGGTGCCCAGCTCCGGTCTGCCGAGGGTCTCGTACAGGGGCTGGTTCACCACCAGCGCCGGTGCCAGGCGGTGCTGGTCGGAGTCGGAGATCCACCGGCCCTGCTCGACCTGCATCCGGTACATCGTGGCGTAGGAGGGGTCCACGCCGTTGAGCGCAGAGGTCTGCACTCCTTGCGTGGTCTGCATCCGCACGTCCGCGTAGGCGCGGCGGGTGCGATGCTCGATGCCGAGTCGATCGATCTGCGAGAACACGAGCTCATCGAGCTCCGCGCCGGTGAGCTGGTCCTGGTCGCCGGAGGGCGCGGCCACCTCGTTGCCGAACTCGTCCAGGGTGATCCCCATGTCACCCATCGAGCTGATCGCCAGCACGGTGTCCCGTCCGCTGCTCTTCTCCGAGGACTGCAGCAGGGAGCTGCCGAGCATCCCGCCGGCCCCCATGACCGCGGTCAGGGCGAATACGGAGAAGGCCACACCGATCAACGACAGCAGGATGCGGCCCTTGTTCACGCGCAGCTCGCCATAGGCCTCGACGATCGAGGCGAGGAACCCGGTCATGCCTGGACCTCCTGGCGAGAAGCGCCCGGAGCGGACGGAGATCCTGAAGCGGTGGAAGCGGCGACCGCCTCGCGCCCGGCGCGGAGGCCGACGGTCGCCGAGAGCGCATCCTGCGCCCCGGTGCTGCCGACGTCGTTCAGCACTCCCTCGTCCAGCAGGTAGGAGCGCCGCGAGAGGGCGGCGACCTGCAGGTCGTGGGTGATGGTCACGAGGGCGGCGTCGGATTCCCGGGCGATCTCGTCCAGCAGTGCCATGACGGCCTCGCCGGTGGTGACGTCGAGGGCGCCGGTGGGCTCGTCGGCGAGGATCAGCCGTGGCCTGCGCACCAGGGCGCGGGCCACGGCGACGCGCTGCTGCTCGCCGCCGGAGAGACGGCTGGGCTGCTGCTGCGCGCGGTCGGCCAGACCCACCCGGTCGAGCATCTCCATCGCGAGCCGTTCGCGCCGCCAGAACTGGCCGGCGCTGCCGTACATCAGCGGCATCATCACGTTCTCCAGGGCGGTGCGGCGCTCCAGCAGGTTGAACTGCTGGAACACGAAGCCGATGGAGGCGCCGCGCAGGCGGGCCCGTCGGCGGTCGCCGAGGCGGGACACGTCGGCCCCGTCGAACAGCAGCTCGCCGCTGGTCTGGCGGTCGATCAGGCCCAGCAGGTTCAGCAGGGTGGACTTGCCCGATCCGGAGCGGCCGACGACGGCGACGTGGTCACCGGCCTGCACGGTGAGGTCGATGCCGCGCAGGATGTGGAGGTCCTCCCGGCTGGGCAGGCGCACCGAGCGGCGCAGCTCGCGCAGCTCGAGCAGGGGAGGCGGCGTGCTCACCACATCTCACCGCCGCCCATGTCGGCCTCGGGGTTGTCCACGCCGGGCACGAACTGGAGGATCTCCTGGCCCTCCTCGAGGCCCTCGGTGATCTCGACGACCCCGTCGCCGCGCAGGCCGAGGGTGACCTCGACGGGGCTCGGCTCCCCGGTGACCTCGTCGAGCACGTACACGGTGCCGTTTTCGCCCGTGCCCTCGGCCGCGGTGGTGGGAACGCTGAGCACGCCGCTCGCGGAGCCGAGCTTCACGGTCACCTCGACGCTCAGGCCCGGGACGATCCGGGTGCCGTCGGGGACGGGGCACTCCAGCTGGGCGGCAGAGACGCTCGAGGTGTTCTCCTCGCCGGTCATCGGGTCGATCTGGGGGGCTTCGGGCTTCTCGACCTCGGTGTCCTCGGTGATGCCGGGGGCCTTGCAGTGCACCGGATCGGTGGAGGTGGGGAGGATCGCGGAGGCGTCGATGTCCACGTCGAGCAGGGAGAGCTGCTGCTCGGGGGTCAGCTCGGCGACGATCGAGTAGGTCCCGGGCGAGATCGTGGCGACGACGTCGCCGGTGGCGACGGACTCCCATTCAGCGAGGGTGAGGCCGGTGATCTTCCCGGGGGCGTTGGCGTACAGGGTGAGGTACCTGTACTGCTGCTCGGTCTGCACCGGCTGCGGTGCCGGCTGCTCGACGGGCTCCGCGTCGGCGCCCTCTCCGCTCGGGTCCTCGCCGTCGGCCGTTCCCTCGGCGGGCATCTCGGCCGGAATGTCGACCGGCGCAGGCTCCTCGGGGACGCGCACCTGCAGGATGCGCTGACCCTTCTCGACGGTGTCGCCCTCGCGGGCCCAGATCTTGTTGATCTCGCCCTCGTCGGTGGCCTTCAGCTCGGTGCCCTCATCGGGCTGCACCGTGGCGGGGAGCGTCAGCGCCGAGGCGATGTCGGACGTCTCGACGGGCACCACCGCATACTGGTCGAACTCGGCGGTGGGGACGTCGGGATCCTCGTCGGCCTCGGAGGCATCGGCGGGGAAGAACGCCATGCGGGCGAGGGACAGGGCGATGACCGCGAGGATCAGCATCCAGATCAGGGGGAAGACGTAGCGACGGAGGGCGGCCATGGTCGCCTTTCGTTCTGGTCGGCGACGGCGCCGAGAGGAGGTCCGGGGAAGGTGAGCTGCCAGCTGGGCCGACGACTTTTCCTATTCTTGCCTGATTTCGTGATCCATGTATCCGACTCAGGTATTGTTCTGCCGCCGGACTGCAGATCGTGGACTGCAGATCGTGGACTGCAGATGCTGGACCGCGGATCCTGGGCTGCCGATGACGGCGAGCCTCACGCGCCATAGGGTCGACGCATGAGCCCCGCCGATGCCGCCAGCCCAGTGACCACCCCCGCAGAGACCACCCCCGCAGGGACCACTCCCGCAGCTCCCGCCGCGCAGTCGGCGAACTCCTCGGGGATCAGCGACGAGCTGCTGCTGCTCCCGTTGCGCCAGCGGATCCTCGAGCGGGACCTCGGCGTGCGGGCGATCCACGTGCACCGCGCCGGCCGCGAGGACGTCTCTCACCGCTTCATGGACGACACAGTCGAGAACATCTACTCCTGTTCGAAGACGGTCACCGCGCTCGCCGTGGGCATTGCTGCCGGCGAGGGGCTGCTCGACGTCGAGGATCTCGTGGTGGACCACCTCCCCGCACCGGCTGACGGCTACGGCCGCGGCATGGACCAGGTGCGTCTTCGGCATCTGCTGACGATGACCTCCGGCTCCCCGATCCTCGGGTTCCTCGACGAGCAGCGCGATCACGAGGACCTCACCGCGCTGTTCCTCGGCACCGACCTGATCGCGACGCCGGGGGAGCGCTGGGAGTACTCCAACGGCTCGATCTTCCTGCTCTCCCGCGTGATCAGCGAGCGCACGGGGCAGAGCATGCGCGACTGGCTGATGCCGCGACTGTTCGAACCGCTGGGCCTCCTCAACCCGCAGTGGCACACCACCCGTGATGGGCACAGCTGGGGCGCGACCGGCCTGCACCTCAAGAGCTGGCAGCTGGCGCGTATCGGCCGACTCCTGCTGCAGCGCGGCGAGCACGAGGGTGCCCAGCTGGTGCCCGCCACCTGGATCGACGCGATGCATGCCGACGGCGCCTGGGTCGCCACCGGGGACGCCGAGCCCGAGAGCGTCCACTACGGCTACGGGATCTGGCAGTCCACGCCCGACGGTGCCTGGCGGGCCGACGGCGCCTACGGTCAGCTGATCCTCGTGCTCCCCCAGCAGGACGCGGTCATCACGATCACCTCGCATCTGGAGGGCCGGGGCGCCGCGGAGATCATGCGCGCCGTCTGGCAGGACCTGCTGCCCCTGCTCTGAGCTGCCGGTCGGGCCGCCGGGAGCCGCCGGCCATCTGCTGTGCGCCGCTTCATCGAAGCGGCGACGTCGCGACGCGGTCCCCGTCCCAGCACAGGCGCTACCGGTAGTTTTGCCCTATGGATCCTTCCGTTCTGCTGAACGTCGCCCTCGTGCTGCTCTTCGTGCTCATCGGAGGCGTGTTCGCGGGCACCGAGATGGCGATCGTCAACCTGCGGGAATCGCAGATCAAGCAGCTCGAGGAGGAGGGTCCGCGCGGCGAGCGTACCGCGACGCTGGTGCGCGATCCGAACCAGTTCCTGTCGGCGGTGCAGATCGGCGTGACGGTCGCGGGTTTCTTCTCGTCCGCCTACGGCGCGTCCACGATCGCCCCCTCCCTGGCCCCGGTCCTCGTGGGCATGGGGCTGTCGGAGTCGTCGGCGAGCACCGCGGCCCTGATCGGGATGACCCTGGTGATCGCCTACCTCTCGCTGGTGCTGGGTGAGCTCGCGCCCAAGCGGCTGGCCATGCAGAACGCGATGGGTGTGGCCAAGGTCGTGGGCCCGCCGCTGAGCCTGTTCGGCAAGGCCATGCGCCCCGTGATCTGGCTGCTGTCCACCTCGACCAACGTGGTGGTGCGCCTGCTGGGCGGTGACCCGCACGCGAACCGCGAGTCCGTCTCCGCCGAGGAGATCCGTTCGATGGTGCGCAGCTCCGAGGCGCTCGACCATGCGGAATCCCGCGTGCTGGCCGATGTCTTCGACGCCTCCGAGCGCACGGTCGTGGAGGTCATGCGGCCCCGGCACCAGGTGCACTTCCTCGAGGGCACCGACACCGTGGCCGAGGTGCGCGCCGAGATCCGCGACACCGGCTACTCCCGCTATCCCGTCACCGGCGAGGACGTCGACGACATCCTCGGCTTCGTCCACGTGCGCGACCTGCTGCTGGTCGATGACCTCACGACCACCCGGATGGCGGATCTCGTGCGTCCCATCGAGCACATCCCCGGAACCGTCGAGGTGCTCCAAGCGTTGAACCGGATGCGTGCCCACGCCGACCAGATCGCCGTGGTGGCCGACGAGTACGGCGGCACCGACGGCATCGTCACCCTCGAGGACCTGCTGGAGGAGCTGGTCGGCGAGATCTACGACGAGTTCGACCTCGAGTCGTGGCCCGAACCCGGCGGTCTCGACCGGATCGTCGAGGGCGACGGCACGCTCGACGGCGGGCTGATCCTGCAGGAGTTCGAGGCGGCCACCGAGATCGAGCTGCCGGACACCGGCGGCTACGAGACCGTCGGCGGATTCATCATGGCGAGCCTGGGCAGGATCCCCGTGGCCGGGGACGTGGTGCACGTCGACGGCGGCCGCCTCGACGTGGTGGAGGTCGACGAGCGCCGCGTGCAGCGGGTGCGCCTGGTGCGCGACGCCCCGCCGACGGAGGCACCTGCCGAGACGGCCTGATCGACCGGGGCGCCCACTGCCGTGCTGGCGGTGGGCGCCCCGTCCCGGACCGTTGGTCAGCCCGCCGGCGTCTCCTCCAGCTCGGTGCACTCGGGGGCGGCGGCCGCGCCGTCGGCCGTCCCGAGATCCTCGACGCGGAGGTTGTCGAGCACCAGATCGTTCTGCGGGCCGCTGCCCGTGTTCTCGATCCCGATCCAGGTCGCATCACACGCCCCGGCCGTGAACTCGTGCTCGAAGCGGGCGTCGGTCCCGCGTGCCTCGGGGATCGCCTCCCGGTCGAGCACGGTGGTGCCCGGCTCCTCCCCGTCGGCCGCGAGCGAGTCGCCGCCCACGATCAGGCTGTACGAGTCCTCGAAGCCGGTCTGGTGATCGAAGGAGACCCGGTAGCGGTGCCCGGCCTCCAGCGGCAGCGATCCCGTGGTGGTGCGCAGGATCAGGCCCTCGTTCTCCTCGTGGGCCATGAGCGACCAGTCGCCGTCGAGCACGTTGTCCAGGAGCTTGCCGCCCTCGACCACGTCCCCGTCGGTGTTCGGGCCGTACCAGCCGGCCTGCGAGTACGGGGCGTGCAGCTCGGCGAGCTGGGTGCGGGCGTCGCCGCCCAGCTCGGCGGAGCCGGTCACGAACGGCCAGTAACCGGTGTCCACGTGCTCGAAGTCCTCGAACAGCACGGTCTGCTCCGTGGCGTCCGGATCCTCCGGGGCCACGAAGGGCACCACACGGGCATCGTCCACCCGCACCGGGGTCTCGCCGTCTCCGGCGGTGACCGCCAGCGTCACGGGGGAGCCATCGGTGGTGAAGGTGACGCGCACGCGCTGGAAGTACTGCTCGTGCTTGTCGTCGGACGCCGTGGCGTTGACCGCCATCGAGGAGTCGACGACGGTGGTCGCCATCCCGTCCGCGCCGGCCTGGTGGGCGGTGGGGACGACCCCGTCACCGGTGGCCGCGACCGTCACGTCGCGGGTGTCGGTGGGATCGATCTGCACCGAGGCCCAGGCGCTGTAGGTCCCGGCGGGAAGGTCCCTGGTGGGATCGGCCGGGTCGTGGAGCTGCTGCGAGATGCCCGCCGCGCCCGCGCCGACGACGGCCTGGAGGTTGCGGTTGCCGTCGGTCTCGATCTCGACCGCGCCCTCGGGCGACCAGGCGCCGAGGCGACCGGAGAAGAACCCGGGATCGGTGACCGGGCTGCCCTCGCCCCACTGCGGATCGGCCTTCTCGGGCATGTCCGAGGTCGGGTAGAGCACGTAGGCCGTGCCCGCCTCCGCCTCGAGGGTGACCTGCCCCTTCCGGACCGGCACGGTGATGCGGCCGCCGCGGCCGGTGTCCGTGAGCGGGTACATGACCAGGGAGCCCTGGTCGGCCCACTCGGGCGTCAGGGTCCAGGTGGTCCTCCCGCCCTCGGGGCTGTAGTGGTAGAGCCGGTCCCCGGTCCCGCCGGTGCCCGTCGCCGCGGCGGGCTCGGAGGAGCCGCCGTCGGCGACCGCGGCGTCTGCCCCGTCGGACCAGGGCAGCAGGTAACCGCCGTCCTCGTAGACGGTCGCGCCGCCGTGGGTGATGGTGCGATCGGTGGGGATCTCGGTGCCGCCGACGGAGTCGACGTCCGACGTGGCGACGGTGCCGTTGCCGAGCACCACCTCGCCGTCGCCCCACTGCATGATCGGCGCCTGCTGCATGTACTTGGTGGGCAGGTTCCGCTGCCACACCGTGTCGAAGAGGGCGTTCGCGTCGTGGTGCCCGGTCCAGCCCTCGAACTCCTGCACGTTCGCGTTGGACAGCAGCGGGTCCGGGTTCCAGATGTCCTTCTCGTCGTTGTCCAGGAAGCGGATCACCTGGGAGTTGATGCCCTTGTTGGTGGAGCCGCCGTAGTTCTCGTCGTTCGCCCAGTGCGACCAGGTCGAGGCGCGCGGCATCTTGTCGGCCCACTCGGTGGAGACCGACCAGCCCTGCTCCTGCAGCTCCTGCGCGAGGCGCTGCCCCTCCCAGCCGTTGGGGTAGTACACGTCCATGTACAGGAAGGACAGGTTCTCGGGCGCCTCGTCGCGGAGGTCCTGGAAACGGTCCAGCACGTTCGTGGTGCCGAGGTCCTTGGGGCCGTCGATCGCATAGGACTGGTTCATCCAGCCCCAGCCCATCTTGAGCGGCTGCTGGAGCAGGTCGTCGGAGAAGGCGTAGGCCTCGGAGTAGGACTCGGTGGCGTTGACGTGCACGCCGAAGGTCGCGTTCCAGTCCTCGCCGGCCGCGGCCAGGGTCTCGAGATCCTCGAGGCCGCCGGCGCGCTCGTTGTAGTGGCCGGCGTAGTCGGGATGGGCGGAGTCGTGGCCCTCGGCCTGGTAGCCCTTGAGCATGACCGACTGGCCCAGGCCGTCGGTGGCCAGCGCCACCCGCTTGGTGTCGTCCAGCGTGCGCAGGAACGGGTGCGTGGCCTGGGAGACGATGTTGAACGGGATCCGCTTGATGACCTCGTTCTTCACGGCGTCCCCGCCCACGACCTCCTCCTGCACGCCGCGGGCGGCGATCGCGGCGTCCTGCCAGTCCAGCGCGCCGTCCTCGTTCGCGTCGGCCGTGATCGCCACGCGCACGAACGGGTCCGCGTCGGCGCCGAGGCCGAGATCCGCGGTGGAGCCGCGCACCACGAAGGTGCCCGGCGAGACGGTGCCGTAGGAGGCGCCGTCGCCCTGGGCGAGCGCGACGATGTAGCGGGAGTTGTCGGTCTGCACGCGGCCCGCGGTCGCGCCGCCTGCCGTGTTGTCCTCGACCGCGTTGGTCTCGAACCCGGCCGCGAGCTGGTCGCCCGCGATCAGCGCCACGTGCGAGGGGTCCTCGAGCGCGGTGCCCTCGTCGAGGGAGGCGAGATCGTAGACGTGGTCGCCGCTGCGGTCGCGGTCCGCGGAGAGATCCGCGCCCACCACCTGGGCGCCGGCTTCGGTGCCGTTGGCGGAGGCGAGGTCCAGGCGCGGGATGGAGAGGCGGTGGATCGCGCCGGCGGGATCCTCGAAGTTCGTGAGCGTCCAGGTCATGGTGCTGCCCTCGACGGAGATCACCGCGTCGAAGCTCGTGCCCTCGAGCGCGGGGACCGTGAGGTGGTAGGCGGCGCTGAGGCCGTCCTCGGAGACCTCGGGAGCGGTGACCTCGACGTCATAGGGGACGTCGTCGATCACCACGGAGGCGGGGGCCTCGCCGTAGCGGCCGGCGAGGCTGCCCTCGCCGAGCGTGTAGTCCACGACCTGCGGGAAGTCGGGGTGGAGGCGCACTGTCAGGTCCGCGTCCGAGATCTCGACGGTGCCCTCCGGCGGGTCCACGACGATCGGATCCGGATCGGCCTCCTCCCCGATCACGTCGACGTTCAGCTCGGCGAGCGAGGCGACCTTCTCCGGCGGGGACGTCTCGGGATCCGATGCCTTGCCGCCCCAGGAGCTGAGCCACACCACCTTCACGCAGCTCGCCTCGACGGGCGAGTCCAGGGTGACCGTGCGCTCCGTGGCGGCGTCGGTCAGGGAACCGTCGAATCCGCCCTCGGCGACCTGGGTGTAGGCGGTGTCCGCGCAGTCGGGATCGGTCGAGGTGTAGATCTCGTAGTCGCCGATGTGGCCGGAGCCGTTGGAGTCCTGGCGGGGCTGCAGGCGCACGCGCGCCACCTCGACCGGTGATTCGGAGACCTGCACCGAGAGGTGGTGGGGGAGGTCGTCGACCCCGTCGCTCCAGGCGGTGTGCCACATGGTCGACGGATCTCCGTCCAGCACGTTCGCGGCGGGTGATCCCTCCTCGACGGAGTCCGCGTCCATCACGCTCATCGCGCTCTGCGGGAGGGCCACATAGGTGGGGTCCGCGCTCGCCGGGGCGGCGAGGGAGAACGGGGCGAGCAGCGTGACGGCGGCGCCGAGGACGAGCGTTCGCACGGGCCGACGGGGACCGCTCGGGTGCGCGGTCCGACGGGAGGGGGAGGGCAGAGAAGGGGAGGAAGAGGAGTAGGGGCGATCCTGCTGGGGACCGGGGGAGGGGGACGATCGGCGCGTCATCGGAGCCTTTCGAGGCGGTGCGGGCGAGGGCCGGACTGCTTCGACGACTCCGGGAGGTGAGCGACTCTGAGCGTTTCCGGGTGCTTCCAGTCACCACTATGCATGCTGCATCGCGCCCGCGGGCCGCTTCGCGCACCTTGAGATAAACGTTTTGCATCGGAGGTCGGCACCGCGCTGTCCGGACGGCCTGTCCGACGGTGCTCGAGGGCCGGTCCGGCAGCGGCCGGGACACCGCAGGGCAGCCCGCCTGGCCCGGCAGGCCCGGCGTATCGTGAACCCATGGACCGGCGCACACTCAGCAGCCTCGCAGTGGGATCGCTCGGCGTCGTCGTGGTCGCCGTGATGCTCGGGGTCGAGGACCTGCGGACGGGAGTGCTGACCGGGGTGGCCGGGATGGCCGCCGTCCTCGCCCTGACCTTCTGGTCCGGTCGGCGCGGTCGCCACACGCCGTGGCCCCGGGCGGCGGATCTCCTCGCGTCCGGCCAGGCGGTGGTGCTGTGGAAGCCGGGGTGCGTCTACTGCGAGCGTCTGCTGCTGCAGATCCGCTCAGACCCTCGCGTGACCTGGGTGAACGTATGGCGGGACGAGAGCGCGAACGCCCGGGTGCGGGCCGTGAACGGCGGCGACGAGCTCACGCCCACCGTGCTGCTCGGCGAGGACGTGCTGCGCAATCCCTCCGCTCGCGAGCTGCGCGCAGCCCTGAATGCGGCCGCGATCGTGGAGCGCCCCGGGCGGCGGTGACAAGGCTCCTGCCTCGAAGCCCGTCGTCGTGCCCACCTGCAGGGCTACGCTCGAGGGGACTAGCCCGTGCCGGGTGCCGCCCGGCTGACCTATCTCCAGGAGGTACCCGATGCCCCGCATGTCCTTCGCCCAGCTCCTCGTCACCCAGCTCCGTGACCTCGGTGTCGAGCGCATCTACGGGGTGGTCGGCGATTCCCTGAACCCCGTCGTCGACGCCGTGCGCACCACCGAGGGCATCGACTGGGTGCATGTGCGCAACGAGGAGGCCGGCGCCTTCGCCGCCGGCGCCGAGGCCCGGCTGACCGGGAAGCTCGCCGTGTGCGCGGGCTCGTGCGGCCCCGGCAACACCCACATGATCCAGGGCCTGTACGACGCGCATCGCGACGGCGCTCCGGTGCTCGCCATCGCCTCCCACATCCCGTCGGCCAAGATCGGCACCGGCTTCTTCCAGGAGACCCATCCCGAGATCCTGTTCCAGGAGTGCTCCCACTTCTGCGAGATGGTCAACTCCGGCACCCACGGCACCACCATGCTCCACATCGCCGTGCAGACCGCGATCGCCAAGAGCGGCGTCTCCGTGCTCGTGCTGCCCGGCGACGTCGCCGACGAGGAGGTCGACGGCGCGCTCACGAAGGACCTGGCCACCGACCTCGGCCGCGTCCAGCCCGCAGCGGCTCCCGTCGGCCGGCTCGCCGAGCTGATCGACGCCGCCGACTCCGTCACCCTGTTCACCGGGGCCGGGGTGCGCGACGCCCGCGAGGAGGTGCTCGAGCTCGCCGAGCGGGTCAAGTCACCGATCGGTCACGCCTTCGGCGGCAAGGAGTTCATGCAGTACGACAACCCGTACGACGTGGGCATGAGCGGCCTGCTCGGCTATGGCGCCTGCTACGACGCGATGCACGAGGCGGATCTGGTGATCCTGCTGGGCACCGACTTCCCCTACAGCGAGTTCCTGCCCGGGCCCGACGGGAAGAACCCCCCGAAGGTCGTGCAGATCGACGCCGAGGCCTCCCGGCTGGGCCGACGGGTGCCGCTGGACCTCGCGATCCACGGCGACGTGGCGCTCACCCTGCAGGCGGTGCTGCCGCTGCTGACCAGCACCAAGAGCCACCGTTTCCTGCACCGGATGCTCAAGGCCCACCACAAGGCCCTCACCGGCGTGGTCTCCGCGTACACGAAGAACGTGGAGCGCATGAAGCCGATCCACCCCGAGTTCGTCGCCGCGACGCTGGACTCCCTCGCCGACGACGACGCCGTGTTCACCGTGGACACCGGAATGTGCAACGTGTGGGGCGCCCGCTACATCACCCCCAACGGGAAGCGCCGCCTGTTCGGCTCCTGGCACCACGGCACCATGGCCAATGCGCTCCCGCAGGCCATCGGCGCCTCGAAGGCGTTCCCCGAGCGCCAGGTCATCTCGATGAGCGGCGACGGAGGGCTCGGCATGCTGATGGGTGAGCTGCTCACCGTGAAGCTGCACGACCTCAACATGAAGATCGTCGTGTTCAACAACTCCAGCCTCGGCATGGTCAAGCTCGAGATGCTCGTGGAGGGCCTGCCGGACTACGGCACCGATCACGAGCACGTGGACTTCGCGGCGATCGCGAAGGGCGTGGGCATCGGCTCGGTGCGCATCACCGACCCCAAGAAGCTCACGAAGCAGCTGGCCGACGCGCTCGCCACCCCGGGCCCGATGCTGATCGACGTGGTCACCGACCCCGACGCCCTGTCGATGCCGCCCAAGATCTCCGCGCAGCAGATCCGTGGTTTCGCGACGGCCTCGACGAAGATCGTGCTCGGTGGCGGCGTGGGCAAGATGCTGGACATGGCGGCGACGAACCTCCGCAACATGCCCCGGTGAGGCTGCCCCGATTGCGGGCTCGTCCTGTGGAATGCTGGGCGCTCGGGGTCGTTCGTCCACGGAAGGGTGCCGCACCATGGCTTTGATCCATCCGCGCAGCCTGGAGCGCTGGCAGGAGTGGAGGTCCACCCGGCGGCGTGCCCCGGGCGTCCATGAGGAAGGTCGCAGGGCTCTGCGGCCGCTGCGCCCGCGGACCGTCCCCAGCGGGTACGTGCTGCACACCCGGGACGGCGAGGCGGGCGCGACCGGCCGCGTGCTGCTCGGCGTCGACCTCCCCGTGGGCACCACCCCGGAGGGCCTGCTCGCCGCCCTGCCGTACATGCACGGTCCGGCCATGGTGCTGACCAGGGCCGGGACCGACCTGGACGAGGTCGCCGGACCCGAGTGGCGGCACGAGTCCGTCCTGGATCCGACCTCGGCGTTCGAGGGCGCCGGCATCACCTCCGTGATCACGCTCGGCTGGCACCTCGGCGTGGGCCATCTGGTCCATGAGTGGGCCCTGGAGGCAGGCGTCCCGGCGGCGGTCGTCCAGGACGACGTGCTCACCCCCTATGCCGCCCCACTGCCCCCGGAGACCACCGTGCTGGCCTGGTCCGAGGAGGACGGCGACTTCCATCGTGCGCAGCGAGACGACATCGACGTGCGGGTCGTGGGCTCGCAGCGCCTGTGGCAGGCCGCCCATGAGAGCGCCGTCGACCTCGACGGGCTCGAGGACCGGCCGGTGTTCCTGGGCCAGCTCGGCGCGATCGAGCTGCCCCGCCGCCTCCCGCTGGCCACCGCGGACTCGTACTGCCGCTCGGCCGGCGCGCTCTATCAGCCGGGTCTCCTGGAGACCGACCGGATCGCGCGCGGCGCCCATGCGCTCCTGCGCCGGCGAGGCATCGAGTTCCAGCCCGGCGGCATCGCGGTCAAGGATCAGAACCGGCCCCTCGTCTCGATGCTCTCCGCCGACGTCCTCGAGGCCGCCGTGCGCGGACTGCCCGCGTGGGTGCACGGCCCGAAGCTGCCAGCCTGGGTGCATGAGCACTGGGAGCGGTACGGCATGCGGCCCACCGGCGGCGACCCGACCCCCGCTCCGCCTCTGGCCGCGGACGAGCCCGCCCGGCTGATCGCCCAGATCCTCGAGGGCACTGCGTGAGCGTGGAGGGCGCTGCGTGAGCATGCTGGACCTGGAGAGTCATCTGCAGCATTACGCCTGGGGCTCGGAGACGGAGATCCCCGCGCTCCTGCGGAAGGCGCCCGACGGGAGACCGTGGGCAGAGGCCTGGTTCGGCGCGCACCCGATGGCTCCGTCGAGCATCACGGGAGGGCCGAGCACTGCGGGAGGTGGAAGCACCGCGGGGGGTGAGAGCCTCGATGCGCTGATCGCCGCCGATCCGGTGCGCATGCTGGGTGCCGACGTCGGCCGGGCGTTCCAGGGCCGTCTCCCGTACCTGCTGAAGATCATCGCCGCCGAGCGCCCGCTCTCCCTGCAGGTCCACCCCACGCGCGCCCACGCCGAGGAGTCCTTCGCGGCGGAGAACGCCGCCGGGCTTGCGCTGGACTCTCCGCGGCGCACCTACCGCGATGCGAACCACAAGCCGGAGATGCTGATCGCTCTGACGCCGTTCACCGCGCTGTGCGGGTTCCGGACCCCGCGCCGGGCCGCCGTGATCCTGGAGGGCCTGGGCACGGCGCTCACCGACCGCCTGCACAGCCTGCTGGTCGCGAACCCCACCGCGCACGGCATGCGCGCCGCCTTCCGCACCCTGGTCTCCGCCTCGATGCGGCCCTCTCCCGAGGCCGTGCACGAGGTCGTCGACGCCTGCCGGGCCCGGGCGGAGGCGAATGCCTCGCCGTCCCCGCGCATCGATCGCTTCGTCGCCCTGCTGGCCGCCCACCATCCCGGGGACCCGGGCGTGGTCGCCGCGCTGCTGCTGAATCCGGTGACCCTGCAGCCGGGGGAGGCGATGTACGTCCCGCCCGGCGCGCTGCACGCCTACCTCCATGGCACCGGTCTGGAGGTGATGGCCACGAGTGACAACGTGCTGCGGGCTGGCCTGACCCCGAAGAAGGTCGACGCCGACGAGGTGCTCCAGTGCGTCAGCGTCACCGCCGCGCCGCCGCTGCGGGTCGCGCCCGAACGGCAGAACCCGACCTCCGTCGCCTACTACGCACCGGTCGACGACTTCGAGCTGGCGATCACGCAGCTCCCGCCGGCGGACGGCGCGGGTGCAGGGCAGAGCGGTGCTGGGCAGAGCGGTGCAGGGCTGAGCGGTGCGGGGACGACCGGCGCAGGGGCGGGCGGTCACCCGATCCCGGGGACGGGGCCCCGCATCGTGCTCGCGCTCGAGGGGGAGATGACCCTGAACACGGCGTCCGGGACCCACGCGCTCCCCGCCGGGAAGGCGGTCTTCATCCCGGCGGCCGACGGACCGCTCACCGCCCACGGTGCAGGACGGTTCGCCCAGGCCAGCGTGCCCTGACCCGGAGTGTCAGCCTTCGGGGATCGGGAGCTCCCCGTCGGCCTGCGCGCTCTGCAGCTGCTCCTGGATCTCCTGGACGAACGCGATGACGTCGCTGCCGCCGGTCACCGGTCCGCCGGCGAGCATGCCGTCGGCCCCGAGGAGCACCGCGCTGGGGGCGCCGCGGCTCCCGAGCGCCTCCCGGGCGCTGAACACCGGATCGTGCAGGGCGTGATCGCCCACCCGGGCGAGAGTGCGCTCGCGCAGCTTCTCCAGGGGCCGGGAGAACACCGTCTTCACCTGCATGAACGGGGAGAGCGTGGTGATCCATCCCGGGACCTCGTCGAGCACCCGCTCGCAGGGGCCGCAGCCCTCGCTCACGAACACCAGCAGGGCGGCCTGCTGCGCGCTCAGAACGCGCAGGGTGACCAGGGAGCCGTCGGGCCGCTGCAGCACGCCGGCGGGGACGGCGTCGCGCTCGTAGTCGAGCAGCTCGCCCTCGTCGTCGATCTCGGACTCGTCATGGACGGGAGTGCCCACGCCTGCACGTGCGCTGGCACTGGCGCCGGCACCGGCGGCGGGGGCCCGCTCGCCGGCAGGACCACGGGCGCCGGCGGCCGGGGAACCCTCCTCGGCCTCGGGCGTCGTCCCCCCGAGCGACAGCACGGTCAGCACCACGGCCAGCAGGAGCACGACGCCGAGGTTCACGAGCGAGAGCGGCTGCTGCACGAGCACCGCGGTCATGGACCCGGAGGCCGCGGAAAGGATCGTCAGCAGTGCGAGCGCCGAGAGCAGCACGTTGCGGCCCAGCGTGACGCGGGAGACGGTCGGGGAGGCGAGCGTGCCGAAGCAGGAGCACTCCACGGTCTCGTCCCAGGTCAGCGCCCGCGCGATGATCACCAGATAGGTGAGCATCAGCGCGGCGACCAGGAGCGAGACCATCACCTGCAGAGGGACCGCGGGCACCCAGAGGATCAGGGCCAGCACGATCTCCGCGACGGGCAGCACCGAGGCGATCGACCCGTGGAACGGGCGCAGCGGGATCCGCAGCGACGTCATCGCGTCCTCGGTGCCCTGACGTGCCCCGAGCTTCGCCAACCCGGAGATCAGTAGCGTCAGGGAGAGCAGGATCGGTGCCGCGATCAGCACAGTCGTCATCGATGTCCTCCTTCGTCGGCCCGCGCGTCGGCCCGAGGTCCACCTCCAGTATCGGGCATCGCGCCGCATCGTCCGGGACCCGGATTCCGCGCGGAGCGGACGCAGGGACCGCTCACGGCCGGCGCCCGGGCGAGGGTTCTACGCTGGGACCATGGCGACCGACGCGCACCCCTCGACCTCCGACGCTCCCCATGCCGGCTCCACGGACTCCACGGAGTCCGCAGACCCGGCATCCGCTGTTCGGTGCGAACGGATCCTCGAGGACGTCGCAGCCCTGCGAACCTCGTTCGACGCCGGCAGCACGCGCAGCATCCGGGCGCGCCTGAACCAGCTCGCGGCGCTGCAGAAGGGTCTGCGCGCCGAGCGGGGCCGGCTCACCAAGGCGCTCGCGCAGGATCTGGGTAAGTCCCGCCTGGAGAGCGCGATCACCGAGCTGGGTGTGGTCAGCGAGGAGATCTCGTACGTCTCCAAGCACCTCAGGAGCTGGCTGCGGCCCGAGAAGTTCTCGATGGGTCTGCTGCTCGCCCCCGCCTCCGGGGAGCTGCACCGCGAACCGCTGGGCACCACCTTGATCATCGCCCCGTGGAACTACCCGGTGAACCTCACCCTCGCGCCCGTCGTCGCGGCGATCGCCGGCGGGAACACGGTGCTGCTGAAGCCCAGCGAGGTGGCCCCGGCGACCTCCTCCGCGATCGCGTACCTGGTCGCGGCCCACCTCGATCCGGACTGGGTGCGGGTGGTCGAGGGCGGTGTGGAGGAGACCACGCTCCTCCTCGAGCAGCGCTTCGACCTGATCTTCTACACCGGCAACGCCACCGTGGGCCGCATCGTGGCCCGAGCCGCCGCCGAGCACCTCACGCCCACCGTGCTCGAGCTGGGCGGGAAGTCCCCGGTGTTCGTGGACGACGGGGCGGACCTCGCCGTCGCGGCGCGACGCATCGTGTGGGGCAAGTTCACCAACGCCGGCCAGACCTGCATCGCCCCGGACTATCTGATGGCCACCCCGCGCACCATCGAGCGCCTCGTGCCGCAGCTGCGCAAGGCGGTGCGGGCGATGTACGGAACCCGTCCGGAGCGGGCCCGCGACTACGGCCGCATGGTCAACCGCAAACACTTCGACCGGGTGCACGCCCTCATCGACGACGACCGGGCGATCATCGGCGGCACCGGCACGGCGGACCGCCGCAACCGCTACCTGCCGCCCACGATCCTCACCGGCGTGGACTGGGACGATCCGGTGATGGACGAGGAGATCTTCGGCCCCGTGCTGCCGATCCTCGCCGTCTCCGGGGCCGACGAGGCGATCGCCCGGATCCGCGAGCGCGAGAAGCCGCTGACCGCCTACGTCTTCACCTCCCGCCGGACGACCGAGGAGCGCTTCGCGACCGAGACGTCCTCGGGATCCCTCGCGATCGGCCTGACCCTCGCCCACATCGGCACCCCGACCCTGCCCTTCGGCGGCGTGGGGGAGTCCGGCATGGGCGCCTACCACGGGCGAGCGGGGCTGGAGACGTTCACCCACGCCAAGCCGGTCGCCCGCAAGCCGCTCACCCCGGACACCCTGAAGCTCGTCTACCCGCCGTACAAGGGCGCGAAGAAGGCCCTGCTGGGCCGGCTGTTCCGCTGAGCCGACCGGGTCGCGAAGCGGCCTGTTCCACTCGGCTCAGGGGATCCAGGGCGCAGGGATCCGCCGCACGGTGGAGCAGGGTCCGCCCTGCGGTGGACCCACCCCCGCCCTTCGGCTCGATCTGCTCGGCCCTGCGGCCATGATCAGCCCGAACGGGGGCCACGAGCTGGCGCCGCCCAGGCTCGAGTTCTACCGTCGGTCGCAGCGACCCACCACGGGCCGGCCGACGGAAGGACCCCACCATGACGATCCCGCCCCCAGGAGCTCCGCAGCACCCCGGTGCCGAGGAGCACGGTGCGCCCCGCAGCGAGGCGCCCGACCCGTTCCACCCGGGCGATCCCACCCTCGTCAACGGCTCCACCATCCACGGGTTCCGCGGACAGAGAGCGATCCGCCACCCCTGGGAGATGCGTCTGCTGGTGCTCGGCGTGGTGCTGACGATCCTCGGGTATCTCCTGTGGGCCGCACTGCTGGTCACCACCGGCTACCTGTACTTCGCCGAGGGCCAGCGGACGGTCAACGAGCTCTGGAAGTACGTCAACATCGTGCCGTTCATCGCGCAGCTCGTGGCGATCCTTCCCCTTGCGCCGCTGATCTTCTGGTGGGTGCGCGCCACGATGTACGCGCAGCTGCGCACGAACGCGGTGCGGATGAGCCCCACCCAGTTCCCCGAGGGCTACCGCATGGTGGTCGAGGCCGCCCAGCAGTACGGGATGCGCCGCGTTCCCGACGCCTACGTGCAGCTGGGCAACGGCACGATCAACGCCTTCGCCTCCGGTCACGGCTTCCGTCGCTTCGTGGTGGTCTACTCCGACCTGTTCGAGATCGGGGGGAGCGTGCGCGACCCCGAGGCGCTGCGCTTCGTGATCGGCCACGAGGTGGGCCATCTCGCGGCCGGTCATGTCTCCTACTTCCGCCTGGTGTTCACCACGATCATCAACATGATCCCGATCCTGGGCCCCGCGCTCTCCCGCTCCCAGGAGTACACGGCGGACAACTTCGGCTACTCCTACGCCCCGGCCGGCTCTCCCGGCGTGGTGGCCGTGCTCTCCGGCGGCAAGTACTTGAACGCCGAGGTCAACGTCCACGAGCTCGCCGATCGAGCCGCCACCGACCCCAGCTTCTTCGTGCACTGGGTGAACCTGCTGTCCTCCCACCCCGTGACGACCTGGCGCGCCCACTCCCTGCGCGACCGCTCCAAGCCCGGCTCGCTGTGGATCCGTCCCTCCGGCACCGCGTTCCAGTCCCCGCTGCCCCCGGGGCACGTGTGGTCCTCGCGCTTCCCGACCCCGGGCGACGCCCTCGCGATGCTGGACGACGCCGATCGCCGCCGCCCCGCCGGCAGCGCCGGCCAGTTCGGCCGCTTCCCGGGGGCCGACTACTCGGCGCGCCCCGCCGCCCGTGACCTTCAGCTGGCCGCGCCCCAGCTCTCCGGTCGCACCGGCTACGTGATCCCGGCCGGGCCGTACCGCGACGATGCCCGTGAGGTGCCACGCCCGGCAGCGGCGGATTCCCAGGACTGGATGGGCGGGCAGCCGCCGCAGGACTGATCCGCCCGCCGCAGCCGCCCACGTGCCGGGTCCCCGAGCCCAGCCCGTGGGCGGCGCGCTGTCCCTCTGCTCACCTCGGCCTCCTCAAATCTGCAGTGGATGCATAAGGTGGCCAGGTGATCCCTGACCCCAGTGCGCCGACTCCTCCGGTGCGCCGCAAACCCCTGCTCGCCGTCCTCCTCGCTCCTCTGTTCATGGCGCTGATCGCCGTGAGCGTCATCAACGTCGCACTCACCGCCATCGGCGAGGGTCTCGACGCCGATTCCGGCGGGCTGCAGTGGGTGATCTCCGGCTACGCGCTCGCCTTCGGCATGCTGCTGGTGCCCGCCGGTCGTGCGGGAGACGCCACCGGCCGGCGCCGCATGTTCATCATCGGCGTCGGGATCTTCACGCTCGGCTCCCTGCTCAGCGGTCTCGCCCCGAACGTCGAGATGCTCAACCTCGCCCGCATCCTGCAGGGCATCGGCTCGGGCCTGCTGAACCCGCAGACCGTCGCCCTGATCCAGCAGCACTTCCGCGGTCAGGACCGTGCCCGCGCCTTCGCGCTGCTGGCCACCACCGTCGCCGTCGCGACGGCGATCGGTCCTGTGATCGGCGGTCTGCTGATCCAGATTCTCGGCCCCGAGCAGGGCTGGCGCTGGATGTTCCTCATGAACATCCCGATCGGTCTGGTCGCGATCCTGGGCGCCTTCAGATACATCCCCGACGACAAGGCACGCGGTCGCAGCCGGCCCGACCTCGACCCCATCGGCACGGTCCTGCTGTGCCTGGCGATCCTGGGCGTGATGCTGCCCTTCCTCGAGCGCGGGGCGGGCGCTCTGGTGTGGCTGTCGTTCCCGGTGGGGCTGCTGATGCTGGGGCTGTGGTGGTTCTGGGAGCAGCGCTACAAGCGCGCGGGCAAGCCCCCGATGGTGGACACCGCGATCTTCTCCAACCAGGCGTTCCGCAACGGCATCCTCGTGGTCTCGGTGTACTTCCTCGGTGCCACCAGCGTGTGGATCATCGTGCCGCTCTACCTGCAGATGCACCTGGGGCACACCGCGTTCGAAGCCTCGCTGATGGGCCTGCCCTCCTCGATCGCGGCGGCGATCTCCTCGCAGATCGCCGGGCGCTATGTGCTCACCTTCGGCCGACGGATGGTCATCGTGGGCTTCGCCGTCGCCTTCTGCGGCCTGCTCGGCACCGGCCTGCTGGCCGGGTTCGTGGAGAACGGGGTCGTGCCCTTCTGGTGGCTCGCCGCACCGCTGACGCTCATGGGTCTCAGCCAGGGCATGACCATCTCCCCGAACCAGACCCTCACCCTGAACTCCGTGGACCCGAGGTTCGGCGGGGTCGCCGGCGGTATCCTGCAGCTGGGTCAGCGCATCGGTGCCGCCATCGGCACCGCGATGATCCCGGGCATCATCTTCTCCCTCACCGAGGGCGGGCACGACTGGTTCGAGGCCTTCATCATCGCGATCGCGATCATCATGGCGCTCACGCTGGCCGCGATGGCCGTGAGCTTCGCGGACCGGGCGCGCGAGAAGGCGAATCCCGGAGCGCTGTAGATCTGGGGCGCGGCCAGCCAGGAGTGCTGCCGGCCCGGGACGTAGTACCAGGGATCCGACGGGGGAGAGCACTATGGGGCCGCGACGACGCGACCGCACGCCGGGCGGCAGCCAGAGCACTGGCCGCCGTCGAGGCCGGGATCGAGGTCAGGGACATTCGCTGGAGCTCGGCTGGGGCGAGGACACCGACCCCTCGGCGCCGCCGACCACCGCGAAGACTGCTCCTGCCACGGCACCGCGAACCGCCGCCGCACCGCACACCACAGCGGGGCAGAGCGGCGAGATGCGGCAGGAGGAGCGAGGGGACGGTGGGCCGCACCGGGCCTCCGCCTGGAGCCGGCTGTCCAGGCGCAGGCGCGGTCTGATCGCTGGAGCATCCGTCGTGCTGCTCCTCGCAGCGCTGGTCGTCGGCCTGCCGCGCCTGCTCACCGCGACCGTCGACCCGGAGTCCGTGGCGACGGACTTCCTGCAGGCGATCGTCGACGGTGACCTCGAGGAGGTGCGCGAGCACGTCGAGCACGCGCCCGACGCGAGCGGCGCGGCCCTCACCGCGGAGATCCTCGGCGCCGCGACGGATCGCCTGGACTCCTTCACCATCGACAAGGTGGACGTGGGCGCCGGGACTGCGACCGTGACCGCGACGCTGGCCAGCGGCTCCGAGCACACCACCACGCGGCTCACCCTCACCTCGCACGCGGACAGCGCCTTCGCCCCGGTCGGCTGGGAGCTGGCGCCGGTGCACCTGCCGGAGTTCCTGATCGACATCCCGCTGGGCGCGCAGGAGATCCGGATCAACGGCGTGGCACTGCCGCTCGAGGACCTGATGCTCGAGGAGGGGAACCACTTCGACCCGAAGATCGCCGTGCAGCTGCTGCCCGGCACCTACGAGATCACGCTCGCCGCGCCGGGGCCCTGGCAGGACGACCCGGCGGTGACCCTCGAGGCGCCGCCCGTGCTGGGAACCTGGCGCAAGCCGGTCGGCGAGCTGCAGCCCGTTCTCAACGAGGCGGGGCACCAGGAGGTGCGGAAGCGGGTCGATGAGCTGCCTCAGGAATGCCCGGGCACCGCATCTGACGTCGCCGAGGACTGCCCGTTCACCGTGTCGGACGGACTGGCGTCCGACGCTGCGGAGTCCAGCGATGCGGAGTCCGGCACGTCGGAGGCTGACCCCGCTGGACCTGGCGACAAGATCTCGGAGGCTCCGGGCATCTGGGTGCTGGACGAGCCGATGCAGATCGACGTCAGCAGCCCAGGCGGCTTCCTATGGTCCGTGACTGCGACCGGGACGGCGACGTTCTCGCCTGACGGCGCCGCCCGGAGCCGAGGTGACGACGCGCCTGGCATCCAGGAGCCGGTCCAGTTCAGCGGCATGGCGTACTCCCGACCCTCCGGAGAGCTGCGGCTGGCGCCGGACTCCCCGAACGGATTCTCCTATACCTACTGTGACGATCCGGAGTCCGGGGACGTCGTCGGGATCGTGCTCCTGGACGGAGAGGTCACCTCACGCGACCTCGTGGAGCTCTGCGAGCCGGGCATCGTCGCCGGGGTGTGATGCCGCTGAGTTCTCGCTGGGCGAGCGGCTCGCGGGGCACGAGCCTCAGTCGACGACAGAACGGTCCGTGATGTCGTGATCCTCCGGACCCGGCATCCCGCTCACCGACCTCGTCCCGCCCTCAGGAGCGACGTCGTCCGGGCCGGAGGATGCGCCGCCCGCCACGACTGGTGCGTCGCCGGCGTCAGCCGGGTTCCGTCGGATGAACAGGGCGATCGCCACGGTCACGAGGCCCAGCACCGCGGAGATCGTGAACGCCACGGAGGTGCCGTCGGCGATCCCCTCGAGATGGTCGCCGCCTGCCGCGACGGTGCCGCTGGAGATGCGCGCCATGATCGAGACCATCAGGGCGGCGCCCGCGGCCCCGGCCACCTGCTGCACGGTGCCCACGATCGCCGAGCCGTGCGGGTACAGCCGCCGTGGCAACGAGCCCATCGCCGTGGTCATGAGCGGGGTGAACACGAACGCGAGCCCGAAGGACATGATCACGTGGCCCACCACGATCAGCCAGGCCTGATCGGGCACGCGGGACATGATCCCGATGCCGATCACGACGGACACCAGGCCCGGCACCAGCAGCGGCCGCGGCCCGACCTTGTCGAAGAGGCGGCCGACGAACGGCGCGAGCAGACCCATCGCGAGCCCGCCCGGAAGCATCATCAGGCCCACCTGGAGGGTGGTCAGCTCCAGCACGCGCTGCAGGAAGATCGGCAGCAGCACCACGACCCCGAACATCGAGCCCATCATCACGATCATCAGCGCGACGGCGACGCTGAAGTTGCGGGTTGCGAAGGTGCGCAGGTCCAGCAGGGCCCGCTCCACCCGCTGCAGCAGCACCTGCCGCCACCCGAACAGCGCCAGCGAGACCACGCCGACCACGAGGCAGACGATCGCCGCGGTGGGTGCCCCGCCGGAGGCGGCGTCGGCCGCACCGGAGCCGCCGTGCCCGCCGCCGGAGATGCCGGTCAGGCCGTACACGAGGGTGCCGAAGCCGACGCCGGACAGCAGCACGGAGAGCAGGTCCACCCTCTGCGAGGTCGCCTCGTTGACGTTCTCGATGCGGCGCAGCCCGAACCCGAGCGCGATCAGCGCGAACGGCAGCACCAGCAGGAACAGCGCGCGCCACGGCGCGAAGGACAGGATGAGGCCCGAGATCGTGGGACCGAGCGCCGGGGCGACGGAGATGACGATCGAGATGTTGCCCATGACCATGCCGTGCTTCGAGGGCGGCACCAGGTTCATCACCGTGGTCATCAGCAGCGGCATCATGATCGCGGTGCCCGAGGCCTGCACGATGCGGCCCAGCAGCAGCGGCAGGAACGCCGGCGAGACGGCGCAGATCAGCGTGCCGATCGTGAACGTGGTCATCGCGATCCCGAACACCTGGCGGGTGGAGAACCGCCCCATCAGGTAGCCGGTCGTGGGGATGACCACGGCCATCGTGAGCATGAACCCGGTGGTCAGCCACTGCGCGGTGGTCTCGGCCAGGTCCAGGTCATCCATGATCGGCGGCAGCGCCACGGACAGGATCGTCTCGTTGAGGATCACCACGAACGCGCTGATCAGCAGCAGGATGATGACGCTGCGGTTGCGGGGGTCGATGGCGTCCGACGCGGCGGGGCGGGTGGGCGCGGGGCCGACGGGAGAGCCGGTCGACGAGGAGTTCTCGGGGGCGGACGATCCGGTGTGCTCGGACGCGTCGTCGAAGGTGTGCACTGGAGAAGAGTAGGCGCCGGGTACGACAGGAGACCAGGGGTTAATCGGCGCGCAGCAGCTCCTCGAGGGCACGCGCGATCGCCGTCATGCCGGCTCGATCGGGGTGGAACGAGGCGCCGGTCCTCAGCGGGTCCGTGTGGAAGGGCTGCACCCACGGTTCGCTCGCGCCGAGAGCGTGGCCGGTGCTCAGCGCGGAGGCGCGGAGGAGGTCGGCGCCCGTGGACTCGGCGGCGTCCGCGAACGCCCGTGCGATGGCTCCCTGGATCGCGAGCAGATCGGTGATCTCGGCAGACGTGAACGATGCGGTCCCGCTGGCCGCGGTGCCCTCGTCGAGCACGGTCAGGTAGTCGACGAGGACGACCCGGGCGTCCGGGGCCCTGCGCCGGGTCTCCTCGACGATCCGCACCAGGCCCTCGGCGGCCGCGGTGACCGCGGCGTCGGTCGGAGCGGGGATCCCGTGCGGGAACTGCGCCCCGAGCAGGTCGAGCAGGGGCGAGGCAGGATCGTGACGCCGCCACGCGGTGTGGAGCATCGCGCCCGCGAACTGGAGGTCGTTGCCGCCTGCGGTCACGGTGACGACGTCGGCGTCGGCGGGGACGCCCTCGAGCTGCGGGGCGAGCTCCCGGCCCTCCATGGTCACCTGCGGGGTGTCCACGATGTTCGCCGTCGTCGCTCCCGAGACCGTCCGGTCCACGAGCCGCGCGCCGAGGAGCTCTGCGAGCTGGTGCGCGTAGTTGCCGGCGGAGCGCTGGGCCTCGTGGTCCACGATCGGGTCGATCCCGGGGCCGGCGGCGAACGAGCTCCCGAGGGCGGCGAGGAGGAGGGATGTCATGCGGTCATCGTGTCACTGCCCCGGCCGAGGATCGCAGGATCGCGGGATCGCGGGATCGTGGGTTCACAGGGCGCGCGGGGTGCGCGGAGCACGCGGGGTGCGCGGAGCCCGTCGGCCCCGACCCAGCTGCCGCCACCGCTCCAGCGGCAGGAACGCCGCCCAGCAGATCACGGTGGGCAGGAAGTGGATGCCCAGCAGCACGAGCGTGGCGAGATGGAAGCTCATGTACAGGGCGATCGCGATGTACAGCGCCCGGCCGCGCAGGAAGAGCACCACGGGGGAGAGGGATTCCAGAGCGAGGCCGCCCCACTGCGCCGGCACGAACACCCAGGGGGTGTGCTCCACCAGCCAGTGCGCGAGCAGACTGCCGCGGCGCAGCGACGCCCAGGTGAGGATGGCGCTGTTCCCCCAGGCCGCGAGCGATCCCGTGTAGCGGATCTTGGGCACGATGGAGAAGAAGTAGGTGGCGACCACCGCGAGCTGGATGCAGCGCAGCGCCCAGCCGGCCGCCTCGCTGCGCGCCTCGTCCAGGGGCGCGCCGCCCGCAGCGGGGTCCGTGTAGTCGGCAGGGCCGACGGGGTCGGCATGGCCGGCAGAGTCGACAGGGCCGGCGGGGCGAGGGGCCGACGGGGTCGCGACCGTGGGCAGCACCGCCACCGCGACCATCAGCGCCATGTGGTCGTGGGCGACGTAGCCATAGCCCTGGCTGTAGAACATCCATGCCCAGAAGGCGATCGCCACCACGGTGCCGGAGATCCGCGGCTTCCAGCCGGCCACCGCCGCCACGCAGGCGACGAGGATCACCGCCCGCAGCAGCTGCGCGACCAGCGGGGTCACGGCCGGGACGTGGAGGATGCGGGCCAGCAGCAGCGGCGTGTAGAAGTCGCTGTTCCCGGCGAGGGCGATCACATCGCCGGACAGGGTGAGTATGTCCAGCACCACGAAGGCGTACACGAGCACGCGCAGCACCTGGACCCGGGCGACGGGCAGGGTGGGCAGCAGGATCGATCTCATGCGGCCGTCCACCTCGTGACCTCCACGAACTGCACCTCGCCGTGGGCGGTGCCGTCGCGCAGCGGGGTGATCCGCTGGCACAGCACGAGCGCCGTCAACGGCTCCTCGTCCGCATGACGGCGGTCGTACTCCGCCGCGAGCGGGGCGAGCAGCTCGGGGTCCGCCACGATCGCGCTCTGGGTGTTCTCGACATCGGCCCGGGCGATCCCCACCGAACGGGGGCCGAAGGGGATGTCGAAGGGCTCCTCGCCCGCGCGCTCCCCCTGGAGGCAGGTGTTGACCACCTGCCCGTTCGGATCGGTGCCCGAGGAGAACTGGTCGAGCACGCCGAAGGGGAAGAGGTCGTTGGATCGCGTGAGCTGGCCGGTGACCAGGACGGCGAGGCAGGCCAGGATCGCGAGGACGCGCCAGATCGCCCCGAGGGGGCTGACGGAGCGCGGTGGTGTCACACCGAGAATCCTAGGGGCGTTCGGCCAGCAGCGATGCCAGTTCGTGCAGCATGGTCGGCTGCCACCACGCCCAGTCGTGGCCGCCGCTGTGCACGGCCGAGCTGGCATCGATGCCGTCGGCCCGCAGCGTCTCCACCAGGTCGTGGGCCTGCTGCGCCATCGTCTCCTCGAAGCGGCCGGCATGCAGTCGCAGCCGCACCGGGTGCTCCCCGCCGGCGCGGCCCAGCGGCCCGGCCAGCGCCCCTGGTGCGTAGCGCCATAGGGAGGTCGACTGCGCGATCGCCGCGCCGATCCGCTGCGGGGCCCGCGCCAGGGCGAACAGGGCGGTGAGGGCACCGAAGCTCGAGCCGGCGACGATCGTGCGCGCGGCGTCCTCGACCACGGCGACCCGGGTCCGGCCGTCCCCGAGGCCGTGCTCCTGCAGGCGGGGCACGAGCGTCTCGGCGATCCAGCGGGCCTGCCCGCCCGGCACTCCGAGCACCTCCTCGCGCCGCGGACCGGATTCCACGAACACCGCCGCCAGCGGGGGCAGTGCCCCGCTGGCCACCCCGCGGCGCAGGCCCGCCGGCGTGCCCAGCTGGTCCACGTGCTGCAGCCCGTCGGTCACCACCAGCAGCGGCAGCGGGGCCGACGGATCGAGGTCCTCGCAGCCCGGATCGCCGGGACGCGAGGCCCACCAGCGGGTCAGCGGCTCCTGCGCCGTGGTGTCCAAGGTGTGCAGGAGCGGCGAGGGCTCGCCGTCCCGTGTCGTTCCCAGGGCGAACGGGCCGTCGTCCGGGACGGAGACCACCGCGCGCAGCGCACCTCCGCGCCCCGCCCGGTGCCGACGGGGATTGGAGAGGTCGGAGACCACGGCGGCACCGGGGCTCTTGAGGCCGGCCTCCCACCACGGCGGCTCCCCGTCCTCGAGATGCTCGACGTAGCCGTAGGTCGCCCGCCAGTCCGCGGGGACCTCGAAGGTCCCCTCCCACCAGCCGTCCCCCGTGGGCAGCAGATCGCAGGCCTCCCGGGGCTCGGGCCGCCACCAGCCGTTGGCCTGCAGGGCGACCGCCCGGGCCGCGCGGGCCGCATGCCGGAAGCGCACCAGCGCGGTGTCGCCGTCGCGCGCGAGCACCCGGGGCCCCTCGCCGCCGACGGGGGAGCGGCGCTCCTCGAGCCGGGCCGGTCCAGCTCCCGGCTGGTCGCCGTTCCCTGTGCCTGTGCCTGTGCCTGTGCCTGTTCCCGTTCTTGAACCTGCCCCTGCCTCTGTTCCCGTCCTTGACCCTGTTCCCGATCCTGGCGGGGTGGCGACGACGTCGTCGCGGCGCACGATCGACACCGGCTGCTCGCGTCCCTCGGCGCGGGGCAGGGGCTGCCACGCTGCGGACGGGAAGAGGGCATCCGCTGCTGGCTCGCGTGCGGGCTCACTCTCTGCATCGGCAGCGGGGTGCGAGGTCATGTGCGGCTCCACGGGGTGAGGACTACGGTGTCGGGAGACACTGGGAGGACCAGGCAATCACATCGCGGGCCCGCCGTCACCGGGAACGCGCATCATCGGCCCTCTCCGCGGCCGAGCGCGCGTCCCTGCCCCGAGCCGGCCGGCGGAGGACAGGAGAACCTTCATGACCACCGACTTCACCGATCAGATCGCCGTGATCACCGGCGCCGCCGCCGGGATCGGCCAGGCCATCGCCACCCACCTCGCCGAGCGCGGCGCCCGCATCGTGGGCGTCGACATCGCCCCCGCGCTCGCCGACGCGATCGCCGCGCTGCCCGGTGAAGAGCACCTGGCCGTGACCGCGAACATCGCCGACGCCGCCGCCGCGCAGGACGCGATCACCCGCGTCGTCGCCGAGGTCGGGACACCCCAGATCCTCGTGAACTCCGCCGGTATCGGCCGCTTCGCCCCCGGCGAGGACCTGTCCGAGAAGGACTGGCAGGCCACCCTCGCGGTCAACCTCTCCGGCAGCTTCTTCATGACCCAGGCCGCCGGCCGCGCCATGCTCGAGGCCGGCTACGGGCGCATCGTGAACATCGCCTCGCAGGCCGCCGGGATCGGCCTGGTCGAGCACGCCGCCTACTCCGCCTCCAAGGCCGGGGTGCTGGGGTTCACCCGCGTGCTGGCCGTGGAGTGGGCCAGCCGCGGCGTGACCCTCAACGCCGTCTCCCCCACGATCGCCGACACCGCCCTGGCGCGGGAGATCTGGGTGGGGGAGAAGGGTGATGCGGCGCGCGCCCAGATCCCCGCCGGGCGGTTCGTGGCCCCGGAGGAGATCGCCGCCCTCGTGGCCTTCCTCGCGAGCCCGGACTCCGCGATGATCACCGGGGAGGACATGCGGATCGACGGTGGCCGCTCGGTGATCTGACCCGTACGCGCGGGGGCAGGCGCGCGGTGCAGGCAGGCCCCCGCGACTGTGCGGGCGCGGCCCTTTGTACTCAGTAATTCCCGCGGTGTCATTCTGGATTCCGGGAGTTTCGGTAAAAGAACCCTAAAATTAGCGGTCGGGATTGGTCTGCAAGCCTTTTCCGGGAGGTGCGCCCGGGGCACGGTGGCAGGAGCCCGGAACGGGCGCGCGGGCTCATGGCCTGCGTGCACGCTGATCGGACGGCGCTGGATGGCCCGTCGGAAGCGTCCGTTCCGTGCGCTTCCTCATCCTTTCCCCAGGAGTCCCCGATGTCCGCATCACGCCGAATCCCTTCTCATCGTGCCGATGGTTCCGCTGTCTACTTCCGCGGTGTGCGCGTGGCGCCGAAGGTGGCCGCAGCGACCGGGGGCGCCGTCGTCGCCGCCGGCCTGAGCGTGGCCGGAGGCGGGGTCGCCGTCGCCGACAACTCCGTGTGGGACAAGGTCGCCCAGTGCGAGTCCGGCGGCAACTGGGCGATCAACACCGGCAACGGCTACTACGGTGGCCTGCAGTTCTCCAGCTCCACCTGGAAGGCCTTCGGCGGCGGCCAGTACGCCTCGACCGCCAACAAGGCCTCGAAGTCCGAGCAGATCGCCATCGCCCAGCGCACCCTGCAGCAGCAGGGCCCCGGCGCCTGGCCCGTCTGCGGCAAGCGCGCAGGCCTCACCAAGGCCAACGGCGGCGCTGACTCCAACGCCCAGCCCGGCGGATCCACGGGTGGCGGCTCCTCCCGCGACGATGATCGCGAGAGCCCCTCCACCTCCGGGCTCGCGGTCGACGGCAAGTTCGGCCCCGCCACCACCCGCGCCGTGGAGTCGTGGATCGGTGTGAGCCCCAACGGTCACCTCTCCACGAGCGACATCAAGGTCCTGCAGAAGAAGGTCGGCGCCACCGCTGACGGCAAGATCGGCGCGAAGACCACCGCCAAGCTGCGCGCCGCGATCGGCCTCACGAGCAACGGCGCCTGGGACTTCCGCACCAACTACTCCACCACCAAGGCGCTCCAGTCGTTCCTCAACAGCGGCGCCCCCGCCAAGAGCGCCCCGGCCCCGAGCGCGCCGTCGACCGACGGCTCCTCGAGCTCCGCGAACCTCGTGGTGGACGGCAAGTTCGGTCCCGCCAGCACCCGCGCCCTCCAGGCCTGGGTGGGTGTGGCGCAGGACGGCTCGCTCTCCTCCAGCGACATCAAGGCCCTGCAGTCGAAGGTCGGTGCTACGGCCGACGGCAAGATCGGCTCCGAGACCACGGGCAAGCTGCGCGCCGCGATCGGCCTGAAGAGCAACGGTGTGTGGGACTTCCGCACGTCCTACGGGACCGTCAAGGCGCTGCAGCAGCACCTCAACACGCACTGATCGACCTCTGACGCCGCGAAGCCGGCGCGAACCACGCATGACGTGGTTCGCGCCGGCTTTTTCCATGCCCTGATGGCGGGGCGAGGCGCGCTGGTCGACGTGCGCCGACCGACACCCTTCACATCGGTCATAACGGATGTATAGTGACGTAACGGGCGAAAGCCGCGAAACGGACATTGGACGAACTCTCGGGTCGCAACGGTGCGATGCGAGGAGTCGACATCCAGGCTGATCTCGCGCGAGGCGTCCGCACGACGTCTCCCCGAAAGGCTTCTCATGTCGGTTCAGCAGGCCATCACGGCTGTCGACGCTCCTCATGCGGTGAGCGTGCCGGTCATCGAACGGGTGGCTGCGCCGCTGGCCACGCCCCTGACTGCGCCGTCCCGGCGGCGTCGGCGACGGGCCCGGCGGGGGGATCTCCTCATCACCGGGTCGCTCCTCCTCGCCGATGCCATGGTCATCGCTCTGGCATGCCTGATCGCGTTCGTGATCCGCCAGAACCTGGAGTTCCTCGACAGCGCCCCCGGACTGTCCGGGACGGTCGTGCACAACAGCATCGTCATCGGTGCGGGATGGATGCTCGCGATCGTGGTGTTCGGGGGCGTCAATCCCCGCCTCATCGCCAGCGGCGCCGAGATCTACCGCAATGTGCTCACCGCCTGCGTGGGAGCGGTCGGCATCCTCGGCGCGATCCTCTTCCTCGCCGACATCCCGCTGTCACGACCCTTCTTCGTCACGCTCTTCCTCGTCGGCCCGCCGCTGCTGCTGCTCGTGCGCTTCGCGGCGCGACGCGCGGTCAACGGCGCGCGCGTCCGCGGGCGGCTGCGGCTCCAGGTGCTCGTCGTCGGATCCGCAGGGCACGTGAGCGGCATCGCTCGCACGCTGGCACGGGAGACCTGGCTCGGCTACGACGTGCTCGGGGCGGTCACACCGATGTACGAGGATGCCCAGGATGAGGAGGCCGGCGTCCCGGTCCTGGGGGATGAGTCCCGACTGCTCCCGCTGGTGCGGAGCAAGGAGCCGGACGTCGTCCTGTTCACCGCGGGCTCGTCCGCCAGCGCGGAGGAGTTCCGTCGGATCGCGTGGGAGCTGGAGGACCAGGACGTCGCCGTGATCGTCGTCCCCGGTGTCAGCGAGATCTCCGGCGATCGCATCAGGATGCGCCCAGTCGCCGGCCTGCCCCTGGTCCATATGGATCTCCCGCGCGCACGCAATGCCCTGAAGTGGACGAAGCGAGCCTTCGACATCGTGGCCAGCGCGACGCTCCTCATTCTGCTCACTCCCGTGTTCGCGGTCCTCGCGCTGAGCGTGTGGTGGAGCGATCGCGGGGGAGTGATCTTCCGTCAGGACCGAGTGGGACGCTCGGGAACGGCGTTCGAGTTCCTCAAGTTCCGCTCCATGGTGATCGACGCCGAGGCGCGCCGTGCGGAGCTCGAGCAGCTCGCCCGCGACAAGGGCAACGCCGTGCTGTTCAAGATGGCCGACGACCCCCGGATCACCCGGGTGGGCAAGGTGCTGCGGCGCTACTCGCTCGACGAGCTGCCCCAGCTGTGGAACGTGCTGCGCGGCGACATGAGCCTGGTGGGTCCGCGCCCCGCGCTGCCGCAGGAGGTCACCGGGTATGACGAGGATGCCCGTCGTCGGCTGGCCGTCCGACCCGGCATCACCGGTCTGTGGCAGGTCTCCGGTCGCAGCGATCTGTCCTGGGAGGACACGGTGCGCCTGGACCTCTTCTACGTGGACAACTGGTCCTTCACCCAGGACCTCCTGATCCTCGGCCGCACCGTGCGCGCGGTCCTCGCCTCGCGTGGGGCGTACTGAGGGGTCTGACGGAGTCGACGGGCCGGGCCGGATGTCGGGCGCCCGCAGAGCGGCGGATCACGACGCGCCCCCGAGAGGATGAGGCACCGACCCCCTCTCGGGGGTGTCCACTTCTCCGGGTCCTCGGTGAACGGCAGGTGGTCGGGTCCGACGCAGCGACGTGGCGCCGGAGCCGCGACCTGGCACCGCACGAGATGTGTCACCGCACGAAGGACAAGGAGAGGTCGGCCCTCGGGATGGAGGACCGACCCGTCGGGCGATCGTGGGGAGCGGCCTGCGCCGCGGACGTCAGAGGGCGATGGCCGGCAGTGGCAGAACGGTGGAGCTCTTCTGTGCGGCGGCGGGCTGCGGTGCCGCAGCGGAGGTGATCGCCGAGAGTGCTCGTCGCAGCGTGGTGCTGGAGGTGTGCGCCGTGTAGGGGAAGTAGACGATCTCCACCCCGACCGCGGCGAACTGCTGCTCCAGTCGCAGGCCCTTCTCGGTCCCGCGCCAGTCGTCGCCCTTGAAGAAGTGGGTGAACCCGACCTCGTTCCAGGCGTCGAGCTTCGACGGGGTCGTCTCGATGTGCACGTTGTCGACGTAGCGGATCTGGCGGACGATCTCCGCCCGTTCTGCAGTCGGGATCACGGGCTCGATGCCCTTGACCTCGCGCAGCATCTCGTCGCTCACGACACCGGCGACCAGCAGGTCGCACTGCTCCTTGGCGTGGCGAAGCAGGTTCAGGTGCCCCACATGGAAGAGATCGAAGGCTCCTGCCGCATAACCGATCCGCATCCCTGAACTCCTTCGAGCGTCCTGAGCTCGCCCGTGCATGGGTGGCTCTGTCGCTCCAGCATAGCGGGCAAAGGGGTAGAAAGGGAAAAAACGGACATGGAAAGTCGTGAGGTCCAGCAAGTGGTGCGAGGTGCGCCGAGGCCTGACGGTCTGGCGCTGCGCGGAGTCAGGCCGGAGCGGCGTCGAGCAGGCGGTCGACGATCGGCAGCAGGTGCTCGACGGAGAACTGGTCCTCGCGGTCCGGGTGGATGCCCCCGCTGAGTGCGGCATCGAAATAGAGCCCGTCGCCGAGCAGGAGGATCGCGTGGGCTGTCGCCTCCTCGCCCACCTCCTCGCGGATCAGGGCGAGCCACTGCCGGCGAGCGCGGGACATCGCGGCCCTCGCCTCGGCGTGGGATTCCTGGGCGAGCTGCGCGACGGCTACGAGGGTGCGGTCCAGAGGGCCGTCGGTCCAGACCGACGTGCGCACGTAGTAGCGGGAGGGGCCGTCCTGTGCGGCACTCATCTCCCGCAGGTCTTCGTCGATGAGGTCGTCGAGGCGGGCGATCAGGCCTGCCGCCAGGGCTTCTTTCGACGTGAAGTGGTAGAGCAGGCCGCCCTTGGAGACGCCGGCCCTCGCGGCGACGGCCGCCAGCGTGGTGGCGCGCTGGCCGTGCTCCAGGAGGATGGCCTGGTAGGCGTCGAGCACTGCGTCGCGAGCTGTCATGGGGTCGACCCTACTGGTGATCTGACCCTCTCCCTCTAGAACTGTACCGTCTGGACGGTTTAGTCTGCTCTGGTCGCCGTCCCGACCGGACCCGGCCCGGCCCGGGCTCCTCGCGACATCAAGATCCCCTTCGCACCAGAACCCGGAGTCCCCTGTGCTTCCCGCCGTCGACGTCACCACCCCCGGACGCGCCACGCGCTCGACCTGGATCGCGCTGGCAGTGCTCATGCTGCCCGTGCTGCTGGTCTCCGTGGACAACACCGTGCTCGCCTTCGCGCTCCCGGTCATCTCCGAGGCACTGGCGCCCAGCGGTCAGCAGCTGTTGTGGATCGTGGACATCTACTCGCTCGTGCTCGCCGGACTGCTGGTGCCGATGGGTGCCCTCGGGGACCGCTTCGGCCGACGTCGGCTCCTGCTGATCGGCAGCGCCGGCTTCGCGGCCGTCTCCGCACTGGCCGCACTCTCCCCGGACGCTCCCACTCTGATCGCCGCCCGCGCACTGATGGGGGTGTTCGGCGCCGTGCTCATGCCGGCCACGCTCTCCCTGATCCGCAACCTGTTCGAGGACCCGTCCCAGCGCCGCACCGCGATCGCGATCTGGGCCGCCGCGTTCTCCGGCGGCGCGGCCCTCGGCCCGATCGTCGGGGGGTTCCTCCTCGAGCACTTCGCCTGGGGCTCCGTGTTCCTGCTGGCCGTGCCCGTGATGCTGCCGCTGCTGATCCTCGGCCCGATCCTCCTGCCCGAGTCCCGGGACCCCGCTCCGGGCCCGCTCGACCCGCTCAGCGTGCTGCTCGTGCTGGCGACCATGACGCCCCTCGTGTTCGCCATCAAGACCGCCGCGAGCAGCGGAGTGAGCCTGCTCGTGGTCGGCTGCCTGCTGGTGGCCGTGGTGGCAGGCGTCGCCTTCGTGCGCCGCCAGCTCGCCCGGCCCGTCCCGATGCTCGACGTCTCGCTGTTCACCCGGCCGGCGTTCACCGGCGCGGTCCTCGCGAACCTGCTCAGCGTGTTCTCGCTGGTCGGATTCCTCTACTTCCTGTCCCAGCACCTCCAGCTCGTCAGCGGCCGCTCCCCGATGGAGGCCGGCCTGGTCCTGGTCCCCGGGCTGGTGGTCACGATCGTCGCTGGGCTCGTGGTGGTGCGGATCGTGCGCCATGTGCCCGCGCACATCGTCATCAGCTGCGCGCTCGCGCTCAACGCGATCGCCTTCACCCTGGTCGCGCTCACCGGGAGCGGGGGGAACGACCTCGTGCTCCTGGCGGCCTTCTGCCTGCTCGGCGCAGGGATCGGGGCGGCCGAGACCCTCAGCAACGACCTGATCCTCGCCGCCGTCCCCGCCCAGAAGGCCGGCGCCGCCTCCGCGATCTCCGAGACCGCCTACGAGACCGGAGCTGTGCTCGGCACCGCCGTGCTGGGCAGTCTGCTCAACGCCGCCTACCGCCACCAGGTCGAGCTGCCCGCGGGGCTCACCGACGCACACCAGGAGGCGGCCTCCGAGACGCTCGGCGGAGCAGCATCCGTCGCGGGCACCCTGCCCGAGGCCGTGGCCGGCCCGCTGCTGGAGTCCGCGCGCACCGCCTTCGACTCCGGTGTCCAGCTGACCAGCGGCATCGGTGCGATCCTCATGGTGCTCGCCGCGATCCTCGCCCACCGCACGCTGCGTCAGGCGGGCTGAGAGCCCGGCGGCCCCGGCGCCGGCCCCGGCACCGGTACCGGCCCCGGTTTCGGGTGCCGAGGCCCCCTCGGCACGTCCGGGCGTGACCCCGCGTGAACCCCGGTGGCTCGGGAGCCGCGGAGTCGTCGCGCTGGTTCACACGTGCACACTTTCCTTCCCTGCCGCTCCTGGACGACCGTAGTTTTCCCTGCATGTCCGCGACCACCACGCTGCCCGAGCTCGAGCGCACCTCCCCGGTGCGTCACCGCCCCGCGCTCAGCTACGAGCTGTTCCCGGCCCGGTCGGATGTCTCCTTCGAGCGCCTGCGCGACACCATCGGCCATCTCGAGGCCACCGCCCCCGACTACGTCTCCGTGACCAGCCGCGCAGGCCACGGCAACCTCGCCCGCGTCCTCGAGCTCACCGAGCACGTGCTCGCCGAGACCAGCCTGCGCCCCCTGGTGCACCTGGCCTCGATCGACTCCACCCGGGCTCAGCTGACCACGATCATCCACGCGCTGCTGGACCGCGGGGTGCGCGGCATCCTCGCCCTGCGCGGGGACCAGCCCGAGGGCCACCGCCTCGAGGACGACGAGATCCCGTTCGCCCGCCCCCTGATCGAGCTGATCCGGGACATCGAGCGTGAGCGCACCGCCACTCTCGCCGGCGGACGCGTGAGCATCGGCGTCGCCGCATATCCCTACCGTCACCCGGAATCGCCCACCACCAGCCACGACACCGAGGTGCTCGTGGCCAAGGAGAAGGCGGGCGCGGATTTCGCGATCACCCAGGTGTTCTTCGAGGCCGACGCCTACTGCCAGCTGCTGGACCGGGCGCAGGTCGCCGGCATCCGCCTCCCGGTCGTGCCCGGCTTCGTCCCCGCCACCAATCCCCGACGTCTCGAGCGGCTCGCCGAGATCAGCGGCGTCGAGGCGCCCCGCGAGCTCCTGCATCGCCTGGAGATCGCGGCCGACGACGTCGAGCGCCGCCGCATCGGCGTCGGCTTCACCGTCGACCTCGCCCGTCGGGTGCTCGATGCCGGCGCCCCCGGACTGCACCTGTTCACCTTCAACTCGCACGCCGACGCGCTCGACGTGCTCGATCACCTCGATCTGGACCGCTGGTCCACCACGTCGCAAGGAGACCCCCGATGACCACGCAGACCACGCCCCTGCCCGCCGCGACGCCCGTCGGCTACCCCCGCATCGGCCCCGGCCGCGAGCTGAAGAAGGCCGAGGAGGCCTACTGGGCCGGCCGCATCGACCACGCCGAGTTCGCCCGCCGCACCCGCGAGCTGCGCCGCGCCACCCGTGCCCGCCTCGCCGAGCTGGGCTTGGATGCCGCCGACGCCGCCCCGGAGTCGTTCTCCCTGTACGACCAGGTGCTCGACGCCGCGCTCGCCGTCGGAATCATCCCGGACCGCTTCGCCTCCGTGGTCGGCCCCGACGGGACGGTCGACGACGACGGGCTCTTCGCCCTCGCGCGCGGCACCGCCGAGCAGCCGCCGCTGGAGATGACGAAGTGGTTCGACACCAACTATCACTACCTGGTGCCCGAGATCGGCCCGGACACCGACCTCCACCTCGCCTCGCAGCGCCTCGTGGAGCTGTTCACGGAGTCCCTCGAGGACGGCGCCGGCACCCGCCCGGTGCTGGTGGGCCCGCTGACCCTGCTGCTCCTGGCCAAGGCGCAGGACGGCGCCCCTGAGGGGTTCGACCCGCTGGACCGGTTGGACGACGTCGTGGCCGTGTACGCCCAGCTCCTGGAGCGCCTGCACACCGCGGGCGCCGGCTGGGTCCAGCTCGACGAGCCGGCGCTCGCCGCGGATCAGCGCCTGACCAGCGACCAGCTCGCCGATGCTCTGCAGCGGTCCGTCGGCCGCCTCGCCGAGACGGTGCCGCGACCGCAGCTGCTGGTCACCACGCCCTACGGCGGGATCGACGATCTGCTGCCCGTGCTGCTCGCCACCGGGGCCGAGGCCGTGCACATCGACCTCACCCGGGGCGGCCTGCCCACCGTCGACCAGCTCGCGAGCATCGGCGACGTGCAGCTGGTCGCGGGCCTCGTCGAGGGCCGTTCCGTGTGGCGCACCGAGCTGCCCACGGCCGCGGCGCGCCTGGCCGAGCTGCGCACGCGCGTCACCGCCGCCGGCGGGTCGGCCGACGCGATCTCCGTGTCCACGTCCGTCTCGCTCCAGCACGTCCCCCACACCCTGGAGCTGGAGACCACGCTGCCCGCAGAACTGTTGGCCACCCTCGCCTTCGCAGACGAGAAGATCACCGAGATCGTCGCCCTCGCCGCGGGGGACGTGCGCCCCGGGGACATCGACGGCCCCCGCTCGGTGCCACGCACCTTCGACGGGGTGCGCGTGGACGCCGTGCGCGAGCGTGCCGCGGCGACCACCTCAGCGGACACCGACCGCGCGGAGTATGCGGTGCGCGCTGAGGCACAGCGGCAGGCACTGGGCCTGCCGGATCTCCCCACCACCACGATCGGCTCGTTCCCGCAGGTCGGTGAGGTGCGTGCTGCCCGCGCCGCCCACCGCAAGGGCACGCTCGACGACGCCGGCTACGAACAGGCCATGCAGGACGAGATCGCCCGCGTGATCACGCTCCAGGAGGAGCTGGGCCTGGACGTCCTGGTGCACGGCGAGCCCGAGCGCAACGACATGGTCCAGTACTTCGCCGAGAACCTCGAGGGCTTCGCGACCACCGAGCACGGCTGGGTGCAGTCCTACGGCTCCCGCTGCACCCGCCCTTCGATCCTCTTCGGCGACGTGCACCGCCCCGCCCCCATCACGGTGGGCTGGGCGACCTACGCCCAGTCCCTCACCCCGCGCCCCGTCAAGGGCATGCTCACCGGCCCCGTCACCATCCTGGCCTGGTCCTTCGTGCGCGACGATCAGCCCCTCGGAGACACCGCCGACCAGGTGGGCCTCGCCCTGCGCGACGAGGTCACCGATCTCGAGGCCGCCGGGATCGGCATCGTCCAGGTCGATGAGCCCGCGCTGCGCGAGCTGCTCCCGCTGCGGGTTGCCCAGCACGAGGACTACCTCGACTGGTCCGTGCGCTCCTTCCGCCTGGCGACCTCCGGGGTGCAGGCGGCCACGCAGATCCACACCCACCTCTGCTACAGCGAGTTCAACGTGGTGGTCGGGGCGATCGACGCCCTGAACGCGGACGTCACCTCGATCGAATCGGCCCGCTCCCGCGGAGAGATCCTCGAGGCCATCGACCCGGGGGCCTTCCCCCGCGGCATCGGCCCGGGCGTGTGGGACATCCACTCCCCGCGCGTGCCCAGCGCCGAGGAGATCGCCGATCAGCTGCGCCGTGCCCGCGCCGTGGTGGGTCCCGAGCGGCTGTGGGTGAACCCCGACTGCGGCCTGAAGACCCGCGGCTATGCCGAGACCGAGGCCAGCCTGCGCCACCTCGTCCAGGCCACCCGCGAAGTGCGCGCCGAGGCGGAGGTCCCCGCCGGCACCTGACCACGCCGCCTCCGGCGCCTGACCACACCCCCTCCGGCGCCCGACCACGCCGCCTCCGACGCCTACCGACAGCGCCAGTGTGCCCAGCGGTGTCAGCAGCGTCAGCAGGGTCAGCAGCGTTAGCGGAGTCAGCGGATCCATCAGGGTCAGCGGATTCAGCGGATTCAGCGGGGTCAGCGGGGCAAAGTTGGGGTTATCGATGGCCGATTCCCCCAACTTTGCCCCGCTGGCCCCACCGTGCCCCGCTGGCCTCGCTGTGCTCCTCCGGTTTCCTGTGCTCCGTTGGCTTCGCCGTGCTCCTCCGGCTTCCTGTGCTCCGCTGGCCTCGCCTCTCCCTGATCCTGCCGCTTGTCCTACGTGGCATACGGCGGGACTCGAACCCGGCCCGGCTGCGCGTCGTGGCAGGCTGTTCCCATGACCCTCCCCGCAGACAGCCACGTGCACAGCGAGTTCTCCTGGGACACCGGCGGCCCCGATTCCGCCGCTCGGGGCACGATGGAGGCGACCTGTGCCCGTGCGGTGCGGATCGGCCTGCCGGCGCTGTTCTTCACCGAGCACCTCGACCTCGAGGACGCCTGGTTCAGCGATCCAGAGGACTTCGGTGATCATGAGTCGCACCTGCTGGGGGATGACGGGATCGTCGCCATCCCGCGCTTCGACGTCGACGGCTACTTCGAGAGCATCGAGAGGTGTCGCGCGGCGTTCCCGGAGCTGCGCATCGGCACCGGCCTGGAGTTCGGCCAGCCCCACCTGCGCACCGAGGCCGCCCGCCGCCAGCTCGACCTCAGCCGCTTCGACCGGATCATCGGCTCCCTGCATACCCTCGAGTTCGAGGCCGGTCGCGCCGAGCCCAACACCCTGTTCCGCCGCCTGCCGGCCGATGAGGTGATCCGCCGCTACCTCGCGGAGGTCCCCGCGCTGGTGGCCGGCGACGAACCCTTCGAGGTCGTCACCCACCTCGACTACGCCCTGCGGTACTGGCCCGAGGAGCAGGAGGGGCCGGTCGACCCCAGGGCCTTCGAGGAGGAGTTCCGTGCCGCGATGCGCGCGATCGCCCAGAGCGGCCGCGCCCTGGAGATGAACACGCGCCGGCTGTGGCCGTGGATGGCGCAGTGGTGGAGCGAGGAGGGCGGCCGATCGATCAGCTTCGGCAGCGACTCCCACGCCCCGCACTCCCTCGCACACGGGTTCCCCGAGGCCATGGCCCTGGTCGAGAGCTTCGGGTTCCGCGCCGGGGCCGATTCTCGCGAACTCTGGAGGCGCTGACCGAGGCTGAGCGGCGATGACCGAGGCCGAGCGGCGATGACCGAGGCTGAGCGGCGCTGTACTCTGCGGTCAGCCTCGCACTGTGCGAGGCACGGGGGTGGGATGCGATGAGAGTCGGCCGAGTCGACGAGGTCGGTGACGTCCGGGTATCGGCGGAGTCCGGCCGGAGGCGCCGCCCGCTGATCATGGTCGCCGTCGCGGGGGCGCTGGTCCTCGCACTGCTCATCACCTTTCTCGTCGTGCGGCATCATCGGGCCTCCCCGGATCGGCTCGTCGAGCAGTATCTGAGTGCTCTCGAGGACGGCGACGCGGCAACGCTGCGCACGCTCGTGGGGCCTGCCCGGGGCGGGGACACGACGCTCCTGCTCGACGCCGAGGAGGCGGCGCCGGTGGACGGCACCGTCGGCGACGTGGAGATCGTCGAGCGGTCAGAGAGCGGAGACGGGTACGACTACGAGGTGGAGGCCGTGCAGGACGGCGGGACCCTCACCGGGACGCTCTCGGTCCAGCCGGTCGCGCACTCGGAACGCGGCGAAGCGCGCTGGAGCCTGACAGAGGCGACGCTGGGCAGGCTCTCCGTGGCCGTGCCCGAGGAGGCCGAGAGCGTCCGCCTCAACGGCGTCGAGTTCGCCGCGGAGGACCTGTCGAGCGGAGACTCTCTCATCAGACTCTCCGCGCTCCCGGGCACGTACACGATCGAGGCGGTGTCGCCCGGTGACTACCTTCAGACGGTGCCGGAGACGGTGACACTCCCCCCGACGCTCGGAGACCACTCGGCCGCCGACGTGCAGGGGGACCCGCGGCTCGAGTTCTCCCCGGAGGCCCAGCTCGCGGTGCAGAAGGAGATGGACGCCCTCGTCGCGAAATGCGGTGACGTCGATGACGAGGGGCTTTCGCAGTGCGACATGCGCCTGCCGGATCCTGACGCCGAGTTCGGCAGCGGCCGCTGGGAGTTCCACGAACAGCCGGTCGCGGAGCTGACTTACAGCGGGCACCTCGGCGGTATCGCCGCGGCGGAGGGCTACGAGGAGGGCGGTGGGCCCACCGCCACGGTCACCTATCGCACCGACTCAGGAGATGAGAATCCCGGCGAGGAGCAGACGATGGACGTCGAGTACGTGGTCGCCGGCGATGTGCGCATCGACGAAAACGGAGAGCTGGCCACGCAGCTCTTCATGGAGGCGCGACCCGCCGGATCCTGAGGCACTGTTCTGCCTTCTGCCTTCTGCCTTCTGCCTTCTGCCTTCTGCCCTGCCTCTACCGCCCCAGCCGCATCCACGCATCCCCGCGCACCCGCAGCCCCAGGGTCACGGCGCGGGCGATCAGGAAGATCAGCGTGCAGGCCACCCACAGCGCGGCCAGGGCCCACGGCCCCTGCCAGCCCGAGTAGTACACAAGCGCCGCGAACGGCAGGGTGACCAGTGCGTTGATCACGCCGACCTTCGCCAGGTACGGGGCGTCGCCGGCGCCCATCAGCACCCCGTCCAGCACGAACACATAGCCGGCCACGGGCTGGGCGACCATGAGCACCCACAGGGCCGCACGCAGGTTCTCCTGCACCGCGACGTCGGGGGTGAACAGCCCCGGGATGACGTAGCTGGCGGCGAGCAGCAGGGCGCCGGTGAGGACCCCGCCGCCCACGCCCCACACCATCAGCCGACGGGTCACCGCGCGCACGGAGACGGGGTCGTCCGCCCCGAGGAACCTCCCGGTGAGAGCCTGGCCGGCGATCGCGAGGGCGTCCAGGGCGAGGGCGAGCAGGTTGAAGACCGTCAGGGCGATCTGGTGAGCGCCCAGCTGCACGTCACCGAGCTTCGTCGCGACGAGGGTCCCGGCCAGCAGCACCACCCGCAGGGAGATGGTGCGCACGAACATCGGCACCGACTCGCGCCCCGCGGAGGCCACCTGCCCCAGGTGAGGGCGCAACGGCACCTCGCTGCGGCGGGCCGCCCGGGCCACCAGGATCAGCAGCACGATGGCCATGCCCCACTGGGCGATGACCGTGCCGATCGCGCTGCCGGCGATCCCGAGGTCGAGCCCGAAGATCAGCAGCCAGTTCAACGGGATGTTCACGACGGCGCCGGAGACCGCGACCACGAGCGGCACCCGGGCGTTCTGCAGCCCGCGCAGCAGTCCGGTCGCCGATTGCACCACAAGCATCGCCGGCACCCCGAGGGCGCTGAGCCGCAGGTAGGTGGTGGCCTCGGCGAGCACCTCGGGGGAGGGGCCGAACAGGGCGAGGATCCACTCGCCCCCGAGCAGCAGCACCAGCACGGCGCCCGCCCCGATCATCAGCGCCAGCCAGCAGGCGTCGACGCCGCGGGCGATCGCCTCGCGGCGTCGGCCGGCCCCGAAGGCCCGCGCGACCGAGGCGGTGGTGGAGTAGGCGAGGAACACCGACAGCCCGATCACCGTGGTGAGGATCGCCGACGCCAGCCCGAGCCCGGCCAGGGACATGGTGCTGACCCGGGCGATGAAGGCGGAGTCCGCCAGGAGGAACAGCGGCTCGGCGATCAGTGCGCCGAGGCTGGGGACGGCGAGGCGGAGGATGTCGCGGTCCACGATGCGGCGCGCGGCCCGGGGGGAGGCGGGGGTGCTGGGGGTCGGAGCGGGGACGGGATCGGGCACGGCCCCATTGTCCGTCACCCCGAATGCCGCTCTCCCGTGTCCCGCGCCACATCGCCCGCGTGCTCCGTGCCACGTCGGCCGACGGTTCTCTGCCGCGTCGCACCTGGCTGTCGGGCACCTCCCAGGCGGTGGAGCCAATCTCCTACGGAGGTCGTATATCTCGATACAGGTCCGTATGGAACAGTTCGTGACAGGGTCCGACGACGAGCCCTCGGACGCGGGATATCGCCGTGTCGACCACCCCGCCGCAGCATCTCCCGAGGAGCAGGATGAACCGCCTGGCCCGACTCAGCCTGAACAACAGGTCCTTCATCGCACTGGTGTGCATCGCCGTGTCGATCATCGGCGCCTTCGCGATGACCACGATGCGCCAGGAGCTCATCCCCTCGGTCTCGCTGCCGCAGATCCAGGTCGTCACCAGCGCCCCCGGCTCCTCGTCGGAGCAGGTGCAGGAACGCATCACCCGGCCCGTCGAGCAGTCCCTCAGCGGGCTCGAGAACGTCGAGAGCACCTCCTCGTCCTCCCAGGCCGGCGTCTCCATGGTCACGGTGGAGCTCACCTACGGCACCGACACCGCGCGCGCCTCCAACCAGGTCGACGCCGCACTGACCGGTATCGAGGACCAGCTCCCCGACGACGCAGACCCGCAGGTCATCGCCGGCGGCACGAGCGATCTGCCGGCCGTCGTGCTCTCGATCTCCTCCGACCTGGACCCCTCCGAGCTGGGCGCCCGCCTGGACTCCGCCGTGAAGCCCGAGCTCGAGCGCGTCGACGGCGTCTCCTCGGTGGCCGTCATCGGCGCCCCCGAGGAGATCGTGCGGATCACCCCGGACGCCGACGCTCTGAAGGAGCACGGCCTCACCGAGGACGACATCTCCACCGCGCTGGACGCCAACGGGCTGTCGCTGCCCGGTGGGTCCGTCACCGACGGCGACCGCACCATGGACGTGGTGCTCGGCCAGTCGATCGACAGCATCGAGAGCCTCGAGGGCATCATGCTGATGCCGGCCGACGGCGCCTCCGGCGGAGAGGCCGACCAGGCACAGGGCCAGCCCGGCCAGGAGGCCCCGCAGGCCCCGCAGCCCGTCGCCCTCTCCGAGGTCGCCACGGTCGAGGAGACCACCCAGGACCCCACCTCGATCTCCCGCACCGACGGCCGCGAGTCCCTCGTGGTCATGGTGACCGCCACCGCCGACGGCAACGTCGTGGACATCTCCGACGGTGTCGAGGGCGTCCTGGCGGACACCCTGCCCAGCGTGGGCGGAAACGCCGACAGCGCGATCGTCTTCGACCAGGCGCCCTTCATCCAGGACTCGATCCTCGCGCTCGCCGAGGAGGGCCTGCTGGGCCTGGTCTTCGCCGTCGGCGTGATCCTGCTGTTCCTGCGCCGCGTGCGGCCCACGATCGTCACCGCGATCTCGATCCCGACCTCGCTGCTGATCGCCTTCATCGGCATGCTGGTCACCGGCTACACGCTGAACATGCTCACCCTCGCGGCGCTCACGATCTCGATCGGCCGCGTGGTCGACGACTCGATCGTGGTCATCGAGAACATCATGCGCCACCTCGCCTACGGCAAGACGAGGATGCGCGCCATCCTCGACGCCGTGGGCGAGGTCGCCGGCGCGATCACCGCGTCGACCCTGGCCACCGTGGTCGTGTTCCTGCCGATCGCGATCGTCTCCGGCATGGCGGGAGAGCTGTTCCGCCCCTTCGCCCTCACCGTCGGCATCGCGATGCTCAGCTCGCTGCTGGTCGCGCTCACGATCGTCCCGGTGCTCGCGTACTGGTTCCTGCGCGCCCCCAAGAGCCAGGGGGTCGTGGACCCCGATGACGCGGAGCAGGTGGCCCGGATCCGTGAGGAGGCCGAGGCGACGGAGGAGCGCAGCTGGCTGCACCGGATCTACGCGCCGCTGCTGCACCTGGTCACCGATTCGCTGCCGCGCCGCCTGATCACCGTGGGCGCCGCGATCCTCGTCCTGGTGGGCACCGCCTTCCTGTACCCGCTGGTGAACGTCAACTTCCTCGGCGACACCGGGCAGAACATCGCCTCGCTCACCCAGTCGCTGCCGGCCGGCACCAGCCTCCAGCAGTCCGCCGACAAGGCGGAGGAGAGCGAGAAGGCCCTCATGGATCTCGACGGTGTCGAGACCGTGCAGACCACCATCGGCGGCAGCCAGTTCGGCATGGGCGCCGGTGGAGCACCGAACGAGGTCAGCTTCTCGATCACCACCGACCCCGACGCCGACCAGACCGCCCTCCAGGACGACATGGTCGCGGCGCTCGAGGCGATCCCGGACGCCGGCACCATCGAGGCGGCCGACGTCGCCTCGCCGACGGGGTCCAACTCGATCGACATCCTCATCACCGGCCCCACCGCCGAGGACCGCAAGGCCGCGAACGACGCGATCCTCGCGGAGCTCGACCCGGTGCCGGACGGCGCCACCGAGGTCACCAGCGACCTGGAGGCCGATCAGCCCACCGCGGTCGTCACTGTCGACCGCGAGAAGGCGGCGAAGCTCGGGCTCACCGAGGAGGCCGTGATCGGCATGGTCGCCGGGCAGATGTACCCCGGCGCGATCGGCACGGTCACCCTGGGGGACTCCGAGCTCGACATCTACGTCGAGAAGGGCGAGGGCATCGACACCTTCGACCAGCTCAAGGGCATCGAGCTCGCCGGCGGCATCCCGCTGAGCGACGTCGCCTCCATCGACGAGGTGGACTCGCGCCCCTCGATCGCCACCCAGGACGGCCTGGAGACGGTCACCGTCTCCATCGCGCCGGACGGTGACGACGTGAAGCCCGCGACCGACGCCGCGAACGCCGCGATCGAGGACGCGGACCTGCCCGAGGGCGTCGAGGCGACCGTGGGCGGCACCGCCGCGGACATCGACGAGACCTTCGGCCAGCTCGGCATCGCCATGCTCGCCGCGATCCTGCTCGTGTACGTGCTGCTGGTGTGGATCTTCAAGTCCCTCATCCAGCCGCTGATCCTGCTGGTGTCGATCCCGTTCGCGGCGACCGGCGCGCTGGGCCTGCTGATCATCACGGGCGTGCCGCTGGGCCTGCCCTCCATGATCGGTCTGCTCATGCTGGTGGGCATCGTGGTCACCAACGCGATCGTGCTGATCGACCTGGTGAACCAGTACCGACGTCACGGGATGGGTCTCGACGAGGCCATCCACGCCGGCGCCGCCAAGCGTCTGCGGCCGATCCTCATGACCGCCGCCGCGACGATCTTCGCGCTGCTGCCGATGGCCCTGGGCATCACCGGCAACGGCGGGTTCATCGCCCAGCCGCTGGCTGTGGTGGTCATCGGTGGCCTGGTCTCCTCGACGCTGCTGACCCTGCTCATCGTGCCGGTGCTCTACCGCATCGCCGAGGGCCCGGGGGAGCGGCGCCGGCTGCGCCACGAGGCCCGTGACGCCGAGCTGCGCGACGCCCGGGAGAAGGCCGCCGCGCAGAAGCGCGAGGCGAACCGCGCCGAGCAGGAGCGCCAGCAGCGCGCGGCGGAGGAGCAGAGCCAGCGCTCGGCGGCACCGGGCGTCACGGCGCGCAACCACTCGCCGTCGGCTTCGTCGCCGTCGTCCGCCTCAGGGTCGACCCGCGGGGCGGGCGAGCAGGCCGGCCACCGGCGAAACCGGGGATCGCTCAAGGAGCGTGGAGGCATCGTCGGCATCATCCGGCGCCGCTTCGGCCGAGGCTGAATCCACCGTCGCCCACCCGAATATCTCGACGACCACGTCCTCTTCCGAGAGGGCGTGGTCGTCCGCATTGGGATGGTGCATGCCTCGAGCAGAGGGCGGCGACGCCGGCACGATTGTCCGAAATGCCGGGGTCGGTCTAAGCTTCGCGGAGTGATGGGCAGGGGCCGCGTCGGGCGTCGACGGGGCATCTCCCTGCGACGGAGGAGGCCTCGGTGCGATCTGTGGAGAGCGTCGTGGTCGGGATGGCCACCTTCCGGCGCCCCGATCTCCTGGCGGCGCTCCTGCCGCGGGTGGTCGAGCAGATCGAGCACGCCGCCACGGTCCTCGATCCGGCGCCCCAGTTCAGGGTCCTCGTGGTGGACAACGACCCCGACGCCAGCGGGAGAAACGCTGCAGCCGCAGTCGGGGATCCACGGATCACCTACGTCGTGGAGCGGCAGCCGGGGATCAGCAGCGCCCGGAACCGGCTCCTCGACGAGGCCGCAGGCAGCGATGTGCTGGTCCTGCTCGACGACGACGAGACCCCGCACGACGGCTGGCTCGTCCACCACCTGAGCACCTATCGCGAGCATGATGCCGATGCCGTCTGCGGTCCGGTGCACGCCGTCTTCGAGGGCGGGGAGGACCCGTGGATCGCCGCGAGCGGGTACTACCTCGGGCAGCGCCGCACCGGCGTGGCGACGGGCACCGTGATCCGGCGCGCCGCGACGAACAACCTCCTGCTGGACATGGCCCGGGTGCAAGCGCTCGGGCTGCGCTTCGACCCCCGCTTCGGCCTGACCGGGGGTGAGGACTCCCTGTTCACCGGGCAGCTGACCGCCGCCGGCGGGAAGATCGTCGTGTGCGCCGAGTCCGTCGTGGACGATCTCGTCCCTGCGGCGAGGAACACCCGCCGCTTCAACCTGTCGCGACGGTACGCGCAGGCCTCATCCCACGTGCGGGTCGACCGCGAGCTGGCGGGTTCGCTGCGCGGCCGCTTCGGAGTCACGGCGCGCTGGGCCGTGATCGGGGCGGGACAGATCCTCAAAGGCCTGATCCTTGCCGGATTCGGTGGCGCCACCCGCGATCTGGGCCGACGGGCGCCCGGCGAGAGCAAGGTGGCCAGCGGGCTGGGCGTCCTCGCGGGATGCCTGGGAATCCGGTCCAGGTCCTACGGACGTCCACGTCGGCGGCCACGCGGACGATAGCTCCTGAGAGATCAGTCCCGCTGCGTACAGCCGACGTCGACCTTCTGAACAGCAGTGACGGTCAGGAGGCAGGTACGTCGCTGAGGATGTACTTCGTTTTACCTCCGGTGTACGGCAGGGAATTGACGTACTCGATCCGCACAGGAACCTCGTGGTGGATGCGGCTCCGCAGGTCCTGGACCGTGGACTCGATGAGCGAGCGAGCATCTGTGCCGTCGCCGGGAACCACGCGGATGGTGATCGAATGGTCCGCCAGCTGGTGGATCTGGAAGAGCCGGACTGCCTCGGGATGCGCTCCGAACATACCCGTGATGCGGTGAGCGAGGACGGCTCCGCTGGGCAGTCGAATCATGTCGATCGTGCGTCCTTGCGGCTGTTCCATGAGCGGGAGGGAGCGGCCGCAGGCGCAGGGTTGTGCTCGCAGGATCCCGCGATCGCCGGTGCGGTATCGGATCAGCGGGAACACGCGGTTGCGAAGATCAGTGATGACCAGATCTCCCAGCTCCCCGGGGGCCGCAGGGTCACCGTTCTCATCCACGACCTCGATGCGCCGTACGTCCGAGAAGATATGCAACCCATCGCGCTGCTCGCACTCTCCTGCCATCCACCCGAACTCCGAGCCGCGGTACTCGTCGAAGACCGGGGCGCCGAGTACGGATTCGAGACGTAAGCGTGCTGAGGTTGTCAGCGGAGCGGCAGTGGTGGCGACCGCAAGAGGTGCGGGCACGGTGAGACCCTTCCGCTCCAGGAAGTCGGCGAACTCGAGCAGAGCGCCCACGTATCCCTCGAGCAGTCGGGGCCGGATGCGGTTCAGTGAACTGTGGAAAGCGGTCATCGACTGGGTGGTGAGCTCGCTGGCGTCGAGATAGACCTGCCGGGTCGGCCACCAGGAGACAGTGTTCTTCACCGTAGCTCGACGACCGAAGTTCCATCGCCCGATCCGTGCGAGATCGTCGTACGGCTGCACCCCCCACCAGGAGTACATGCGCCAGCTCAACGCCAGGGAGGGCACGCGGGCGTCGTGCATCGTGCGGAGCGGTTCGCCGGTGCTGCCTCCGGTGCGCGCATCTCGCACGTTCCGGCCCACGGCGTCGGGGGTCGGGAACTCCGCGGCGCGTTCCTTGACCGTCGCTCGATCGAGGATCGGCAGCTTTGCCCATTCGCCCGGCTCGGCGAGCGTCTCCGGATCCACTCCCAGGGCGCCATAGGTGTTGCGATAGTACGAGGAGGTGCTCATCGCAGTCCGGACAATGCCGAGAGCCAACTGGTCCTGCAGGGTTGCCAATGCAGCGGGGGACATTCTCTCGTTGGCGAGCAGCTCGCTGTGGAAGCGGCCTGCAGCCGATTTCACCGTGGAGGCCTTTGCCGCGAAGGTCGCTGCCTTGAGGGTCATGGAGGGGTCCGTTCTGATGTGGAGTGGACGAGCTGAGGGAGGAGTTGAGGGCTGGGCGGGATGCACGATCTGGCGTCAGGTGCGCGAGTACTCCTCGTACAGATGGCCCTGGGCGCCGGCGACCATTCCTCGTCCCCGGTGGAAGATGCGGGAGCCTTGGGCGTCGTGATGCAGGTTGCGGGACGCGCGGCCGTACCGGTGCCTCGCCTGTCCTGCCGCGATGCGCGCGGCTCCTCCGAGGAGGAATCGGCTCCGCAGGGCGAGGCGGCGGGTCGGGCTCGGCGTGAGACGGAGACTCACCTGCACATGGCCATTGCCGGCGCTGAAGGCGCGCTGAGCCGCCCACTCCCGAGTGAGCCGATGGGAGACGACCGTGTCCTCGACTTCGGACTCGTTGCACCACACGATCGAGCCGCCACGCTGAACGAGCTGTCGAGTGAACATCGTGTCCTCGCCGCCGCTGAGTCCGAGCGACTCATCGAATCGGAGGCCGAGCACTCCGATCTGTTGCACGTCCAGGAGCAGGTTCGCTGTGGAGGCTGTCGGGAGGTGGGTGCCGGTGCGGCGTTGCCGACGATAGAAGGTTCCCGAGGCGATCATCCAAGGGTCGGTGTTGTCGGCGAAGACGGATACGAGTCGTCCGCAGACTGCGGACGCATGATGGTCGCGCCATACCTCCACCAAGGACGAAAGCCACCCGGGTCGGGGGATCTCGTCGTCGTCGAGGAATGCGAGGAGGTCGCTGTTGCGGCACTCGTCCAGCGCCCGGTTCCTGACGGCGGAAATGCCTGGAGTCGTCTCGTGGGCGTATCGGACGTCCAGGGGTGCCGTCTCGGCGCTCTCCCGTGCGGAGCCCGCCGGATCGTTGTCGACCACGAGCACGTCGACGGTGGCGTCCACGGTCTCCGCGATGCGGTCCGGCAGCGCCGCGAGCAGGGCGGCCAACTGCTCCGGGCGCTTGTACGAAGGGATCGCGACCGTGATCCGCACGGGACCGGTGAGGTCTCGGGCGGGTGCTGGGAGAAGGGGCTTCGTGGACGGGACGGTCTCCGGGGGGCGAGGGGTGCGGGCCAGCTGCGCCAGGCCGTCGAGGAATCCACGGACGGCGGCAAGGAGACCGCGTGGTTCGGTGAACGCCTGCTTCCGGCCGCCGCGCATCCAGATCAGGGCGGACTGGCGAGGGGAGGCGAGCACCCACCGGGCCCAGTCCCTCCCTCGCACGTGCCGCCTCCCGAACAGCATCCGATTGCGGATGTTGTACCGGTAGTAGGTCGGCGACTTGGTCCGTGCGCTCCCTGCGTCCTGCGTGCCGCCTTCATCGTGCACGACGAGAAGGTCGGGGCGTATCTCTAGCTGCATCCCCTGCTCTGCGGCTCGGCGGGAGATGTCGACGTCCTCCCAGTAGAGGAAGAAATCCTCGCTGAACCCGCCCAGCGCCTCGAAGGCCTGGGCGCTGAACGCGAGGCACGCGCCGCTGAGCCAGTTCGCCCACTCGGGGTCCTGATCGCCCTCCGACCAGCCGGACCGCATCTGCCCGGTGCGCCGGTTCACCCGCGCCCCGCGGAAATGGGGGCGTCCGTCTCCGGAGTCCATGAATGGGGAGACCAGCGCGAGCGGATCGTCCGTGACATTACGGCCGAGCTCTCGGAGCACGTCCGCCGAGGCGACCGCATCGGGGTTCAGGGTGATGAGTGCGGTGTGCCCGTGGGCGCGGGCCGCAGCGACTCCACGGTTCACTCCGGCGCCGAATCCATCGTTCGGCGAGGCGACGAACGCCCATCCGCGGTCTCGGCACAGATCCTGGGCCTGGGCCCGAGCGTTGTCGGTCGAGTAGTTGTCGACGACCACGACCAGGGCGTTCTCGTCCGCATCTACATCGGCACCGATGTTCGCCGCGACCAGTGCAGGATCGCCATAGTTGACGATGATCACCGCATACGCGGTGGTGCTCAGCTCAGACATGTTCGCGTCACCTCTCTCGCCGGTAACGATCCCGGCCCGTCCGTCCGAAGGGGAGTCCTCGTCGTGGGGACTCGTTGGCCCTTCGGGCGCTCATGACGAGAACCCATGTCCGTTTCGCCCCAGATGCGTATCATGTCACGATATCCCCCGGATTTCCCGGGCGGTGAGCTGTCGGCGTGAGCGCACGGCAGGGAGGAGCCACCGTGACCATCGCGGCGTACCGCAGTCTCGAGAGCGCCCAGAAGGGTCATGCCCGTGGCGCCCCTGCTTACTCCGTCTATGTCAATCGCAAGCTGGGTCGCGCACTCGCTGCGGTAGGGCATCGACTGGGACTCACGCCCAATCAGGTCTCGGCCATCAGCGCCTTGCACTCGTTCGCAGCGATCGTCCTGATCGCCTTGGCGCCGGTCAGCCCTGTGATGGGAATCGTGGTCGCGCTGCTGCTGGTCCTCGGGTACGCCTGGGACTCGGCAGATGGTCAGGTTGCGCGGCTCCGAGGTGGCGGGAGCCCGCAAGGGGAGTGGCTGGACCACTTCATCGACACCCTGAAGATCTCCTCGCTGCATCTCGCAGTGCTCGTCGGCCTCTACCGCAGCCTGCCCGAGGGGTGGGCATGGGCCCTGGTGATCCCCCTGGCCTTCGCTGTCGTCGCCTCCACGACCTTCGCGGCGATGTTGTTGAACGACCTGCTCAAGGGCAAGCATGCGGTCGCATCCACTCATGAGCGCGGCGGGGGGACCCTGCGTCGCTCGCTCCTCGTGCTCCCTACCGACTTCGGGCTCGTCTGCCTGGTGTTCGTGCTCTGGGGGTGGGCGCCTGCATTCCTGCTGGGGTACGGCGCACTGGCGCTCGTCTCCATCGCCTTCCTGGCGCTCGCGGCCGTGAAATGGTTCCGCGAGATGGGCGAACTCGGGACTGTGCGGTGAACACCTCCGGATCGGAACTGATCCTGCTCGTCTGTTCAGCCAATATCTGTCGATCCCCACTGGCGGAGCTCCTTCTGCGCCACGGACTGGGCGATAGTCCAGGCGTTCGGATCGAAAGTGCAGGAGTCCATGCCCGGACGGGGTCCGCGATGTGTGCTCTCGCCGCCGAGCAGCTGGAGGCCGGCGGTCGGACGGACGGTGCGGCATCCCATCGCTCGCGGCCGCTCACCACGGGCCTGCTGGATGAGGCGACCCTGATCCTGGCGATGGCCAGGGATGTGCGCTCGGACGTCGTCGGCATGGCGCCCCAGGTGCGAGACCGTGTCTACACGATGCGAGAGGCCGCCTACCTCGGGGCGGGTTTCGTGCCTCAGCCCTCCGCTCGGCGCGTCGGGGCCGTGTCCTTGTACGCCATGCATCTTGACGGTGCGCGAACCGCCAGGGGTCCGGTGCCCGCGCGGCGCTCGGGATGGTGGCGGGTGCGCGGTGCTGACGGGCGCGACATCGTCGATGGGCACATTCATGGTCCGCGAGAGCATCGCCGGACTTTGCAAGATGTCGCCGAGGCGTCGGCGGTGATCCTCGGGCAGTTGGGTGTGCGCGCGGTAGGTAGAGGTGTGACAGCCCACCCGTAAGTCCGAAATGCCCGTTGCGCGAAGTATGTCCGAAGATCTACGATGTCGACTGAGCCGCACCTTCGCGGTATGACCGCACTGTGGCGGTCCGTGGATCTGCGGGAGACTGGGGGCTGGGGATGCTCAGCACGTTCTGCCTTCGGCCCTCCGGGGTCCGGCGCCGGCGGGTGGCTGCCGCTCTCGCGACGCCCGCACTCGTGGTCGCCTTGACGCTCGCCGGATGCACCCCGGCCCCACCAGAGGGCGATGAGCCGCCTTCGCAGCCTGAGGGCGGGATGTCTGCGCCCCAGGAGGAGACTCCGGCCGCCGACGAGTCTCCGACGGACTCGCCGACCACCGATGGTGGGACTCCCGGCACGGACTCCCCGACAGAGGCTGGGGACCCATCGGGCCAGGGCGATCCCACGACGGACGACGAGCCCGCAGACCCGACGGATCCCACCTCGAGCACCTGGCAGGCGCCCGAGGATCCGACGGAGGAGGGCCCGACCGCGGCGCCCGAGCTCCCGGAGGTCGACGGTTCTCTCGATGACGCCATCGCGCTCCCGACGGATGTCGTGGTCTCCCTGTCCTCGATCGAGACCACCTCGATCAAGGCCTCCACCCCCGGTGAGTATTCGGGGAGCGCCGTCGTCGTCAGCGTGACGATTGCCAACGGCACGAAGGCTCCACTGCCGGTCAGCTCCGCCGTCGTCTCTCTGATCGCTGACGACGGCGAGATGGGCATCCCCACCTGGGCAGCCCCGCATGATCCCTTGCATGGCGAGGTGCCGGCCGGATCCACGGCAGTGGGCACCTACGTCTTCATGCTCGACCCGGCGGACGAACGATCCGTCACGGTGAGCGTCAACTACTCCGCCGGCGAACCCGTCGCCGTGTTCACAGGTGGCACCCCGTGAGCATCCCTCGCAGCTCCACCTCCAGGACCACCCGACAGGGGACCACGATGAGCACTTCGCCCAGGCGCGACATCATGCGGCGGGGCTTCGGCCTCCTGACCGCGCTGACACTGGTCATCGGAGGGCTCACGGCAGCGTTCGCCCTCACCCCCGACCTCGCAGCAGACGCCGTCGAGCTGCCGTCCCCACCGCCCCTTCTCCAGCGGGACGACAACGTCGTCACCGCGGACCCGATCCCGACCGTCCAGATCGACAATGGCTACGTCTGGGCGCAGGCGACGATCGGCTCGACCGTCTTCGCCGTCGGGGACTTCGACAACGCGCGAGCTCCGCTGGCGGTGCCCGGCACGCAGCTGACCGCCCGCTCGAACGTCCTCGCCTATGACATCAACACCGGGGAGCTGCTGCCGTTCGCGCCCCAGGTCAACGGAGTCATCAAGGCCGTCGCGGCGTCGCCCGACGGCAGCCGGATCTACATCGGCGGCTCGTTCAGCTCGGTCAACGGACAGGTCCGCTACAACATCGCCGCGCTCGACGCCACGACCGGACAGCTGATCACGAGCTTCAAGCCTTCAGTCGGGGGCAGCGGGGTCTATGCCCTCGTCGCCAAGGGTGCGACGGTGTACGCCGGCGGTCTGTTCACACAGGCCAATGGGACGCCGCGGACGAACGCGGCGGCCTTCAGCATCGGCAATGGTGCTCTCATGCCGTGGGCGCCCCAGTCGGATCGGCAGATTGACGCCATGGTCGCTGACCCCGGTGGTCAGAAGATCATCGTCGCCGGGCGCTTTGCCAGCGTGAACGGGAACACGGCGATGCGCGGTGCCGCCGCTGTCAATGAACTGACCGGCGCTGTGGATGCGAACTGGGCGCTCACGCAGACCGTGAAGAACGGGTCCAGCTCAGGTGGAGATGCCGGTAAGGCAGGTATTTTCGCGCTCGCTGCGGACGCCAGCGGCGTCTATGGAACGGGATGGGTGTTCGCTGGCGTGACCACTGGCAATCTGGAGGGTACTTTCGCCGCGGAGGCTGAGACCGGGGCCGTGCGTTGGATCGCGGACTGTCTCGGCGATCACTACGGCGTCTACTCGACCGGGGAGACCGTCTACACCACCAGTCACACGCATGCCTGCTCGACCATGGGGCTGCACCCGGAGCAGAGCACGCGCCAATACCGATATGCCGAGGCGTACACGACCGAAGCGCGGGGACTGCTGGGTCGTAACCCCCATGCAGGGGGCACCTACCAGAACTGGGAGGGCACGCCGGGGCCGTCGGCCTATGCCTGGTACCCGGACTTCCTGGTCGGGACCACCTCCGGGCTGGGGCAGGCTGGCCTGTCCATCACGGGCGTCGGAGACACCATCTCGATCGCCGGTGAGTTCGTCAGCGTCAATAATGCGCAGTTCGAAGGGATCGTCCGGTTCGCGAAGAACCCTCCCGCGGGGGCGAAGAACGGGCCACGGCTCTCCGGCTCCTCCTGGAAGCCGACCGGCAACTCCGTGGTCTCGGACCGGGCGCGGGTCTCCTTCACGGCCAACTGGGATCGCGACGACATGGACCTCACCTACGAGCTGAGGCGATCCGGCACGAGCACTCCGGTCGCCACGCTGAAGGCGCCGTCGACCTGGTGGAACCAGCCGAGCATGACCCTCGAGGACACCACCGCGACCCCGGGTGCGCAGTACACCTACACGGTCGTGGCGCGCGATGGGGATGGCAATGCGGCGACCAGCGCCCCGGTCACGGTGACGGCTGCGGCTGGTGTCGCCTCGGGCTACGTATCGGCTGTGCTCGACGACTCGCCTCAGCTGTACTACCCCCTCGGCGACAGCCGTCAGGACTGGGCCGGCTCGAACCCGCCGGTGTTCGGCGGCGGAGTTGCCGCTGGTCAACCAGGCATCGACAACTCGTCCACTGGTTATTCGACCTTCAGCGGCAACTCCGACGGGCGCGTCGTCTCGAACTCCAAGGCCACGGTGTCGACGGCATTCTCCACCGAGCTTTGGGTACGGACCACCAGCACCCGAGGTGGAAAACTGATCGGATACGGCGATGCGGCCTCCGGCAGCTCTGGCAGCTACGACCGGCATGTCTATATGCGCGACGATGGCCGGATCGTGTTCGGCGTCTACCCCGGGAGGGCGGAGACGGTGCAGAGCTCTGCCTCGTACAACGACGGTCAGTGGCATCACGTGGTCGCCTCCCAGGGCGCAGACGGCATCACGCTCTATGTCGACGGGACGGTGGTCGACGCCAACACCTCGGTGACCTCCGCCCAGGCGTATCAGGGATACTGGCGGATCGGCGGGGACAACCTCAGCGGGTGGCCGAACACGCCGAGCTCGAACTATTTCAACGGCGATCTCGACGAGGTCGCGGTCTACAGCTATGCACTCGACGCCAACCAGGTGAATACCCACTTCGGTGTCGGTAAGGGGTTCGAGGCGCCGACGGCGGACTTCGACGCCACGGCGAGTGAGCTCGGCGTGAGCGTCGATGCTGGTGCGTCCACGGCGGTCTCCGGCGCGACGATCGTCCAGTACACCTGGGACTTCGGGGACGGGACTGCCGCAGGCAGCGGCGAGACAGCCACCCATGACTACACGGCGGCCGGATCGTACGACGTGACCCTCACCGTGCTCGACAGCAACGGGCTGTCGTCGACGACGACCGAACAGATCGATGTGACCGGGCCGAACTCCGTGCCGATCGCCGTTGCTGAGACGACGGCCAACGGCCTGACGGTCACCGCTGATGGATCAGGCTCCACCGATCCCGATGGCGAGATCGCCGGATACGCCTGGGACTGGGGTGATGGCGAGACCTCGACCGGGCAGATCGTCTCCCACGCCTATGCCGAGGCCGGGGACTACACCGTGACCCTCACGGTGACCGACGATCAGGCCGGAACTTCGGAGATCACGAAGCAGGTCAGTGTCGTGCATGCCGATCCGACGGCACAGTTCGACGTCTCGAGCTCCGCACGCACGGTCGCGGTGGACGCCGGCGGCTCCGCCGCGACGGACGGCGCGAGCCTCGCCTACAAGTGGGACTGGGGCGATGGGACGGCGACATCGGACGGGGAGAACGCCACCCACGTCTACGCGGACGACGGGAACTACGAGATCACACTGAGCGTGACCGACAGCCTCGGCTCCACTCACAGCACGACGCAGTCGATCTCGGTGACCGAGGAGGTCTTCGCGGGGTCGGATGCGTTCGAGCGGACGGTGTCCACGGGGTGGGGTGCGGCCGATGTGGGTGGTGCGTGGACCTCGACGGGATGGAACTCTGCGACGGTGTCGGTTGGTGACGGTGCTGGGAAGCTGGCGCTGTCGCCGGGCGCCGGGAGGGATCTGGTGCTGGGTGGGACGTCGTTCTCCGAGAGTGCTTCGGAGATGACCTATTCGGTTGCTGCCGGCCCGTCGACGGGTTCGCTGTATGTGGGTCTGAAGTCGCGGTATGACGATGGGCATGCGTATCGCTCGGCGGTCTGGCACCGGGCTGATGGCACGATGTGGCTGCTGGTTCAGCGTGATGATGCGGTTATTGCGACGCTGCCGTTGACCGGCCAGCAATGGGCTGCGGGCGATACGTTCCATCTGCGCACCGAGGTGGTCGGGGAGTCGTCCCCGACGATCCGGGTGAAGGTGTGGGCTGATGGTCTGGCTGAGCCGAGCGGTTGGCAGCTGGAGACCACAGATTCCAGTGCTTCGGCGTTGACAGGTCCGGGGTCCTCGGCCGTGTATCTGTACCGGTCGGGTTCGGCTACAGGCCAGAATGTGATCAGCGTCGACGACTACCGGCTTCAGGACCGCGGGGAGAACGGCGTTCCCCCGGCGAACAGTGCACCGACAGCGAGCTTCGTCTCCACACCGTCCGGGCTGTCGCTCGCAGTGGACGGCTCGACCTCCTCAGACCCGGACGGGACTATCGAGTCCTTCGAATGGGACTTCGGAGACGGCGCCACGGCTACCGGAGCGACCGCTACGCATGAGTACGCCGGGGCAGGGGCGTACACCGTCACGTTGACGGTGACCGATGACGACGGTGCAACCCATTCGGCAACAAAGTCAGTCACTGTGACCGAGCAGGTTTTCGCGGGATCGGATGCGTTCGAGCGAACGGTTTCCAACGGTTGGGGTGCGGCGGATGTGGGCGGTGCCTGGACATCGACGGGCTGGAATTCTGGGACGGTGTCGGTTGACGACGGGGCCGGGAGGTTGGCGTTGTCGCCAGGTGCCGGGAGGGATCTGGTACTGGGCGGGACGTCGTTGTCCGAGAGCGGTTCGGCGATGACTTATTCGGTTGCTGCCGGACCTTCGACAGGCTCGTTGTATGTGGGGTTGAAGTCCCGGTATGACGATGGGTCTGCGTATCGTTCGGCGGTCTGGCATCGCGCCGACGGGACGATGTGGTTGTTGGTTCAGCGAGACGATGCGGTTCTTGCGACTCTTCCTTTGTCGGGTCAGCAATGGGCTGCCGGGGATGTGTTCCATCTGCGGACCGAGGTGGTCGGGGGCTCGTCTCCGACGATCAGGGTGAAGGTGTGGGCCGAGGGATCTGCTGAGCCGAGCGGATGGCAGCTGGAGACCACGGACACCAGTGCTTTGGCACTGGCGGGGCCGGGTTCTTCGGCCGTGTATCTGTACCGGTCGGGTTCGGCTACAGGCCAGAATGTGATCAGCGTCGACGACTACCGGCTTCAGGATGGTGGCGGGCAAGCACCTGTTGCCCGGAAGGCGGCCATCGCTCCGCCCGCGGAGCTGACTCCCGAGACGGAACCGGTCATCGAGAAGCAGGTCGTTCCCGACGCCGATCAATCTACGACGAAGGATGCCGTACCGGATAAAGACAGCGAGTCGGCACCCGATCGGAGCTCCGACGCAGGGCCGGAACCCAGCCCTGCTGGTGATACGCCAGCCAAGGCCGGGGAAGGTGCGGCATCGGACGACGAGCCTGCCGAGGAACCGGCGACGAAGTCGGAGAATGCCTCGGAGGCCGAACCTGTCCCGGCCGAGGAGAGCAGTTCCGAGGACGGAGCCCAGGAGGGCGAGTCCGAGGAGGCTCAGGACGCAGGAGACTCGCCCGAGGCTGACGACGAAGCGGGCGGCACCGATGCGGAGGGCACCGCTGACGGCGACCAGGACTCGAAGGAGAAGGCCGCCGACGACGAGGACCCGGCAACGAGCGGCGGGGCTGATGCGGACGATGCCGATAACGCGGCTGAGGAGGCTGACGCGACTGACCCGGACGAGGCTTCGGCAACGGCTGACGAGGATCCTACGGAGGATTCGACGATGCCCACCGGGACCCCGGTCGTGCAGGACGATTTCGATCGGAGCTCGGATACAGGATGGGGCGATGCGGAGCAGGGCGGTACGTGGAGCCTCGCCGAGGCACTCGCCCCGTCGGCTGGAGTCGCAGACGGCGCGGCCGCCCTGGATCTCCCAGCCGGAGAATCGGGAGACGCGCTGCTCGACGAAACGTCGTTCTCCCAGAGCACTGTCGACCTGACCTTCCGCGTCGATGCTGCGGAGGGTGCCGTGGACGGCGAGGTCGGTGTGGTCACCCGAGCGACAGAGGACTCGCAGTACTCGGTGCGTGCAGTGATCCTGCCGGACGGCACGATGCAGCTGAACGTCCTGAACGGGGAGAAGGTAGTGACGACGCAGAAGCTGGACGGCATGGCCTTCTCGCCGGATGCGTCGTACACGTTGCGCGTGTCGGTGACGGGATCGTCGCCGACGACGATCTCGGCGAAGCTGTGGGAGGTCGGGGCGGATGAACCCGAGGACTGGCAGCTGACCACCGCGGATGACACCTCCTCCCTGCAAGGGGAGGGTGCCCTCGGCCTCGTGGCGGAGAACGTGGGTGGAGTGGATCAGCTCGGCGTCCGGTTTGAGGAGTTTGTGGTGGTCTCTGGCGACTAGGATCTTCAAGTATGACCACCGTTGCGCCAACTGCGCTGCTCGCCCTGGGCGCACTCGCCTCGGTGGTCGTCGCCGCCTTCCTCCTGCGAGCCATGCCTCGTGCTGCATTCGTCGCGTGGACTTTGGTGCTGTTCTTCGTCCCCATCTGGGTCGGTGCGAACGCCGGGGTGTTCTGGTCGGCCATCACGGCTCTCACCATCCTGCTCCTCGCCGCGCACTGGACACGTGTCCCTCTGCGCCCTGCCGACGGCTGGATGGCGGTCTTCACCGCACTTCTCATCGGGCTCTTCTTGCTGCGGGGGGTCACCTATCCCTCGATGCTCACCGCAGTGCTCGAATGGGTCATCCCCTATGCGTGGGGCCGGATCGCCTGCTCCCGCATCAGCACTATGTGGATCACCCGCACCATCGCGCTGACGGCGACAGTCGCTGCGGGGCTGGCCCTGCTCGAGTTTGCCACCTCGTTCAACCCGTTCGTGCTCATCCCGGGGCCGGACCCGCTGCACTCGGCGTGGGACGACCTGCAGCCGCGGGGCGGGTTCCTGCGCGCCGAAGGGGCGTTCGGGCACTCGATCGCGCTGGGGGCGGCTCTGGCGATGTCCTCGGCCTTCGTGGTCGCGGCACGGTGGCGTCTGATCCCTGCGGTCATGTCCATCGCTCTTATCGTCTCGGCCACGGTCGTGACGTTCAGCCGCGCCGGGCTGATCACTCTCCTGATCACCCTGGTGCTCTCGATCTTTCTGCTCCCAGGGGTCTCCGCCCGACTCCGTGCCACGGTGGCGGCCGTGGGCGCGATCGGCGCCCTGGTGATCTTCCCGTTGGTCGACAGCGTCCTCGGCGCTGCCGGCGAGGAAGCCGCCGGCAGCGCTGGCTATCGGACGGATCTCCTCGTGCTGATCCAGCAGGTGAGGCCCTTCGGCTCGTCCGGGGATTGGACCTCTTTGGTGGCCGGCGACTTCTACCTCGGGTATTTCGCCCGATCCATCGACAACGCCTTGATGCTGATGCTGCTGAGATACGGCGCCGTCCCGACCCTCCTGCTGCTTGCGACCATCGCCTGCGTCGCGCTCCTGGCGGTACGGCGGGCCGGGCGCAGCCCTGCGGCTCTCGCCGTCGTCGGTCAGCTCCCGAGCCTCGTCGTCGTCGCACTCATCACGCAGTACGGCACGTTCCTGTGGTTCTGCGTGGGGCTGGCCATCGGCTGGGGGCCGGTGCGCCGCGCAGCGGATGACGCGGTGGAGTCAAGGTCTCGGACAGAAGTGGGGCACGGCAACAAACGAACTCGAATTCACCATGGCTAGGGGAGTCATGCGTGGGATCATCAGCAATGAAGAGGTGTGCGAATGTACGAACCGAGAGTGAACCTGCGATTCCTGATCGCCGCGGCCCGGAAGTTCTGGTGGCTCGTGGTGCTCACGGCCGTCATCGGCGCCGTAGGGATGTTCGGGTACTCCTCGTCGCAGACCCCGTTGTACAAGGCGACCTCCTCGCTCCATTTCGCTCTGAACCAGGGAATATCGGCGACGGACCTCAACCAGGGCTCCGCGTACACGCAGAGCCAGATGCTCTCCTTCGCCCAGCTGGTGCAGGGGTCCAGCGTCCTGGAGCCGGTGATCGAGGAACTCGAGTTGGAGACGACGCCCCAGGAACTCGGCAAGGAGCTCGAGGTCTCGATCCCGCAGGACACGGTGACGTTGCGGATCACCGCGACGACGCCGGATCCCGAGCAGTCGGCTGAGCTCGCCACCGCGGTCGGCGAGCACCTCATCGAGGAGGTGCAGGGCGTTGCGCCGAAGAATCCGGACGGCACCTCGACGATCACCGCGGTGATCTACGACGACGCGGTTCCGCCGACCTATCAGTCATCGCCGGACAAGAAGAAGGACGCCCTGCTCGGTGGTCTGCTCGGAGGCGTCGTGGGTGCTGCCGCGGCGCTGCTCATCGCTCTGCTCGATACCCGGATCCGCAACGAGGAGACGCTTGCCGAGGCTTCTCGGCATCCGGTGCTCGGTGTCGTCTCGAAGTCGCCGCTGCTCTCGGGGCGCACGATCGCGATGGCCCAGCAGCCGCTCAGCCACACGGCGGAGGAGTTCCTCCGTATCCGCTCTGCACTCACCTACGCGAGCGTGAACGCGAGGGTCAAGGTGCTGCTGGTGACCGCATGCATGCCCGGGGAAGGCAAGTCGACCGTCTCGGTCAACCTGGCTATGGCCCTCGCTGGCAAGCAGGACTCGGTGCTGCTCATCGACGCGGACCTGCGCCGTCCGCGCGCTCACGAGTACGCAGGGATCGACGGTTCCGTCGGCCTCACGAACGTCCTGCTCCAGGAGGTCGACGTCGATATCGCCAAGCATCGGATCCGCGGGACCGGCCTGGACATCCTCCCTGCGGGGAAGATCCCGCCCAATCCCGCGGAGATGCTCACCTCGCAGCGGATGGCGGACCTCATCGCCTCGATGTCGGACGACTACAGCTACATCGTCATCGACACGCCTCCGGTCCTCAGCGTCGCCGATGCCAACCTGCTAGCACCGGTGGTCGACGGGGTCGTGCTCGCCGTCGACGCGTCGAAGACTCGTCGGGCGAACCTGGTGCGCAGCATGAAGACCCTCGAGAGTGGCGGTGCACGGATTCTCGGGACCGTGCTGAACCGCGCCCGCACCGGCAGCCACCGTGAGGAGTACTACTCCGAGACCTGAGGGCGTCGCTCCTCAGCCGCACTGTCCCGACGCGCGGGGCTTTCGGGTCTCGTCGTCACGACGCCGACGGCCGCACTGGCAGCACCGGTGATCCAGTGCGGCGCTCGGAAGAGCCAGGCCACCGGGGGTATCGACTTGTACACGGCGAGCACACCGCCGAGCAGGAGTGCGGCCGCGAGGTTGAGCGAAGCCAGCAGCAGGAAGCTACCCTCGGCGAGCGAGGATCGCGAGAGTATCGCCATGATCGGGAAATGGCTGACGTAGAAGACGATCGAGGACCGGCCGAGGAACTGCAGGCCTCGGGTGAGCGGGCCGTCGATACGAGGCCGGGCAAAGGCCGCGACGAGTGCGAGCGCTCCCGCGATGCTCAGTGGCGCGCCCCATACCGAGTAGTGCAGTGATTCCGTCCAGATGATCGACGCGACACCGAACGTGAGTGCCGGGACGCCGAGAAGGATCGCTGCTCGAGGGCGGGCGAGCCTGTCGACCAGTCCGGGAGAGCTCGCGATCCAGCTGCCGGCGAAGAAGAAGACGGCGAAGTACCCCATGCGCTGTTCCATTGATCCCTGCTCCAAGAGCACTCCGGCCGCGGCGCCGAGGGCTATGGGGACCCAGGGAGGGAGGCGCTTCAGGAGCGGCGCCGCCGCGTAGTAGACGCCGATGAAGAACAGGAACCACAGATACGACGTCGCGTACCAGGCGTGCCAATGCCACCACGGCACCCCGGGCTGCTCGAGGAAGACGATCTTGGCGATGATGACCCAGACCAGGTAGGGCCACAGCACCATGGCGAGCTTGCCCGCGTAATACACCGGAAGGGGCTTCTGCAGAGATCTGGTCAGGAGCATGCCCGACAGCAGCATCAGCGTGGGCATCCGGTACGGGAAGAAGAAGGCGTTCGTCGAGCGGATGACATCTGGCATCGGCGTTCCGAAGAACTCGGGGACCGCGTTCGCATGCCAGACGAGCAGGAGGAGGATCGCCGATCCTCGGACCGTATCCATCCATCCAAGGCGCCGCCCTGTTGCGAGCAGACGGTCCTGCCGCTGCATAGTGACACTTGGCATCGTCTACGCGCTCTTCCGCTTCTTCACGAGGACGCCGACCTCGATGAGGTCCTTTGCATCTCGTCGAATGCTCGGGATCAGGCAGAGCAGACCGATCGTGCCGAGGACGATGGCGCCTGTCAGAAGGATCGACAGGAGCGCAGGCATCGAGGGCAGCGCAGCCATGATGGCGAGTGTCGTACCGGCGGACAGGCCGGCCACAACGATGATGCGCAGCGCCCCGGTGTACAGAGCTCGGGTGGGCACCGTGGTGACACGTGAGAGCCACAGCAGGGAGATCGGCCAGGCGAGCCATGGGGCGAGAGCCAGGCCGGCTGCGACGCCGACAACCCCCC
>NZ_JBQSXM010000015.1:0-71238 GCF_052378285.1 Brachybacterium sp. AOP3-A1-3 | reverse complement strand
ATCGAGATCGGGAAGCGTGTAGTCCGCCATGATCAGTCCTTTCGTCGAGGTGATGCCTCGACCCTAGGACCTCAAGTGCACTTGAGGGCAATCCTGTCCGTCATCGTTCGTCCCCGGCGGAATCCTCGTCGTCGTGGATGCCGTCCAGGCGTCGAGGACCCACGCCCGTCGAGGCCAGGGCGTCGTCGGGGTTCAGCAGCGCGCACGCCTTCAGCGAGAGGCAGCCGCAGCCGATGCAGCCGGTGAGCTCGTTCTCGAGCCGCTCGATGCTGCGCCGGCGCTCCTCGAGCTGCAGCTTCCACCGACGCGAGGCGCGTTGCCAGTCGGCGTGGGAGGGCGTGCTGTCCATGGGCACGTCCCCGAAGGCATCGTGCACGTCCGAGAGCGGCATCCCCAGGCGCTTGGCAACGGAGATCAGGGAGACCCGGCGCAGCATGTGACGGGCGTAGCGGCGCTGGTTGCCGGAGGTGCGCACCGAGGCGATGAGGTCGAGATCCTCGTAATAGCGCAGGGCGGACTGCGCCACGCCGGTGCGCCGGCTCATCTCGCCGATCGTCAGCAGCTCGTCCGGTTCGTGCGGCACATTCATGGTCACCCCGTCCGCTTGACTTCAAGTGCGCTTGAGATCTTACGGTCCTCTCACACCGACTGGGAAGGACAAGCCTCCGTGACCTATGTGATCGCCCTGCCCTGCGTGGACGTGAAGGATCGTGCCTGCGTGGACGAATGCCCCGTGGACTGCATCTACGAGGGCAACCGGATGCTGTACATCCAACCCGACGAGTGCGTGGACTGCGGCGCCTGCGAACCCGTGTGCCCCGTCGAAGCGATCTTCTACGAGGACGACACCCCGGACCAGTGGGCCGACTACTACAACGCCAACGTCGACTTCTTCGACGACCTCGGGGCTCCCGGCGGCGCCGCGAAGATGGGCGTGATCGACAAGGACCACCCGCTGATCGAGGCCCTGCCCACACAGCCGAACCCCCTCGCCTGACACGCATGTCAGGTTCCGCGCCAACGGGCCCGCAGCGCCATACACTGCGGTCATGTCGATATCTGACACACATGTGAGGGCCCGGCCCACCGGGCAGACAGATCTCCTCGGCCTGCCCGACCCGCCCGCCCCGCCCGAGCTGCTCAGCATCGGTGGACTCGCCGAGCTGACGCGGGTGAGCCCGCGATCCCTGCGGTACTACGAGGAGCAGGGACTCCTCGTCGCCCGCCGCACCGAGGCCGGCCACCGGCGCTACGAGTCCGAGGCCGTGGACCGCGTGCTCCTGGTCCAGCGCCTGTTCGCCGCCGGTCTGTCCAGTGCGGACATCCGGCCCGTCCTGCCCGGCATGATCGATGACGCGCACTGCACCGAGGACCTCGTGACCGAGCTGCGCGAGCACCGCGACCGGCTGCAGCAGGAGGTCGAGCGCCAGCTCGACACGATCGACATCCTCGACGAGGTCATCGAGGAGCACAGCGCGCATGCCGGCTGAGCTGCCGTCGGGCCGCAGGCGCTACACCGCCGGGGACTACTCCCTGACCTTCGGCCTCGCCGCCGTGGCCTGCATCGCGATCCCCGGGATCGGGGACTTCATCGCCACTCCCGTCGCCGTGGCCGCCATCACCCTCGGCCTGGTCGGGATCTGGCGCTGGGACATGGGCCTCGCCCCGACCGTGCTGTCGGCCGCCGTGGGCGCCTCCCTCGGCGCCCTCTCCCTGTTCGCCGTCGTCCTGATGCTCATCGTCACCGCGGAGGCCTGACGTGCCAGACTCCTCGGCATGAGCGACACCATCTCGTGGAGAACCCTTCAGCCCGGCCAGCGTGCCCGGATCCGTGTGTGGGACCGAGCGAGCGGGGAGGTGCGCACCGTCCATGAGTCCGCGCAGCGGCTCTACGAGGCGCCGAACTGGCTGGCCGACGGCCGCCTCCTGATCAACGGCGACGGGAAGCTCTGGTTCCTCGCAGCCGACGGCTCCTCTGAGCCCGATCTCTTCGACGTCCCGGGCCTGCCGCCGGTGAACAACGACCATGTGCTGCTGCGCGACGGCACCGGCGTGTTCGCCTCGGCGAACGACCACCACATCTGGCACGTCCCCTTCGACGGCTCCGAGATCACCCGGGTGACCAGCGAGGACGGGCCCCTGCACTTCCTGCACGGGGTGAGCCCGGACGGCACGGAGCTGGCGTATGTGCGCGTCGTGCCGCAGGGACAGGACCCCTGGACCGCGGCCGCCCTCCATCTGATCGGCGCCGACGGCACGGGGGACCGGGCGCTGACCACCGATGCCGGCCCGGCCGACGGGCCCGCCTGGAGCCCCGACGGGCAGTGGATCCTGTTCAACACCGAGCAGTTCTCGACCGTGCCGGGCCACGCCCAGCTCGCGCGGATCCGCCCGGACGGCAGCGAGCTCGAGAAGCTGACCGCCGATGAGCGTGTGAACTGGTTCCCGCACGTCGCCCCGACCGGGGACGTCGTGGCCTACGTGAGCTTCGAGCCGGGCACGATCGGCCACCCGGAGAACCGCAGCGTCGAGCTGCGGCTCGTGAAGTGGGAGGCCTGGGACCAGCCGACGACGCTCGTCGCCCTCCACGGCGGCCAGGGCACCATGAACGTGCCCAGCTGGGCACCGGACGGCTCGGCCTTCGCCTTCGTCGACTACCCGATCGAGGAGTTCGACGCGCAGTAGGCCCAAAGAAGGACCATCAGCGCACCTTCCCCCGGGGCGGGGAGCGGGTAAGAATGGGCGGACCCCTCTCGAAGGAGGCCTCCCATGGCCAAGTACGTGATGATCAAGCACTACCGCGGAGCGCCGGCCGGGGTGAACGACGTGCCGATGGATCAGTGGTCGAAGAGCGACGTCGCGGACCATATGCAGTACATGGAGGACTTCGCGGACCGGCTGCGGGACAGCGGCGAGTTCGTCGACTCCCTGGCGCTGTCCTCCAAGGGAACGTTCGTGCGGTACGACGGCGAAGGCAGCCCCCCGCTCACCGATTCGGCCGCTCTGGATGCGAAAGACCTGGTCGCAGGCTGGATGATCATCGATGTCGCGAGCCGCGAGCGGGCCGAGGAGCTCGCCGCGGAGCTCTCTGCGGAGCCCGGGAAGGACGGGAAGCCGATCCACGAGTGGCTCGAGCTGCGGCCCGTCCTCAGCTGACCCACGGGGGGAAGCGCGCGATAGCCCTCGGGATCGGCCCCGGTGACCGCTCGATCACCCCTGTGCCATCCTGGTCCCCCGATCAACCAGGAGGCCCGCATGGCACAGCCCACCGTCCCAGAGCCCGTCGCCTCGTTCATCGACGCGGTCAATCAGCACGATGAGCAGGCATTCCTCGATGCCTTCGGCCCCGATGGCGCCGTCGACGACTGGGGGCGCGTCTTCCCCGACCGCGACTCCATCAAGGCGTGGAGCGACAAGGAGTTCCTCGGCGCCGACGGCGTCCTCACCCCCGAGGAGGTCACCGTCAACGGCACCCGCGTGACCGTCATCGGCGACTGGCGCAGCACCCACGCGAACGGACGCAGCTCCTTCGCGTTCGACGTCGACGGCGAGCGCATCGCCCGGATGACGATCCGCGAGGGCTGACCCGCTCCCCGAGGATCCACGTCTCGAGCATCCACGACGTGAGGAGCAGTCCGCCTGCGGCCCCGCGGTGTCGGCGCGCTGGTCAGGCCGCGGGCTCGCCGAGCTCGTCGTCGAGCCGGCGCAGCAGGGACAGCAGCTCGGCCGGGGTTGCGATCGTGTGGTCGGGGACCTCGTCGGGCCCTGCCGGCTCCTTCGGATACCGGTCCGTCCAGGCCATATGGATGCTCATGATCCCCATCCGGTTCGCGCCGGCGATGTCGCGAGCCAGGTTGTTGCCGACCATCACGCAGCGCGCGGCGTCGGCCGGCTCAAGATCCAGGGCCCCCATGGCCGCCTTGAACATGCGGGGGCTGGGTTTCTCGTGCCGGATCGCATCGGAGCAGGTCAGCGTCTCGAACAGGTCGAAGAGCTCGTGCTGGGTCAGCAGGTTCTCGAAGGAGACGTAGCGACCGTCGGCGACGAGGGCGAGGCGGAATCCGGCGGCGACGAGATCCCGGACCATGCGATCGGCCCCCGGGATCACGTCGGCGGAGAGGACCACTCCCGTGTCGTCGTGGACCTGGGTGCCTTCGTCGATGAGGGTGTCGCCGCAGTCCAGCAGCACGATCAGGGATCTCGGGGTCATGCGCTCAGCCTAGTCACCGCCGAAGCCGACCGACGATCGTATCGACGATGACGAAGGCAGCCAGGCTCACGCCCATCAGCGGCAGCATGAGGCCGATGCCCGCGGCGGCGAGCAGCACCAGGGCCGCGCCCCACCACGGGGCCCGACGCAGCGCGCCGCGACGGGGCGGCTTCCCGAATCCGCTCCCGCCCTTGGTGGGCGGGCGCTGCCACCACATCAGGTATCCCCAGATGATCATCGCGACCACGGCCGAGGCGATCACGAACAGGACGATCTGGTTGCCCAGCCCGAACATCGATCCCATGTGCAGGTCGATGCCCCAGCGGGTGAGCTTGGCGGCGAGGTCCGCCTCAGCGAAGTCGGTGCGGTCCACGACCTCCAGGGTGCTGCCGTCGATCGCGATCGCGTCCACCTTCGTGGGATAGCTGCGCTGGATCTCCTCGACCACCCAGGCGGAGCCGGCGTCGGCCGGAGGGCGGATCTCCACGAGTCCCGTGTCGATGTTCGCGGAGCGACCTGCAGCGAGCACACGGTCGATCTGGCCGAGATCGGCCCTGGGCGCGGCAGCGGCTTCGCCGGGACCGGCTGACTCAGCTGCACCTGCCGCAGGTGCGTCGTGATGCGACTCGTGCTCGGCGTGCTCCCCGGCATCCTTGCCCGTCATCCCCTCCATGCCGTCCATGTCGCCCGTGTCCGACGTACCCTCCGCACCGGCGGTCGTCTCCTGCGGCAGCTCGGTGCTGACAGCGGCGGTGGTGAAGCCGAAGGCCTCGCGGATGGTGCCGATGTTCCCTCCCCCGTACTGGGACCAGGTGATCCCGGTGGCCGAGAGGAACAGGGCGCCGAGCAGCACCCACGCCCCGACCGAGGAATGCAGGGAGAGGGTGCGTCGATAGCCCCGTGCCTGCAGATCCGGGAGGAGAAGGTCCCGCGTGCGGCGTGTGCGTCGCGCACGTCGGGCCCTCCGGATCCAGAGTCCGAGACCCGCGAGGGCGATCACGCCGAGCCAGGAGGCGGAGAGCTCGCTGTAGAGGCGGCCCACCTCTCCCAGATGCAGGTTGCGGTGCAGCTGGTCGACCCAGGTGCGCAGCGGCAGGGAGCCGCTGGTGCCGTACACGGTGAGGTCGCCGCGGATCTCCGCGGTCGCCGGGTCCAGCATGATCGCGCGCGACTCGCTCTCGCCGAGGGAGTCATCGGCATACATCACGCGAGTGGTGTCCCCGACCTCCGGGGCGGGTCGGATCGCGGTGACCACCGCTTCCTCGCCGACGTGCGCCTGCGCCGCGGCGACCTGCTCGGCCAGCGGGAGCGGCGGGCCCTCGGACGGTGCCGTGAGCTCCTCGGCGTAGACCAGCTGCTCGAGCTGCGGGGTCAGCGCGTAGAGGGCTCCGCTGGCCGCGGAGATCAGGATGAAGGGGGCGACGAGGATCGCGGCGTAGAAATGCAGCCTGAGAAGCAGCGGGCCGAGCCAACGGTCACGCGGGGCAGCCGGTGTGGCCATGGCGGGTCCTCAGTTCTGGACGAGTCGGGCGAAGACGACGGTGTTGTCGAGGTGGTGCCCGTCGGCGCCGAGATCGCCGCCGCAGGTGATCACCCGGAGTTCCGGGCCGTCGGTGGCTCCGTAGACGTCGAGGGTGGGGAACTGATCCTTGGGGTAGCGGGCGGAGTCGTAAACCTCGAAGGTCGCGGTGGTTCCGTCCGCCCGTTCGACGTCGATCTGGTCGCCGGTGGTGAGTCCGCCGAGTTCGAAGAAGACGGATGGGTCTCCGCCCCAGGTGACGTGTCCTTCGATAACTGCTGGGCCGGTCTCGCCGGGTGTGGGTGATTCTTCGAACCAGGCCGGCTGGTTCGCGCGGTCGCCTCGTGGGGCGAGCAGTTCACCGTTCTCGCCGAGTCCGATCGGGAAGAGCTCCTCGTCGACGCCGATCGAGGGGATCGTCATCGACGTCGGCTCGGACCTCCCCAGAGGTTCCACTGTGGGAGCGGCGTCTCCTGACTCATCGGGTTCCGCGGGCTTCTGCTCTCCGGCCGCCGTACTCGGGATGACAGGGGGCTTCGTACCGCCCCCATCGGAGACATCCGGGGCCTCAGAGGCCTCGGCTCCCTGGGAGCGGAGTTCGGGTTGTGGGGGCTCGCCGACCTGGTTGGTCAGGGACACGATGAGCAGCACAGCGCCGAGGAGCGCGATCACCGCCAGGGCGGCGGCCGTCGTTCGACGGCCTCCGCCCCGGCGGGGTGATCCCTGAGGGGTCATCTCACTTCTGCATCGCGCGCTTGCGCAGTGCGACCGCACCGGCGAACGCGGCGGCGATCAGGCCACCACCGGCGACCATCAGGCCGGCGTCCTCGATGCCGGCAGTGGTGCCGTCACCGGTGTCGGCCCCACCCTCGGGCATGTCGGCCATCTGGCTCATACCGAGCGAACCGCAGGCCGCGGGATCGGTGGCCTCGGACGGCAGCGAGGGGTCCAGGTCGGACATCTGGTCACCGTCATAGGTGCCATTGCCGTTGTGGTCCACACCGTGAAGCACCACGGAACCCTCGCCCTTGGCGAGGCTCGCGGCGACATCGTCGCTGACCTCGAAGGTCCGCTCATAGGTGCCACCCTCACCGACCGGGAAACGATCCACGGCCAGGGCACTGTCGGGGCTGGTATCACCATCGTTGGTCAGGGACACAGCCACCGCGCCATAGGAATCAGCAGCATCGGTAGTACGGATCGCACCCTCGAAACCGGTGCCCTTCATCCCGGGATCGGGGCACTCGTTCTTGCCACCGATATGGATGTGCTGAGCATGGGGAGCACCGGCCAGCAGACCCGCGCTCTCCACCTTCACGGTGACCTCGTTGCCATCGAGCGTGACCCACGCGGAGCCCGAGGCCCCGGAATCGTTGAGCTCGGTGAGGTTGGCTTCCAGGGACGTCGTCTCCGGGCCATCAGCCAGTGCGGCGCCGGATGCTCCGAACATGCCGAGCATGGCCGTGGCCGCGAACAGGGGGAGCACTCGCTTCGTCGTCGTGCGCATCATGACTCCTTCGTGGGCCACCGGACAGCCGTGCGACTGCCGAGGACGGTGACGTGGGGGTGGTTCGGAGCCCGGGGAGGATCGGATTGGACGGATCACAGATCTTTCTGAGATCGGAACGCCGACGGCCGGCCTCACAGGCCGACGACTCCGGCCGACGAGACGGGCCGACGGCATGGCGCGGCAGCATAGCGAGGCGGCGTAGCGCGACGACGAGCCCGAGGGCACCAGGGCCCCCGGGCTCGCAGATCGTGGAAGTTGGTCACGTCGCTGGCGGAGCCCCTCAGGCAGCTGCGAGCAGCGCGACGATCTTCGTGTAGAACTCGGCGGGTTCCCCGGCCAGGGACGCCTTGACCATGGCGCTCCAGTCGTCCACGACCACTTCGATCGAGTCGGTCGTCAGGGCGTCGAGCGCGCGGCGGGGCACCTCGCGGGGATCGATCTTGGGCCCGTCGTACCCGGCCGAGATATCGGTGGCCGCCGCACCCAGATGGACGCCCTGGACCAGGGTTCCCTGCTCGGCGAGCTCGAGGCGCACGCCGTTGGTGAGGTTCCACTGCGCGGCCTTCGCCGCGGCATAGGAGCCGGTTCCGGGAGCGGCGAACCACGACAGCGCCGAGAGGACGTTCACGATCGCCCCTCCGCCGTTCGCGGCGAGGACCGGGGCGAACGCACGGATCATGTCGAGCGTGCCCCAGAAATGCGTATCCATCTCGCGGTGGATCTCCGCGAGCTCACCGGTCAGCAGGCTCGCACCGGTCGAGATGCCGGCGTTGTTGACGAGGAGCGTCGCATCCCGCGCGGTCTGCGCCGCCTCGACCACGGACCCGTGATCGAGGAGGTCGATCCGCAGCGGGACCACACGCGGATCGTCGAACTCGAGCAGCTCCGGCCGACGGGCCGTCGCATAGACGGTCGTGGCCCCTCTCTCGAGCAGCTCGAGGACGAACTGGCGACCGATCCCTCGGTTCGCTCCGGTGACGACAGCGATCTGACCTGCAGCATCCATGACTGTTCCTGCTCTCTTCGTCGACCCTGGCGGCCGCGGCGTTGTCCGCGACCCCGATGCCGAGTACGCTAGAACCTGACGTTGACGTCAAGGTCAAGGTTCTGTCGAGGAACGAGTCCCAGGTCACCCGGAGGCCCTGCATGAGGATCGGCGATGTGGCGCGAGGCGCCGGGGTCAGCACCCGCGCACTGCGGTATTACGAGGAGCAGAGCCTGCTGAGCTCGGAGCGCAGCCCAGGTGGCCAGCGCACCTATCCGGAGTCCGCCGTCGAGCGCGTGCGGCTGATCCAGCAGTTCTTCGCCGCCGGCCTGCCCAGCCGCACGGTCTCGCAGCTGCTTCCCTGCGTGGACACCGGGCACGGCTCGCCGGAGGTCTTCGAGCTCCTGGCCGCGGAGCGTCGGCGGATCACGGAGGCGATGGACGATCTGGCTGCGGCGCGCGATGCCCTGGACCGGGTGGTCGAGATGGCTCATCAGCCCACCCCGGAGCACTGCCCGGGCCTGCGTGAGCCGGCCTGGTCGCCCTGGACCGGCGGCGGCGCCCGCGCCGACGAGGAGCTCGATCGCGTCGCGCCCTCCTGACCCGCGCCTCCTGGGGCATCGACCAAGGACATCGCTCGAGGACAGCACAGAGGCCCTCCCCCGATTCGGGGAAGGGCCTCTGACCTGCTGTTCGTGGAGACTAGGGGGGTCGAACCCCTGACCTGAAGCTTGCAAAGCTACCGCTCTACCAACTGAGCTAAGTCCCCGTATCCATCTGTGTCGATCGTACCTTCCGGCAGATCAGGCGGACGTGTCCTGCTGGGAGGAGACCTTCTCGGCCTCGGTCCAGAGATCGTTGCGAAGACGATCAGACTCGATCTTTCGCCAGGTGAGGAGACCGGCCGCGGACGTGCCGATCAGGACTGCTGCAACCTTGATGAACGTCTTCATCGTGTCCTCCGATCCTCGAAGTGGGCCTAACTGGACTTGAACCAGTGACCTCTGTCTTATCAGGACAGCGCTCTAACCGACTGAGCTATAGGCCCGTAGGGGCTGATTTCGACGCCTGCTTCCGACGTCAACCACCGACGGACAACATTACAGCCCCCTCCCCATCCCGTCCAACCGGCCTGGGCGGTTGTACGGGAGGTCACAACAAGTTGTCCGGGTCCGTTCCAATCCACCGGCCAGCCGGCTCCGAACTCTGTGCATGACGCCGCTGCGGCGTCAGCACCGGATCACCAAGGAGATTGCCATGAAGACTCGATCGATGCTTCCCAAGCTCGGAGCCCTCGCTGCCACCGTCGTCCTGATGAGCGCCTGCTCCGGCGGCATGGGAGATGACGCCGGCACGGACGAGGGCGGCCAGCCCGCGGCCGAGCAGACTCAGGCCTCCGACGGCGGTGGCTCGATGGCCTCCGACGGCGGCATGGACATGGATCCCGCAGCGAACCTCGTCGGCGCCGGCTGCGCGGACTACGCCGCAATGGTGCCCGATGGCGACGGCTCGGTCGAGGGCATGGCCCAGGACCCGCTGAGCGTCGCCGCCTCCAACAACCCCCTTCTCACCACCCTCACCTCGGCGGTCTCCGGCGAGCTGAACCCCGACGTCAACCTCGTCGACACCCTGGACGGCGACCAGTTCACGGTCTTCGCGCCCGTCGACGACGCCTTCGGCGCCATCCCCGAGGCCGATCTGACCGCGCTCGCGGGCGATGCGGACAGCCTGTCCACCGTGCTGACCTACCACGTCGTCCCCGGTCAGATCGCGCCCGACGAGATCGCCGGCACCCACACCACTGTGGAGGGCGAGGATCTCGAGGTCACCGGGAGCGGTGATGACCTCATGGTCAACGGCTCGACCGTGATCTGCGGCGGCGTCCAGACCCAGAACGCGACCGTCTACCTGGTCGATACCGTTCTGATGCCGCCGTCGATGGCGGACGCCAGCTGAACCGCGCACACTGGACGGACATGGTGAGCGGGCGGGGAACGATAGTCGATCGCCCCGCCCGCTCGCACCGTCCTGCAAGGAGCTGTGAATGGCGCACGATCCTCCCCCATCGCACGATCCGCCCCGGTCAGCAGTGCAGCCGCTGACGGATCCGCGAGGGGGCGTACCGGACGATTCCGCCGCATCCGCTCTCGCGGAGCTGCTGCATCGCGTGGGACAGGGGCAAGAGGATGCCTTCTCTGATCTCTACGACCGCACCTCGTCCCTGTTGTTCTCCCTGGTCAAGAGAGTGGTCAGAGACGTATCCATCAGCGAGGAAGTGTTGCAGGAGGTGTTCGTGGAGATCTGGAAGCAAGCTCCCCGGTTCGATGCCCGTCGCGGCTCTGCCCACGGGTGGATATGCACCATCGCCCACCGTCGCGCCGTCGACACCGTCCGTTCCGTCGACGCCTCCCGGCGACGTGACTCCGCAGAGGGGCTGCGAGCTCTCGACGAGAAGGTCGTTGACGTGCAGGAGGAGGGGATCATGAGGGTGGAGTCGCAGCGCGTCGCCACGGCGATGAAAGCCCTGACCCCGTTGCAGTCCGATGCGATCCGCCTCGCCTACTTCTCCGGCTGCAGCCACAGCGAGGTCGCGAAGCTCCTCGACATCCCGCTGGGAACGGCCAAGACCCGAATACGGGACGGAATGATCGTCCTCCGAGACAGTCTGGGGGTGACCTCGTGAACGAGCAGAAACGTGACATGACCGGCGCCTGGGCCCTGAACGCCCTGGACGCCGACGAGCGCGCCCTGATCGAGGATTTCCTCGCCCAGGATCCCGAGGCAGCGTCCGAGGCGCACTCCTTCGAGGAGACCGCCGGCGAGCTCGCCCGCGGGCTCGAGCCGGAGGCCCCCCGCCCTGAGCTGAAGTCCTCGCTGATGACGCGGATCGCCCAGACACCACAGCTGTCCACGGTGGACCAGGACTCCTCCGCGGAGGACCAGTCGGCGCCGCGCGCGGCGACCCATCGCCGGGCCGACGTGCCGCCCGCCGATGCGGAGACCGAGACCGCAGCGACATCCCGCAACACGACCGGGCCCGAGAGCGACGCCGGATCAGATGCGGCGGATGCGGGCCGTGACGCCACCGTGATCCCCCTGGATCGCTACCGATCGAGCGTGCGGCGCTCGCGCTGGCTGGCTGTCGCCGCCGCAGCACTGATGGTCACAACGGTCGCAGGCGTCGGACTGTGGAGCTCGGAACGAGCCGCCGAGGACGATGCCCGAGCGACCATCGAGGCCCTGGAATCGGAGCAGGCCGGCTCGGAGGAGGAGCAGGAGATGATCTCCGCGCTCATGACCGCCGACGACACCTCCCAGCTCACTGTGCCCTCCACCCACGGCGGGGACCTGCATGTCATGTACTCACGGGACCAGCAGGCCATGATCGTCCAGGCCGCCGGCCTCCCGGAGCTGCCGAGCGACAGCACGTACCAGCTCTGGATCGTGGACGGCACCGCGAAGGACGCGGGCTTGATCTCCGAGCCGGACCAGATCGTGATGGCACGAGAAGAGATGTCCCCGACGGCCCAGATCGGTCTCAGCATCGAACCGGCCGGCGGCTCCGAGGAACCCACCGACGTGATCGCGATCAAGGAGCTGTAATGAACACATCCACCGACCGCCAGGAGCCCTCCGCCCGCGGCCCCCGCGCTGCACGGCCGAAGGTCCCCTGGTGGTCGGTGCTCGCCGGCGTGATCGGCGGGATCGTGCTGCTGGCCGTCGCGGAGCTGGCCTCCTTGGCCTTCAGCTCCTCCTCGGCGCCGTTCGTGGCCGTCGGCGGAGGGTTCATCGACATCATCCCGCCCTGGGTGAAGGATCTGGCCATCGGCCTGTTCGGCACCAAGGACAAACTGGTCCTGTTCGCCTCGATGGTCGTGGTGTACCTCGTGCTCACCGCGCTGAACGGCGCCCTCGGATCGCGTCGGCCCCGCACCGCCGCCCTCGTGCTGGCGGGACTCGGCCTCTTCGCCACGATCATCGTGCTGACCCGGGCGCAGAACTCCGTGCCCGACGCGATCCCGACCGTGCTCGGAACCGTCGTCGCGGTCCCGACGCTGCTGCTCCTGCTGCGCGCCGTGCGCGCTCCCTCCGCAGGTGCGAGGGCCGAGGTCGTACCGGGGAACGCGGCGGGCTGGTCCCGACGGCGATCCCTGGTGGGCGTCGGGGCGGTCGGCATCCTCGCCGTCATCGTCGCGGCGGGGGCTCGAGGCGTCAACGCGAGCCGCGAGATCGCGAGCAAGGCCGCCGGGTTCGTTCTGCCCACGCCGCGCACCCGCGCCGAGGAGATCCCCGCCGACGCCCAGGTGGATCTCGAGGGCATGCCCGCGTACCTCACGCCGAACGACGACTTCTACCGGATCGACACGGCCCTCGCCGTGCCGCGCGTCGACCCCACGACCTGGGAGCTGCGGATCCACGGGCTGGTCGACCGCGAGCTCACGCTGACGTTCGAACAGCTGCTCGCCGAGCCGATGATCGAGAAGCACGTGACGCTGACCTGCGTCTCCAACACCGTCGGCGGCGATCTCGCCGGGAACGCGACATGGCTCGGCGTGCCCGTGCGCACGCTGCTGGAGCGCGTGGGCGTCAAGGACGGGGCCGACATGGTGCTCTCCCGCTCCATCGACGGCTTCACCGCCTCCACGCCGATCGAGGCCCTGACCGACGACCGCGACTCGCTGATCGCCGTGGGGATGAACGGCGAGCCGCTGCCCCAGGACCACGGGTATCCGGTGCGGATGGTCGTCCCCGGCCTGTACGGGTACGTCTCGGCCACGAAATGGCTCACCGAGCTGACCGTGACCCGTTTCGCCGACGAGACCGCCTATTGGACGGATCGCGGCTGGTCCGAGCGCGGCCCCATCAAGATCGCCTCCCGCGTGGACGTGCCGCGCTCCTTCGGGAAGCTCTCCCCGGATGCCGACGGCGCCGTGATGCTCGGCGGCACGGCCTGGGCGCAGCAGCGCGGGATCTCCGCCGTCGAGGTGCGGATCGACGACGGCGACTGGCGCGAGGCGGAGCTGGGGGCGGAGGTCAGCGCGGACACCTGGGTCCAGTGGTCACTGCAGTGGGAGGACGCCACTGCGGGCGATCACAGCGTCTCGGTGCGGGCCACCGGCGGCGATGGTGAGCAGCAGACCGAGGAGCGGGCGAATCCGGTGCCGAACGGTGCGAGCGGTTGGCACACGATCGAGTTCACCGTCGAATGAGGCGGAGGAACGGTCGGCGCGCGGTCAGGGAGCCGTGATCGCGTCGTGGGCCGCCAGGGCCTCCTCTCGGGAAGCGCGCAGATCGACAACGGGTGCTGCTCGGTCGTCGGTCCCGATCTCGGGAACCCACCGACGCACATAGCGGCCCTCGCCGTCGAACCGGCTCTGCTGCCGATCGGGGTTGAACACCCGGAAGTACGGGGCGGCGTCATCGCCCGTGCCGGCCACCCACTGCCAGTTGAACGGGTTGGAGGCCTCGTCGGCATCGACCAGGGTGTCCCAGAACCACTCCTCCCCGCGACGCCAGTGCACGCGCAGGTTCTTGGTGAGGAACGACGCGACGACCAGGCGCACCCGGTTGTGCATCCACCCGGTCACCCAGAGCTCCCGCATCCCGGCATCGACCAGGTCGATGCCTGTGCTGCCCTGCTGCCAGGCGCGAAGGCCCTCCTCGTCGTCACGCCAGTCGAAGGCGTCGAACCGGGGTCGCACGTTGCGAGTCGCGAGATCGGGCAGGTGGTAGAGGCGGTGCCACGCGAACTCCCGCCACAGCAGCTCCGAGCGGAACGTCTCCGGGCCCGTCGCGCGGCCCGACGTCAGGCTGCGGTGCCAGACCTCGTGCGGGGACACCTCCCCGTAGCGCAGGTGCGGGGACAGTCCCGACGTCCCGTCGACGCCGGGACGATCCCGATCCTCCGCATACTGGTCGAGCACGTTCTCGAGGGCATCCAGGCGTGCCCGGGCACCCGTCTCCCCCGGGGTCCAGGCCTCCCGCAGCCCACCGGCCCAGTCCGGCGCCGTCGGGAGCCATCCGCGGCCATCCAGTCCCCGGGCGAACTCGACCTCGTCGAGCCAGTGGTTGCTGTTCCGAGGTCCGGTGAGTTCAGGTCCACGCAGCCGCGGCGGCGGCCCCTCGGGGAGGCGGGGCTCTGCGGTCTCGCGGCAGGCCCGTGCGAAGGGTGAATAGACCTTGTAGGGGTCTCCCGACTGCGTGGAGATCGTCCACGGCTCGTGGAGCAGATAGCCGTCGACGCTCTCGGCCCTCAGTCCGCTCTCGCGCAGGCTCGCCTTCAGGCGGGCATCCACCGCGCGACGGGGCTCGTGATAGCGACGGGTCCAGACCACGGCCTGGGCCGCAGTCTCCTCCACGAGCTGGGGGATGAGCTGCTCTGGGTCGCCGCTGAGCAGGACCAGCGGCACCCCGTGCTCGCGCAGCCGAGCTCCGAGCTCGGTCAGCGAATGGTGAAGCCACCACAGCGAGGCGGCGCCGGGTGGACGCACCCCGGCGAGCTGCTCGTCCACGTGCACGGCCACCACCTCGCCGTCGGCCGCCGCGGCCCGCAGGGCCGGGTTGTCGTGGATCCGCAGATCGTCCCGCACCCACCAGATCGACGTCGTCATGCTGGCCCTTCCCTCGCACGAGTGACTGATCTATATAGCTTAGCTACATATATTCGCACGAGGGCACCACGGTCCCCCGGAGAGCCCGTCCTCAGCGAAGCCCGTCCTCGGCCACCAGGCCGTGCTCTCGGACCAGGGCGTTCAGCGCGTCCGGCGCCGCAGCCAGGCGGGCGCACACCTCGGCGGCGTTCCCGATCAGCAGCTCGGCCCCGGTGAGCGCTACCAGCTCGTCGAACATCTCCTGCTGACGGTGGCGCAGCGGGATGGCCCGCTCGTGGGCGACGACTCCCCAGCTGGAGGCGTACACGTCGTAGCGGGCGGGGGTCTCGCCGGTGGCGAGGGTGAGCGGGAACCGCGAGGCGTCCAGACGCACCCGCTCGTAGTTCGGTTCGGTCTCGTCGACCACCGCGAGCTGGGCGTCGTCGAACCACGTGGCCACGAGCTCCATCCGCTCGCCGTCGGCCCGGTACGGGGCGGCGGGGATGTACCCGCGCGCGGACGTGTGGGCGCAGTGCCCGACGGCCAGACCGTGCACCGTGCAGCGCACGAACGGGGTGGCGATCTGCAGGTCACGGCCGGAGCGGGCGTACTTGCGAGCGATCGTCTCCGGAGTCTGGTTCGAGCCGACGGCCACCACCAGGGTGCGTTCGGCGAGCGGCGCGGCACCCTCGGCGGCGAGGGCCTGATCGATCGCGGCGACGTCCACGAGAGCACAGTCCCGGGCCCCGGTCGATGCCTCGGTCGGGGCGTAGTCGGCTCCTTCCGGGTCCAGATCCACGATCCCGCTGCCCAGCAGGAGCGCCGAGCGCACGGCGGGGCCGGTCCAGGGATAGTCCTCCGGGGCGTCGGGGAGCGTGGGGGCGGAGGTCGTCGAGGAGGACATCCTCCGACCCTAGCGAGATGACGCGCTCATCCCGAGGATCCCGTGGTCTGTTGCACGCTCGCCCCTCGCCCGAGTGCGACGCCCTCGCCCGAGTGCGACCAAGGCGTTGTGCTGACGGCCTGAGAACAGCGCCTGGGTCGCACTGGATGCGCGGGCGGTCTCTAGGGTGGGGGCATGAGCGAACAGCGAGCGGTCGATGCCCTGACGGCCTCCGGGCTGGAGTACGAGATCACCCGTCACGGGAGGGTCGGCTCCCTCGCGGAGGCGGCCGCCGCCCGGGGCGTCGAGCCGCGGGACATCATCAAGACCCTCGTGGTGCGACGCGCCGAGGGCCAGTACCTCTTCGTGCTGGTCCCGGGCGATCGGGAGATCTCCTGGCCCAAGCTGCGCTCCTTCCTCGGCGTGAACCGCCTGTCCATGCCGGACAAGGACGTCGCGCAGCAGGCCACCGGGTACGAGCGCGGCACCATCACCCCCTTCGGCTCCACCACCGCCTGGCCCGTCGTCGCCGACCTCGACCTCAGCGGTGACCCCGAGCGACGGATCTCCCTGGGCTCCGGTGCCCACGGCGTCGCCGCGACCGTCAACGCCGAAGCAGCCCTCTCCCGCCTGCACGCCCAGATCGCCGACGTCACCGACCTGCAGACCACCTGACCTCGACTCCTCGCCAGGAGGCCACCATCCGCCCCGGACCGGCCCGGCCCGGAGAGGAAAATACGCGCCCAGGACGCAGAACGGGCGGGCACCTGGTGAGGGTGCCCGCCCGGTGCCCGGCGAGGTGGTGCGCCTGGTCGGCGCACGGGATCACTCGTCGGTGAAGGTCAGCTTCAATCCGCCCAGCAGCGCCGCCACCAGGTTGTAGAGGAAGGCCAGCAGGGTGCCGAGCGCGGTGATGATCACGACGTTCACCACAGCGACGATCGTGCCGTAGCTGACCATCTTGGAGAACTGGAAGAACTCCATGAAGGGCAGCGGGCTGCCGCCGTTGAGGTCGCGTCCCAGCTGGTCGACCTTGTCCCACAGGCCGATCGCGTCGACGAGGTTCCAGGTCAGGATCACGGCCACGACGGTCGCGATACCGAGCGCGATCGCCACCAGGAAGGACAGCTTCATCACCGAGAACGGGTCCAGCCGCGCCAGCGTGAGGCGCACGCGGCGGGGGCCGCGCTTGTCGTTCTCCGGCGCGGCCGCCGAGGTCGTCGTCTTCTTCGGGCTGCGGCTGGCGCCCTTGGACGCGGTCCCCTTGCCGGAACCGATCGACTGCTCCGAGGTGGTCTTCGCGCCGCCCTCAGCGCCGTCCTGGAAGGCCGGGAGCTTGGTGGTCGCCTCCGGAGACGTCGTGGTGCCGCTCGCGGACCTCGAGTCACTCGTGCTCACGGATCACTCCTCGATCTGGTCGTCGTCGCCGGCCGGCGACTTCTCGGACTCGTCAGAGCCTAGATCATCGGACGGGGCCTGGTCCTGCTCCGACTCTCCATCGGACGAGATCTCCACAGCATCCCCATCCGCGGCATCCACGGCCTCACCCACGCCATCACCCTCGGCGTCGGCGAGAACGGGCGCCTCGGCGCCCTCGATCTCCTCCTCGTCGATCTCGGATTCGGGGCTGGTCGTGACCAGCAGGATCCGATCGCCCTTGTCGGGCTTGGCGAAGACGACGCCCATCGTGGTGCGACCCTTGGGCGGCACCTCGGCGACGCGCGAGCGGACCACACGGCCCTTCTCCATCACCACGAGCAGCTCGTCGGACTCGTCGACGGCGGCGGCGCCCACCAGGTGACCGCGGTCGTCAGGGAGCTTCGCGACCCGGATACCCAGGCCGCCACGACCCTGCACGCGGTACTCGTCCAGACTCGTGCGCTTGGCGTAGCCGCCATCGGTCACGGTCATCACGAACTGATCGGGGCGCAGCACATCCATCGCCAGCAGCTCGTCATCGTGACGGAACTTCATGCCCGTGACACCGCTGGTCGCACGGCCCGTCGGCCGCAGCACGTCGTCGGCCGCCGGGAACCGCACGGACTGGCCGTTGCGGGAGACCAGGATCAGGTGGTCGTCGGCGTTGACCGCACGGGCCGCGATCACGCGGTCCGGCTGCGTGCCGTCGATCCCGTCGATGTCGCGCAGGTTGATCGCGATGATGCCGCCGCTGCGGTTGGAGTCGAAGGCCGTCAGGGCCGTCTTCTTCACCAGGCCGGAGGCCGTCGCGAGCACCAGGTACTGGGTGTCCTCGTAGGTGTCGATCGCGAGCACGGAGGCGATGCTCTCCTCCGGCTGGAACGCCATCAGGTTCGCGACGTGCTGGCCCTTGGCGTCGCGCGCCGCCTCAGGCAGCTCGTAGCCTTTGGCGCGATAGACGCGGCCCTGGTTGGTGAAGAACAGCAGCCAGCGGTGCGTCGTGGTGGTGAAGAAGTGCTCGACGACGTCGTCCGCGCGCAGCGAGGCGCCGCGCACTCCCTTGCCGCCGCGCTTCTGGGCGCGGTACTGGTCCTCGCGGGTGCGCTTTACGTAGCCGCCGCGGGTGATGGTGACGACCACGTCCTCCTCGGGGATCAGGTCCTCCATGGACATGTCGCCGTCGAAGGGCAGGATCTCGGTGCGGCGGTCGTCGCCGTACTTGTCGACGATCTCCTGCAGCTCCTCGGAGACGATCTCGCGCTGGCGCTCCGGCGAGGCCAGGATCGCGGTGTACTCCTCGATGAGGGCCTGCAGGCGGTTGTGCTCATCGGTGATCTTCTGACGCTCCAGGGCGGCCAGACGGCGCAGCTGCATGGCGAGGATCGCATTGGCCTGGATCTCGTCGATCTCGAGCATGTTCATCAGCCCCACGCGCGCCTCATCGGCGTCCGGGGAACGACGGATCAGGGCGATGACCTCGTCGAGCGCGTCGAGCGCCTTGAGGTAGCCGCGGTAGATGTGGATCTGCTCCTCGGCCTTGCGCAGGCGGTACCGGGTACGACGCACGATGACGTCGATCTGGTGCTTGGTCCACTCGCGCACGAAGGAGTCGATCGACAGGGTGCGCGGCACCCCGTTCGCGAGCGCCAGCATGTTCGCGGAGAAGTTCTCCTGCAGCTGGGTGTGCTTGAAGAGGTTGTTCAGCACGACCTTCGCGACGGCGTCGCGCTTGAGCGTGATGACCAGGCGCTGGCCGGTGCGGCCGGAGGTCTCGTCGGTGATGTCGGCGATGCCCTGGATCTTCCCGAGCTTGACCATCTCGGCGATCTTGCGCGCGAGGTTGTCCGGGTTGACCTGGTACGGCAGCTCGGTGACCACGAGGGACATGCGCCCGTTGATCTCCTCGGTGGAGACCACGGCACGCTGGGAGATGGAGCCGCGACCGGTACGGTACGCCTCTTCGATGCCCTTGGTGCCGGCGATGGTCGCGCCGCTGGGGAAGTCGGGACCCTTGATGTAGCGCAGGCATGCGTCCAGCAGCTCGGGCTTCGTGGCCTCGTGGTTCTTCAGCAGCCACTGGACGGCGTCGGCGACCTCGCGCAGGTTGTGCGGCGGGATGTTCGTCGCCATGCCCACGGCGATGCCGGAGGAGCCGTTGACCAGCAGGTTCGGGAAACGGGCGGGCAGCACGACGGGCTCGTCGACGGTGTTGTCGTAGTTGCCCTGCATATCGACCGTCTCCTGGTCGATGTCGCGCACGAGCTCGAGGGCCAGGGGGGCCATCTTGCACTCGGTGTATCGCGGAGCGGCCGCGCCGTCGTCGCCCGGGGAGCCGAAGTTCCCCTGGCCCAGGATCAGCGGGTAGCGCATCGCCCAGGGCTGCACGAGGCGCACCATGGCGTCGTAGATCGCGCTGTCGCCGTGGGGGTGGTAGTTGCCCATGACCTCGCCGACGACCTTCGCGCACTTCGAGAAGGAGCGGTCGGGGCGGTAGCCGCCGTCGTACATCGCGTAGACGATCCGACGGTGCACGGGCTTGAGGCCGTCGCGCACGTCGGGCAGCGCGCGCGAGACGATCACGCTCATCGCGTAGTCGAGGTAGGAGCGCTGCATCTCCTGGTTGAGGTCGACCTGGGTGATGCGGTCGATCTCGTGCTCGTCGAGCGGGTCGACGAGGGTGACGGTGCGGTCGGTCGCCTCGGAGGTGGAGACCTCATGGGCGCCCTCGGGGGTGGCCTGACCGGCCATCCCCGCAGGCAGCTCGGGGTTCTCGTCGGGGTTCGTGGGGTCCTGCGGGGTGTCGCTCATGAGGCGGAAGGCCTTTCAGGTGGGGCCGATGGTCGTGGCGCTCCCAGGGGCGCGGGCTCTCGCCCCGCGCCGCTCCGGGTGCCGAGATCAGATGTCGAGGAAGCGGACGTCCTTGGCGTTCTCCTGGATGAACCGGCGCCGGGACTCGACGTCATCGCCCATCAGGACGGAGAAGATGGTGTCGGCGTCGGCGGCCTCATCGACCGTGACCTGCTTCAGCGTGCGCGTGTTGGTGTCCATCGTGGTGGCCTGGAGCTCCTTCCAGTCCATCTCGCCCAGACCCTTGTAGCGCTGGATCCCGTTGTCCCGCGGGATACGGCGACCGGCGGCGCGGCCGGCCTCGAGGCGCTCGTCGCGCTCCACATCGCTGAACACGTACTCGTGCGGGGCGTTGGTCCACTTCAGGCGGAACAGCGGCGGCATCGCGATGAACACGTGGCCGAGCTCGATGAGCGGACGCATGTAGCGGAACAGCAGCGTCAGCAGCAGGGTGCAGATGTGCTGGCCGTCGACGTCGGCATCGGCCATCAGCACGATCTTGTGATAGCGCAGCTTGGTCGCGTCGAAGTCGTCCCCGATGCCGGTGCCGAAGGCCGTGATCAGCGAGCGGACCTCCTGGTTGTCCAGGGCCCGGTCCAGGCGCGCCTTCTCCACGTTCAGGATCTTGCCGCGGATGGGCAGGATGGCCTGGGTGCGGGGATCGCGGCCCTGCACGGCGGACCCACCGGCGGAGTCGCCCTCGACGATGAAGATCTCGGACTCGGCAGGGTTGCGCGAGGAGCAGTCGCGCAGCTTGCCGGGCATGCCGCCGGTCTCCAGCGGGGACTTCCGACGCGTCGCGTCGCGGGCCTTGCGGGCCGCCTCGCGGGCCGCGGCCGCCGCCTGGCCCTTCATGACGATGGACTTGGCCTCCATCGGGTGGGAGACGAACCAGTCCTGCAGCTGATCGGTCATCACCTTGACCATGAAGGTGCGGGCGACGGTGTTGCCCAGCTTCGTCTTGGTCTGGCCCTCGAACTGCGGTTCGCCGAGCTTCACCGAGATGACCGCCGTGAGGCCCTCACGGATGTCCTCGCCGGTGAGGTTCGCGTCCTTCTCCTTGAGCAGGCCCTGAGCGCGTCCGTAACGGTTCACGATCGAGGTCAGCGAGGAACGGAAGCCCTCCTCGTGGGTGCCGCCCTCATGGGTGTTGATCGTGTTCGCGTAGGTGTGCACCGACTCCGAGTACGCCCCGGTCCATTGCATGGCGACCTCGACGGAGATCTGCACGTCGGTGTCCTCGGACTCGAAGGAGATGATGTCGGGGTGGATCACCTCGGCCCGCTTGGTCGTGTTGATGAACTCGACGAAGTCCTGCAGGCCGCGCTCGTACAGGTACGAGATGGTGCGGGGGCCCTTGTCCGTCGAGGTCCCCTCCGCCTCGAGCTCGACGTCGATCAGATCGTCGTCGTCCTCGCCCGTCGTCTCCGAGATGCGCTCGTCGGTCAGCGTGATGCGCAGGCCCTTGTTGAGGAACGCCATCTGCTGGAACCGCTTGCGCAGGGTCTCGAAGTCGTACTCGGTCTCGTCGAAGATCTCGTCGTCGGCCCAGAACGTGATGCTCGTACCGGTCTCGTCGGTCTCCTCGCCCTTCTCGAGCTCGACCTGCGGGACGCCGCGGCTGTACCACTGGCGCCACACGTGGCCGTCGCGGCGGATCTCGACCTCCATCCGGATGGACAGGGCGTTGACGACGGAGGAGCCCACGCCGTGCAGGCCGCCGGAGACGGCGTAGCCGCCACCGCCGAACTTGCCGCCGGCGTGGAGCACGGTGAGCACGAGCTCGACGGCGGGCTTGCCCTCGGTGGGGTGCATCGCGACCGGGATGCCACGGGCGTGGTCGACGACCTTCACCCCGCCGTCGGCCTGCAGCGTCACCTCGATGGTGTCGCCATGACCGGCCATCGCCTCGTCCACGCAGTTGTCGACGATCTCCTGGACCATGTGGTGCAGGCCGCGCTCACCGGTGGATCCGATGTACATGCCGGGGCGCTTGCGGACCGCTTCGAGGCCTTCGAGGACCGTGATGTCCGAGGCGTCGTAGTGCTCCGGGGCATGGGCTGCGCGCTCACCGGCGGATCCCACGACGGCGGCGTCCGTCGCCTCGACGGTCTCGGCCGCCTCGGTCGCGGCGGCGTTCTCGGCCGTGTCGGGCGACGGGTCCGGGGCGCCCTGGGGCGCGTCCGGGTCGGGCATGGGGCGGTCGCTGTCGCTCACCTGATGTGGCTCCTCGCAGTCCTGGGAACCCTCGGTCCAGGAAGAGCGCCGAGGGTGTGCAGCCGATCCCGAGGACGAGTCCCCGGCCCGGCACGCAGGCGGCCCACGGAGACGGCCTCGCGCGCGCACGCGCGGGGCACCTCTGTAGGCCACAGCGATCGGGCCGACGGGATCGAAGTCCACGAGGACGTCGGAGGACGTCGGCCGAACTCCTCATATTCTAGCGGAGATCGCGTGCTGAACCTATTAACCTCGCCGTTTCTGTGGACAACACGACCCAGATCCACCACCACACGGGCCGGGACGGCCTCTGGACGGCTCTCGCGGGCCTCGGGACGGGGTCCCATACGCCTCCCCGGGTGATATCGCGGCAAAGCGGCCCCTGCGCGGGTCCGGCTCCTGCTCGCGGATCACCCCCGGATCCCTCTCCCGCCGGTCCGGTGCGATGTGCCGGGCCACGGCCCGACGGGAGAGGGCTGCGCTGCGGATCAGTCGCCGATCAGTCGCCGATCAGTCGCCGGTCGGGAGCCCGGAGAGCACGCGCGAGGTCGCGATCGCCGCGGACGCCGCTTCGTGGCCCTTGTCCTCACGGGAGCCGTCGAGCCCGGCCCGATCGAGCGCCTGCTCATCATCATCGCAGGTCAGAAGCCCGAACCCGATCGGGGTGCCGTGGTCGAGAGTTACCCGGGACAGTCCGTCCGTGGCCGCCGCGCACACGTACTCGAAGTGGGGGGTGCCTCCGCGGATGACCACGCCGAGCGCCACCACGGCGTCGTGGGTCCGGGCGAGGCGGTCCGCGATCACCGGCAGTTCGAAGGATCCCGGGGCGCGCACCAGCAGGGGCTCGGCGATCCCGGCCTCCGCACAGGCCCGCAGGGCGCCGGCGATGAGACCGTCCATGACCTGCTCGTGCCAGGAGGAGGCCACGATGGCGATCCGCAGGGCGGGCCCGTCGGCGTGGGAGGAGAGGTCGATCGTGGGGCTTCCATGTCCGCTCATGCGGGATCTCCGTTCGGTGAGGTGTTCAGGGTGATGTTCAGGGAGCTGCTCGGGGAGGTCGCGGGCAGGCCGGCGAGGGAATGGCCCAGCCGGTCCCGCTTGGTGGTGAGGTAGGCGAGGTTCTCGGGGGTGACGTGCGTGCTCAGCGGCACGATCCCGGCGACCTCGATCCCGCCGGCGCGCAGGGCGTCGGCCTTGGTGGGGTTGTGGGTGAGCAGGGTGATCGCGCCGACGTCGAGGCGGTCCAGGATCGCCGGCACGATCGCGAAGGAGCGGTCGTCGACGGGCAGCCCCAGGTCGAGGTTGGCGTCGACGGTGTCCCGGCCCTGCTCCTGGAGGGCATAGGCGCGCAGCTTCGCCAGCAGGCCGATGCCGCGCCCCTCGTGGCCGCGCAGCAGGATCAGCAGCCCGCGGCCGGCGTCATCGATCCGTGCCAGGGACTCCTCGAGCTGCGGTCCGCAGTCGCAGCGCAGGGAGCCGAAGACGTCCCCGGTCACGCACTCCGAGTGGATCCGGGTGAGCACGGGATCGGCCGTGGTGAGGTCGCCGCGGGCGAGGACCAGGTGCTCGGCGGTTCCTTCCCGCACGCCGAACGCCCGGAAGGTGCCGTGCGGTGTGGGCAGGGTGATCTCTTCGGTGACCTCGAGGTCCGATGCCTCGGCCGCGCGGCGATGCTCGGCCAGGGCCTCGATGGAGACCATCACCAGCTCGTGCTCGTCGGCGAAGTCCCGCAGGGCGGGGCCGCGCATCATGGTGCCGTCGTCATGGATGAGCTCGACGATCATGCCCACCTCGGTCCTGCCGGCGAGCCGGGCGAGGTCGACGGCGGCTTCGGTGTGCCCGCGCCGTTCGAGCACGCCCCCGTCCCGGGCGCGCAGCGGCAGCACGTGCCCGGGACGGATGAGGTCGCCGGGGGTGGCACCCTCCGTGCCGAGCACCTGCAGGGTGCGTGCGCGATCCGCGGCGCTGATTCCGGTGGTCACGCCCTGGCTCGCATCGACGCTGATCGTGTACGCGGTGCGCAGGGGGTCGGTGCTGTGCTCCACCATGAGCGGCAGCTCGAGCGCATCGGCGCGGGCAGCGGTCATCGGGGCGCAGAGCAGCCCGCTGGAGTAGCGCACCGCGAAGGCGAGCAGCTCCGGGGTGGCGGCGGAGGCGGCGAGGATCAGATCGCCCTCGTTCTCGCGGTCCTCGTCGTCGACGACCACCACGGGTCGGCCGGCGGCGATCGCGGCGATCGCCTCCTCGATGGGGTCCAGTCGCAGCGTGGTCGTCGGCGCGGTCGTCGAGATGGTCATCAGCGGGCCTCCGTCGCAGGGGTCGCGGTCGGGACGGCGCGCGCGCCGAGCAGCTTCTCGACGTACTTGGCGAGCACGTCGACCTCGAGGTTCACCCGGTCACCGACTCCCTTCGTGCCCAGCGTCGTGCGCGCGAGCGTCTCCGGGATCAGTCCGATGGTCACCTCGTCCGCGTCGATCGCGGCCACGGTCAGGCTGATGCCGTCCACGGCCAGGGAGCCCTTCGCCACGACGTAGCGCGCGATGCCCTGCGGGTCGTCCGCATCGGCACCCGGCAGAGAGATGCGCAGCAGCGTCGTGCCCCCGTCCTGCTCGCGGCTCACGATCTCGCCGACGCCGTCGACGTGGCCCTGGACGATGTGTCCGTCCAGGCGGCCGTCGGCCCGCACGCAGCGTTCGAGGTTGATGCCGTCCCCGACCTGCAGGTCGCCGAGGTTCGTGGCGGCGAGCGTGGTGGAGATGACGTCGGCGCTCCACAGCTCGCCCTCGACGTCCGTGACGGTGAGGCAGCAGCCGTTGACGGCGATCGAGTCGCCCAGGGAGATGCCGTCCAGGACGTAGGGGGAGCGGAGTCGCAGACGGGCCGAGGAGTCGGTCCGTTCGATGGTCTCGACGGTGCCGAGCTCTTCGATGATGCCGGTGAACATGGTGGTCCTTCCGGGTCAGGCGGCGCGGGGCCGCAGGGTGAGGCGGAGGTCGGTACGGCCATCCGATGAGGTCAGAGGAGTGGAGTCGACGAGGTCGAGGTCGAGGCGGTCGGCGAGGGTGGAGATGCCGAGGTCACCGGTCGCGGAGCGGCCGGCACCGAGCAGGGTGGGTGCGAGATGGACGATCAGCTCGTCCACGAGTCCGTAGTGCAGGAACGCCGCGGCCAGCGAGGGGCCGCCCTCGAGCAGCACATGGCGCAGGCCGCGTGCGAAGAGGTCCTCCAGGGCGGCCGACGGGTCCCGGGTGCGCAGGGCGATCGCCTCGCCGGCGCCGTCCGGGGTGGGCAGCGGCGGGAAGACGCCGGTGCCCATGACCGCCCGGACCGGCTGGCGAGGGCGCAGAGAGCCATCGGAGCTGCGCGCGGTGAGGCTCGGCGAGTCGGCGCGAGCGGTGCCGGTCCCGATCAGGACGCTGTCGCAGGTGGTGCGCAGGTCATGGACCTCCTGGCGGGCGGCCTCCCCGGTGATCCACCGGCTGGTGCCGTCGGCCGTCGCGGCTCTCCCGTCGAGGGTGAGGGCGAGCTTCATGGTGACCAGGGGCCGTGCGTGGTGCAGTCCGTGCTCCCAGCCGCGGTTGAGCGCGCCGGCTGCTGCGGCGAGGTCTGCGGGGATGTCGAGATCGACCTCGAGACCGGCCTCGCGCAGCAGCTGGACCCCGCCGGCAGCCACCGGGTTGGGGTCGCGACGGGCGACCACCACGCGGCCCACGCCTGCGTCGATGAGTGCCTGGGCACAGGGGCCGGTGCGGCCGGTGTGCGTGCACGGTTCGAGGGTGACGACGGCGGTCGCTCCGTGGAGCCTGGGGGCAGTGCCGGCCAGGGCGCGGGTCCGGGCGTGGTTCAGGGCGTCGGCCTCGGCGTGGGGCGTGCCGGCGCCGCGGTGGTATCCCTCGGCGAGGACCGTGCCCTCGCGATCCAGCAGCACGCAGCCCACCCGTGGGTTCGGTCCGTAGGCGACGGCGGGGTGCGCCGCGATCTCCAGCGCGCGATGCAGCGCGCTGCGCTCGGCAGGGTTCAGCACGGTCTCTCCTCCGGTCCGCTGCTCGCGGTCCCGGTGGAGGGGAAGGGGTACGGGAACGCCGCCCCACGGGGTGCTCGGTCGCGGCGCACCAGGGGTGCGCGGCGAGAGACCGCTCGAGGACGTCGTTCGCGTGCGCTTCCCATCCGGACTCTGACCGTCGGTCCGGGAGTTCCACCTGGTCAACCGAGGGCCAGAGGCCATCGGGTCGCGGACTATCACCGCCGGCTCGGAATTTCACCGACCCCAGTGCACGCGAGCTCTTCAGCTCGTCGTCCTCCACGGTAGCAGGAGAGCGGTCAGGCGCCGAGGCTCGCGTCGGCGGATGAACTCGACCTCACCAGCCGAGGTCGTGGGGTTCAGCCGTAGGTGTCGCGCGGGCCGCGCCAGGTGACGGTGCGTCGCCCCTTCTTCCAGGTCCGTTCGGCAGCGGCCGGTCCGGTCACCCGCAGTTCGGCGACGACGTGAGAGCCGACATGCTCCTCGATGGTAGTGATCAGGCGGGGGGTGAGCATCCGCAGCTGCGAGGCCCAGGCGGAGGAGGACGCGCTGATCACGAGCACCCCGTCCTCAAGGGAGACGGGGCGGCAGTGCGCGCTGACCTTCTCCCCGACGATGTCGTCCCACTCCTCCAGCACCCGACCGGCGTTCATCCCGGCGTTCCACCCGAGGTTGCCGAGCACCTTGCGCAGCACGGACTCGATTCCCTGGGGATCCCGGGGGTCCGGCCGGGACCCCGAATAGCCTGGTGAGCTGCCCGAACGGTCCCTCACGTCACGAGCCTGGGTCTTCGCCGAGATCGGGAACAGGCCGCGATCCCGGGCGGCCGCTCGGGAGCGGTTCACGGTGCGCCGTGCCAGTTCGAAGGGGTCCGGAGGGGTCGGCAGCTCGGGCGGATCGTAGGCCTCGCCGGGGTCGTCCGCCTCCCCGCGGAGATCGGTCGAAGCCGGTCGACGGCCGGTCACCGTGGACGGCCGGGACGCAGCGCCGGCGTGACCCCTCCCGGAATCGGCGCCCCGGGGCAGCTCCTCACGCGCAGTCGGCTCCTGGCGAACCGTCGGCTCCTCGCGCGCAGCTCCGGTCCCGACCTGGGGATCGGGATCGTGCGGAGGCGTCCTCCAGGTCGAGAGGTCATAGGGGTTCGCCAGTCGCTGCCGCACGGGGCTCCCGCCGTCGGACCCGCTGGAGCCCTTCCCCGCCCGGGGCGGCGTCATCACAGACCGCCCTCGCGGGGCACGGCGGATCCCAGGCTCACGTCGACCACATGCATCTCCCCGTCGAGGGAGTCGGGGATGTCGGTGTCGTTGGCTGTCGTCACGAGCACCTGGGAGGCATCGGTGATGATCCGGCCGAGGCGTTCGCGGCGGTGCACGTCGAGCTCGCTGAACACGTCGTCGAGGATCAGGATCGGTTCGCCGTCGCCGAGATCGCCTTCCTCGAGGCGCAGCAGGTCGTAGGAGGCCAGGCGGAGGGCGAGGGCCAGGGACCAGGATTCGCCGTGGCTGGCGTAGCCCTTGGCCGGGAAGTCGTGCAGTCGGATCTCGAGGTCGTCACGGTGGGGGCCGGTGAGGCTGACGCCGCGGTCGATCTCCTCGTCGTGCCGGGTCGAGAGCATGGTGAGCATCGCGTCGTGGATCTCCCGGGTGCTCGGGAGCTCACCGGTGATCGTGCCGAGCTCGTCGAGAACGGTCGAACGATAGCTGACGTCAGCCGGCGAGGAGAGATTCCCGCGCTGGTCGGGAGGCAGATCCAGAGCCTGCTCGGCGCCCTCGTCGGAGGAGACCCGCAGGTAGGAGTAGCCCAGATGAGGCCGCAGACGGTTCACCAGGTGCAGGCGGGCGCGCAGGAGCTCGGCCCCGAATCGGGCCAGCTGCTGATCCCACACCTCGAGGGTCGAGCTCGCAGAATCCGCAGGGTCCAGCCCGCCGACGCTGCGTCCGCTGCCGCCGCGCCGCATGGACCGCATCTGCTTGAGCAGATTGCTGCGCTGCTTGAGGACGCGGTCGTAGTCGGCCTTGACCGAGGCGAAGCGGGGGGCGATCTCGAACAGGAGCTCGTCGAGGAAGCGTCGACGGCCTTCGGGATCCGCCTTGACCAGGCCCAGGTCCTCGGGAGCGAAGAGCACTGCCCTCACCTCGCCGAGCAGATCACGGAGCCGGGACACGTTCTGCCCCTGAAGCCGTGCCCGGTTGGCCTTGCCCGGGGTGACCTCGAGGTCGACCTGCACAGGGCGGCCGGCCCGCAGGAAGCTCGCCCGGATGATCGCGGTCGATTCGCCGCGACGCACGAGTGCGGCGTCGTGGGGAACACGATGGCTGGACAGGGTGGCGAGATACCAGACGGCCTCGACGATGTTGGTCTTGCCCTGCCCGTTCTGGCCCACGAGCACGGTGATCCCCGGTCGTACGGGCAGGCTGAGCTGCTCGTACGAGCGGAAGTCGGTGAGGTCGAGAGCGGTCAGCTGCATGGAGGGACCACTCCCTCGCTCAGATCCGCATCGGCATGATCAGGTACTTGTACGACGTGTCCGGGGTCCCTTCGAGGGAGTCCTGGCCACTCATCACGGACGGCTTGATCGAGTCGGTGAAGGTCAGCCGTGCGAACTCGGCACCCAGAGCGCCGAGCCCGTCGAGCAGGAAACCCGAGTTGAATCCGACCACGAGGTCCTCGCCCTCGAGATGGGCTTCGAGCACCTCGCTGGCCTGGGCGTCGTCTCCGGCGCCGGCCTCGAGCGCGACCTGGCCCTCGGTGAAGGACAGGCGCACGGGGGTGTTGCGCTCGGCCACGAGGGAGACGCGCTTGACGGCGTCGATGAGGGCTCCGGTGGAGACCACGGCGGTGATCGCGGTGGTCTCGGGGAACAGCCGACGCACGGGCGGGTACTCCCCGTCGACCAGGGTCGATGTGGTGCGGCGGCCACCGGCCTCGAAACCGATGAGGTTCGCGGAGGAGTCCTCGGCCAGGGCGATCTCGACGCTGCCTCCGGTGGACAGGGACCGGGCGACCTCGTGCAGGGTGCGACCTCGCACCAGAGCAGTCTGCTCGGTGCCGGGCGTCGCCGGGTTCCAGGTGAGCTCGCGCAGTGCCAGACGGTAGCGATCCGTCGCCATGAGCGTCATGGTCTCGCCGGAGATCTCGACCTTCACGCCGGTCAGCAGCGGAAGCGTGTCGTCCTTGGAGGCGGCAACGGTGACCTGGCTGATCGCCTCGGCGAAGACGTCGGCCGCGACGGAACCGGCGACCGGGGGCATGCTCGGCAGCTGGGGGTACTCCTCGACCGGGAGCGTCGCCAGGGCGAAGCGGGCCGATCCGCAGCGGACCTGCAGCTTCGTCCCTTCGAGGGCGATGGAGACGTCCTTGTTGGGCAGAGCCCGGACGATGTCGGAGAGCATGCGCCCCTGGACGAGAACCTCACCGGGCTGCTCGATCTCCGCGTCGAGCCGGATCTGCGCGCTGACCTCGTAGTCGAAGGTCGACAGCTGCAGTTCACCTCCGGCTTCAGCAACGATCCGCACGCCTTGCAGGATCGGCATCGCCGGTCGCACGGGGAGGGTTCGGGTGGCCCAGGAGACGGCGTCGCCGAGGACGCCGCGATCGAGGTGGAACTTCACCGTTGCCACTCCTTCGCAGTGGTCGAAAGCCAGAACAGGCACGGACGGAGCACAGCGTATCGGTTCTGGCGGCCTCTCGCCGACACACCGGGGTTGATCCTTGACTTCCCGTCCTCGCGCACCAGCTCCTTCGCGCGGGTCCGACGCCGATCCGGGATCCCCACCATCCTCGTCCCCAGCTCCCGAACGCTCCCCAGCACCCAGGAATCACACGATCTCGCCGCCCTCGTCGACGTCCCGCCCCTCCACATCCCCGTCGAGCACAGAACTACAGTCCTCTTCTTCACGGCTGTTAATACAGTGGATAACTGCGATCGGCGCAGGTCACCACGTACGAGGCTCACGTGGATGGATCGTTGATCGACGTGTGGTCCTCGTGGGTGGAGTGTGCACGTGCCCCCGGTGTCGAGCAGTTCTTGTCATTCCTCGATGCACATCGGCTCGTGCGTGGATGCTTGTCATTCCACATTGTCCACAGAGTTATCCACATTTGGGGAGAACTACGCTCTGACCTGCCGTGTTCTTCTCAGGGTGACGACAGCCCGTTCCCGAGCCGTCACGGCCGCACCGGATCCCGCTCTCCGGACCCACCACGACCCTCCGTGCCGGACGCGGCGGCCGCGAACCGCTACTTCCGGGGAGCGGAGTTGTTGCTCTTGATCCGGGCTGTGAGCTCCGTGACCTGGTTGAAGATCGCTCGTCGTTCCTTCATGAGCTCGCTGATCTTCTTGTTCGCGTGCATCACGGTGGTGTGGTCGCGACCACCGAACTCCTCGCCGATGCGGATCAGAGGCATGTCGGTGAGCTCTCGGCACAGGTACATGCCGATCTGTCGCGCTGAGACGAGCCGGCGCGAACGCCCGGTGCCCACGATCTCCTCGACGGACAGGCCGAAGTAGGTGGCGGTCTGCACGATGATCGTCGAGGCGGTGATCTGGGTGCCGTCGTCGTGCGAGAGCAGATCCTTCAGAACGCTCTCGGCGAGGGTCACGTCCATGGGCTGGCGCGAGAGGGAGTGCAGCGCCTGCACGCGGATCAGAGCCCCCTCGAGCTCACGGATGTTGGTGGCGATGTGCGAGGCGATGTACTCGAGCACGTCATGGGGCACCTCGCCGGTGTCCTCCTGGGCGACCTTCTTGCGCAGGATGGCGATCCGGGTCTCGAGGTCCGGCGGCTGCACGTCCGTCATCAGGCCCATCTCGAAGCGTGACCGCATGCGGTTCTCGAAGCCGCCCAGCTCCTTCGGGGGCAGGTCGGAGGTGATGACGATCTGCTTGTCGGTGTTGTACAGCGTGTTGAACGTGTGGAAGAAGGCTTCCATCGTCTCCGGCGCACGCTGCAGGAACTGGATGTCGTCGATGAGCAGGATGTCGATGTCGCGGTACCGGCGCTGGAACTCCTGCGCCTTGCCGAACTGACCGGACTGCACGGAGTTGATGAAGTCGTTGGTGAACTCCTCGGAGTTCACGTAGCGCACCACGACATCGGGGTAGAGGCTCTGGGCGTAGTGACCGACCGCGTGCAGGAGGTGGGTCTTGCCCAGGCCCGAGCCGCCGTAGATGAACAGCGGGTTGTAGGCCTTGGCCGGGGTTTCCGCCACGGCCGACGCCGCTGCCTGCGCGAAGCGGTTCGAGGAGCCGATCACGAAGGTGTCGAAGGTGTACTTGGCGTTGAGCCGGGAGTCCTCGCCGAGGGTGGACTGCCCGGTGCGGGCCGGTCGGCGCGGGGCCAGTGCCGGCGAGGGGGCCGACGAGCCGGACAGCGCCGAGAATCCCGCGTAGGCGCTGGGATCGTCCGCCGCGGTGCCGGTGTAGGCACCGCCGAGGGAGAAGCGGTCCTCGGTCGCGAAGTGCGCCGCGCTGGCGGTGGAGCCGCTGAGGGGCATCGCGGCCTGCCCTGGCTGGTCGCTCGAGGGCAGCACCGACCCCTCGTCACGGCGGAAGGGCGCGTTGTGGATCTCCTGGGTGGGAGTGTCCACATCTCTGTCCACAAGATGTGTACTGCTGGCGTCGGACGCCGAGGTCACGGCGCTGCTGGGGGTCGGATCCTCATCGCCGTCGTCGAACAGCGTCTCGTCGACCGTCACGGCGAAGCGCATCTCGCGCCCGGTGGCCTCGCTCAGCGCCGCGGACAGGGCGCCGGCGATGCGGTGCTCGAAGAGCTCCTTCGCCGAGGTGGAAGGGGCTGCGACCAGGGCAGTGTCTGCGACGACGGCCATCAGGCGGGACAGCGTCAGCAGGGCGATCACGCGCTGGGACACGGTGTCGTCACGGCGCAGGGTCTGCAGGGTGCGCTCCCAGATCGCGGCGACATTCGCGTCAGACATCAGGTTTCTCCGTAGGGGGACGAGAGGCGGTCCGGATAGTTTTCCACAATAGCGGCTGTATTGTGGATCAACGCTGTGGACAACTCTCTGTGAGGCGTCCGTCTCCCTCGTCCTTCGCCTCCCCACCCTTCGCGTCCCCCGCCCTTCCGGCCGGGCCTCGTCGTGGACATGCCTCCCGGTCTCCGCCCAGCGGCGGTCGGACGGCGGCTCGAGCACCGGTCCGGGCACGAATCGCCGGGGATAAGTGAGAATCCGGCCACAACGCGCCCTCTACGGGCTCCTGCCGTTGACCCGTCGCGGACTCGCTCCTAAGATCGACCAGTCAGCGCTGCGCGACGTCCCGATGCGGTTCCCGGGTCCACTGCGGACCCCTTTCCGGTGTCGGATCGGTGTCACGGCAGCCGCCCCGCGAGAGCGGGTGCGCCCGGACGGCCCGTTCGTGCAGCAGACCTACAGACCACCGCGAAGGGCACGTCCGTGCCCATGATCGAGGAGAACCGATGAGCAAGCGCACGTTCCAGCCGAACAACCGTCGTCGCGCGAAGAAGCACGGCTTCCGCGCCCGCATGCGTACCCGCGCCGGCCGCGCCATCCTGAACGCACGTCGCACCAAGGGTCGCGCCGAGCTCTCCGCCTGAGACGGATCTGCCGACGTGACCAGGGATTTCAGGCAACGGTCCTGTGAACTGGTCTAGTCACCGGCTGCATACCGGCGAACAGTTCCGCGCCATCACTCGTGGTGGAGTGCGCAGCGCCCGATCCCACGTGGTCGTGCACCTCTCCCTGCTTCCGCAGGACGGAGATGCACCCCGCGTGGGATTCGTCGTGTCCAAGCGGATCGGCAATGCCGTGGTGCGCAATCGGGTGACCCGTCGCCTGCGCGAGATCGTGCGCCCGCAGTTCGCAGGCCTGCCTCCGGGGTCGGCCATCGTGCTGCGCGCACTGCCCGGCATCGACGAGCAGCCCTTCGACGAGCTCGAGGCCGACGTGGTCTCCGGGCTCGGCTCGGCGGTGCGCAAGCTCGAGCGTCGTCGCGGCGGTGTCCGGTGACGGGCGACGGGACTGGTGAGGTCGCCGGGCGTTCCGCCGACGTCGGTGGCACCGGTGCTCCCCGTCCAGCCGGCCGTCCAGCCGGTGACCCAGGGGGCCGTCGTGCTCCTGCGCAGGTGGTGCTCCAGCTCCCGCGCCGGCTGCTCGCCCTCCTGGTGCGCGCCTATCAGGTCGGCATCTCGCCCTACACCCCGCCGGCCTGCCGGTACGACCCGGTGTGCTCGCAGTACGGCATGGATGCCCTGCGGGTGCACGGCGCCGTGAAGGGAACGATCCTGACCTCGGGACGGATTCTTCGCTGCAATCCCCTCAGTCACGGGGGCCCCGACCCGGTCCCCGCCCCGGGCATGTGGAGGAATCCACCCCGACTGCGGCACTCAGCCCACTAGGGCCTACTCTTGTCCAAGATTCCCGACCACAGCCGACACCTCGTATGAACGTCATGCGCATCCGTGCGGCAGGAAGACCAGGCCGATGAACCCCCTGTATCCGATCGAATGGGCCGTCGCATGGCTCATGGTGAAGTTCCATGCCGTGCTGTCGGTGTTCATGGAGCCGAATTCCGGGCTGACCTGGGTGCTCTCGATCGTGGGCCTCACCGTCGTGGTGCGAACCCTGATCATCCCGCTGTTCGTGCGTCAGATCCGCGCTTCGCGCGCGATGCAGATGGTCTCCCCGGAGCTGCAGGCCGTCCAGAAGAAGTACAAGGGCAAGACGGACCAGGCCTCCAAGCAGAAGATGGCCGAAGAGACCATGGCGATCTACAAGGAGGCGGGCGCCAGCCCGTTCTCCTCGTGCCTGCCGGTGCTGCTGCAGATGCCGATCTTCTTCGGTCTGTTCCGCGTGCTGTTCAACAAGCTGCCCGACGCGGCAGCGGGAACCGCCTTCGGTCCGCTGACCCCTGAGCTTGCCAAGAGTGCGAGCCATTCCACGTTCTTCGGCGACATCACCATCGCCTACAGCTTCCTGAGCCCCGGTGACGGCGGCGTCACCACCCGCATCGTCGCGGGCATCATCATCGCCTGCATGTGCGCGGTCACCTTCTTCACCCAGAAGTCGCTGACCATGAAGAACATGCCCAAGGCGGCCCTCGAAGGCCCTATGGCCAGCACCCAGAAGATGATGCTGTACATGCTCCCGTTCATCTACGTGATCACGGGCCCGGGCATGCCGATCGGTGTGCTCATCTACTGGCTGACCACCAACGTGTGGACCTTCTGCCAGCAGTACATCGTCATCCAGGCGGCCCCCACGCCGGGATCGGACGCCGCGAAGGCGCGGCACGAGCGCATCAACGCCAAGCGGGAGAAGAAGGGCCTCGAGCCCCTCGACTTCACCCCGCCGAAGAAGGTCTCGGCCGAGCCGGAGCCCGAGCAGCCGCTGCGCGTGCAGCCGGCGTCCAAGAACAAGGGCGGCAAGAAGCTCTCGGACCAGGAGAAGCTCGAGCGTGCACGGGCCGCCCGGGAGAAGGCGGCCGAGGAGCGTCGTGCGGCGCAGGAGGCAGCGGGTGAGACCCCGACCCCGCCGTCGTCGGGCTCGTCCGCGCTGAACAAGGGCGCGAAGAAGAAGCGTAAGAAGTGACCTCGCACCCCGGGAGCACCGATGCTCCCGGGGCGCACCTCTTTCATCCCGAGCATGTCCCCGGAGGATCCTCATGAACGACAGCACGCCTGATGTCCCCACGGCCGACGAGGCCGCCGAGAACCTGAGCGCTGCTCCCGAGCAGGACGTGACCGCACAGCCCGCCGCGCACGCTCCCGCCGGTCCCGAGGAGAACGACGTCCCGGACGACGAAGCACCTCTCGCGCGCTCCGCCGGCGAGGCCGATGGCGCAGCTGACAGCGGTGCAGCCGGCAACGGTGCTACCGACGACGGTGCTGCCGAGACGTCCGTTCCTGCCCCCACCACGGATGACGCCGCGGACGAGACCGCTGAGGCCACTCCGGCCGAGACCTCGGAGGAGCGGATGCGCCGGCTCGAGGAGGAGGGCGACATCGCCGCCGACTACCTCGAGGAGCTGCTGGATATCGCGGACCTCGACGGGGACATCGACATCGACGTGGACGGCGACCGCGCCTCCGTGGAGGTCGCGGGTGCTGATCGCCTCGCGGCGCTGAACCGACCCAAGGGCGAGCTGTTGGACGCGCTGCAGGAGCTCACGCGCCTGGCGGTGCAGTCCCGGACCGGCAATCGCTCCCGTCTGATGCTGGACATCGGCGGATTCCGTGCCGAGCACAAGGGCAGCCTCGAGGAGCTCGCCGAGAAGGCTGTCTCGGAGGCCAAGGAGGGGGGCGCCGCGATCCCGCTGCGCCCGATGAACCCCTTCGAGCGCAAGGTCGTCCACGACGTCGCCAAGCGCGAGGGTCTGCGGTCCGAGTCCGACGGTGACGGCAAGAACCGCCACGTCGTGATCTACCCGGCCTCCTGAGGCGTCCGGTGCTGCCCCTTCCCGATCCCCTGCGCCCGTCGGCGGAGCGTCTGTTCGCAGACCGTCTCGACCTGGCGGAGCGCTTCGCGAGCATGCTCGCCGAGCAGGGACCCGAACGCGGTCTCATCGGGCCCCGCGAGGTCGACCGGCTCTGGGGACGACACATCCTCAACTGCGCCCTCATGGCCGACGCCATCGATCCGTCGGCACGCACTCTCGCCGACATCGGCTCCGGCGCCGGCCTTCCCGGTGTGGTCCTCGCGATCGCCCGCCCCGACCTGACGGTGACGCTCGTGGAGACCATGCAGCGACGAGCCACCTGGCTCGAGGAGGTCGACGCCGAGCTCGGCCTCGGCCTCGAGGTCGTGCGCTCCCGCGCCGAGGACCTCCATGGCGAGCGGACGTTCGACGTCGTGACCGCTCGGGCGGTGGCGGCGCTGGACAAGCTCTCCCGCTGGACCCTTCCGCTGGTGGCCGAGGGCGGGGAGCTGCTGGCGATGAAGGGCGGGTCTGCGGCCGAAGAGGTCGACAGGGCCACCAAGGCCCTGACGAAGCTGGGCGGCATCGATCCGCGCATTGCGCAGTACGGGATCGGTGAGGTCGAGGTTCCCACTACAGTGGTCCACGTGCGTCGCCGTGCACAGGCGACCAGGAAGGGAGAGGCCCGTGGCTGAACAGCACGAAGACTCCTCCCCAGGACGAGGTGCAATGGAAGACACTCCGCTGATGCGCGAGCTCGCCAGAGATCACGCACGCCGCAAGAAGCTCGATGGCGTCCAGTTCGGCGCCCCGGAGTCGACCCGGATCATCACGATCGCCAACCAGAAGGGCGGCGTCGGCAAGACCTCGACGACCGTGAACATGGCAGCGGCCCTGTCCATGGGCGGACTGCACGTGCTGGTCATCGACGCGGATCCGCAGGGGAACACCTCCACCGCGCTGGACATCGAGCACCACGCCGACGTCCAGAGCATGTACGAGGTGCTCGTGGAGTCCGCTCCGCTGGCGGACGTGGTCCAGGACGTCCCGGACATGCCGCGGCTGCAGTGCGCGCCGGCCACGATCAACCTCTCCGGCGCGGAGATCGAGCTGGTCTCCCTGGTGGCCCGTGAGAACCGACTGCGCAACGCGATCCGTGACTACCTCGATCACCGCGACTCCGAAGGGATGCCCCGCCTGGACTACGTGCTGATCGACTGCCCGCCGTCGTTGGGCCTGCTGACCGTGAACGCACTGGTCGCGGCCCGCGAGGTGCTGATCCCGATCCAGGCCGAGTACTACGCGCTCGAGGGCCTGAGCCTGCTCCTGAACAACATCGATCTGATCCGCCAGCATCTCAACCCCGAGCTGGTGGTCTCCTCGATCATGCTGACCATGTACGACGCCCGAACCCGGCTCGCCGCACAGGTCGCACAGGACGTCCGGGAGCACTTCCCGGAGCAGACCCTGGAGACGACGATCCCCCGCTCCGTGCGTATCTCGGAAGCCCCGAGCTATGGGCAGACGGTGCTCACGTACGATCCGAGTTCGAGCGGCGCCCTGGCCTACCGGGCCGCCGCCCACGAGCTCACCATCCGACCCGCCCCATGACAGCACCCTCGAGGCACAGTCGCGACGACGCCCCGCGTGCCTCAGGACCATCCCCTGCTGAACAACACTTTCCGGAAGGACAACGGCCATGACGCAGAAGCGAGGACTCGGTCGAGGACTCGGCGCCCTGATCCCGGGCGCTGGTTCGAGCCCCGCTCCGGAGCAGGAGCTGCGCACCCGCGCGCAGCGAGCGTCCGCCACTGATCAGGCACCGTCGAGCACTCGTCCGGTGGACATGTTCTTCTCCGGGGAGAAAGCTTCCGAGGGCCAGGACTACCCACAGCGGGACCGGGGCGCTCGCACGGATCTGGCGGGCGAGATGGCACGGGCGGCCGCCCAGCGCCGCGGCCGTGGCGCATCGACCCGGGCGACGACCTCCCGTGGCTCCGCGTCGTCCACGGAGGGATCGACCGAGGCCCCTGAGAGCCCGGAACCCGCCAAGCCCGCCCGCGCGCGCACCACGAGCAAGGCCGGTTCGTCCTCGAAGACGTCCTCGTCGAAGTCGTCCTCGTCGAAGGCGTCGACCACGAAGGCGTCATCCACGAAGGCGCCATCCACGAAGTCCCGGACGACGAAACCGTCGTCCACGAAGTCCTCGTCCACGAAGTCCTCGTCCACGAAGTCCACGTCCACGAAGTCCACGGCAGCGAACGCGGTCCCTGCAGAGTCCGAGGCGCCGAAGATCGCGTCAACGACACCGACTCCTGCGCAGAGCGCGGCCTCCGAGAAGCCCGCTGCTGCGAAGCCTGCTGACGCGAAGGCGACAGACGCGACGGCCACTGACGCGAAGGCCGCTCCTGCAGACCCGGAGCCGAGTTCGGACACCCCGTCGGCAGCAGCAGCCACGAGCTCAGCATCACAGAGCGCCTCGGAAAGTGAGTCACCGTCGGCCGTCGCGGTGGAGCGGACATCTGATCCGGCTGTCGACCTCGAGGCCGTGCAGCCGGCTCCGGCTGCTGCTGAAGTGGCACAGCCTGAAGAGGTCGACGCGACACCGCCCGCCTCTGAAGAGACCCCCTCGGACGCGGGAACCGCTGCCGACGGGATCGGCCGCCAGGAGCTGGTGAGCGTCCCCGGCGCCGAGTTCGCCGAGATCCCGATCCATGAGATCCGGGAGAACCCGCGGAACCCGCGCACGATGTTCGATGACGACGAGCTCGACGAGCTCGCCTTCTCGCTGCGTGAGGTCGGCGTTCTGCAGCCCGTCGTCGTGCGGCCGATCCCCGTCACCGACGAAGGTGAATCCTTCGAGCTGGTCATGGGTGAACGGCGCTGGCGGGCGGCCCGTCGCGCCGAGCTGACCGCGATCCCTGCGATCATCCGCGAGACCAGCGACGATGACCTGCTCCGTGACGCCCTGCTCGAGAACCTGCACCGTGCGCAGCTGAACCCGCTGGAAGAGGCGAACGCCTACCAGCAGCTGCTGGAGGACTTCGGCTGCACCCAGGACGAGCTGGGTGAACGGATCGGTCGCTCGCGTCCGCAGATCACCAATACGCTGCGCCTTCTGCGCCTGCCCGCACTCGTGCAGCGTCGACTGGCGAGCGGTGCCCTGAGCGCCGGTCATGCCCGAGCCCTTCTCTCCCTGGACGATCCTGCCCTGATGGAGGAGCTCGCTCAGCGGATCGTCAGCGAAGGCCTGTCGGTGCGTGCGGTCGAGCGGTTGGTGGCTCGCGGCGGGCAGCAGGCCCCTGCCCGCACGATTCGACGCACGACCTACGATCCCCATGTGGTTGACCTGACCAGCCGGCTGTCGAACCGGCTGGAGACGCCTGTTCGCATCGACGTGGGCAAGCGCAAGGGCAAGATCACGCTGGAGTTCACGAATCTCGAGGATCTGGATCGTTTGATCGATTCGATGGGTCTGGCTGTTCCGGTCACGAGCTCCGATGAGGACTCCGAGGACTGATCAGCGCGGAGTTGGACTGACAGCGACGAGGGGCCGGCGGAATCGCCGGCCCCTCGTCTGTGTCCTGGAGGGTGGTGCTCTGTAGGGGCCTTGCTCGGGGCGTGATTCTTCGGGCCAGCACCCCGCGGACCGCGGGGTGCTGGCCCTGATACACGCCGGGAGGTATGCGGGCAGCGCGAGTGCTCCGTGCTTCTGCCGGGTGGGAGTGGTCCCCGACGGCACGGAGAGGCAAAGGGTATGGCGAGCGTCACATGTGGCTTCAACCAGCTGTATGTGACGTTGATTCCCGACCTGTCACAACCGTGCTGGCCCGTCTCGGAGAACCGTTAGCCACGGTCGCCCAGTGAACGTGACGCCTCGGCCGGGAGTCAGATTGTGGATAGCCTGTTGAGATCCCGCCGCAGGTGGGAGTGGGATTCTTCGAGTTATCCACCGATGTGTACACAACTGTGGATTGAGCCCCAGCGGCCGTCACTAGGTGCTTCAGCTTCCGTGTCTTCTGGTTGATCCGGTCCCAGCCGGGGCGTCACCTCGCATCTGCTAGGTGAGAGTTTCGCGTGGAACTCTCTAGTTGCCGGGCGACGCGGTGCTCCTCGGGCACGGCCGTTTGACGTGAAACGCCTATCTGCTCCAACGCTGCTGATGGTGAGGTTCGCCTTCGGGCGCAGGTGCGGAGGCATCGCTCCAGGGCTGTTGAACCAGACGCCGAGCGGAGAGCTTTGAGCCCAACAGAACTCAACGGTTTCCCGTGGAACCTAGGGCACGGCGAAGACTCTCGGCGCCGATGACGACTCCTGGTGTTTCACGTTGAACTTCGATTGGGCTCCGTAGCGAGCATGATGATCCCAGTCGATGGTCGTTATCGATGGGTAGGTTCCAACTCTTCTTCGTATGTGTGCGACTGTCGACCCTGCTCAACGGAGCACCAGGGCGGCCATGTGCCACGTGAAACCATGCAGTTCGTCCTAGAGGCGCTGTGACGCCGAGCTCCAGCGGCAGTTTCCCGTGAAACGTATTCCTAGTACGTCGACCAGTCCCATCTGGGTCAAGAGCCGCGAGAACCTCAAGTCGGCACACCTTGCGATGTCGTTCGGCTGATGCTCGTTGCGTCCCGAAGATCTGCTGATTCGGAATTGGACCAGCGTGTGGGATGACAGTTCCACGTGAAACGGAGCATCCTTGCGTCTTGCCCCGAGTACGGAGAGAACGGTTGATCTGCCGACGACGTTTCCCGTGAAGCTGGACGATGAGCAGTGCATGCCGGTAGAGGGCATGCACGTATTCCCTTGTAGCCAAGGGGTGGGCGCACCGACGCCGTTGGGCCACAGAAGAACTACCCCGCGAACTGAGGATACTGACAGCGCCTGATTCGAGTTGCACGTGAAACTCGAAGCATGTGTCGATAGTGCCGCGGGGCGGTTTGCTGGAACCCCTGCCCCGCCCGGTCGTCAAAAGGTGTGGCCTCACCAGACCATTTGCGCCGCCAGTTGTTTCACGTGAATCTCGTGTGCAGCGCTCGTACAACTGCATGGGCAGTGGTGACGAGCCTTCGCATGAGTGACCGGATGTCTTCCCTCGCAGACTGTGTACGCAGGACGGGGTAGAACACGGGGAGAGTAGTCCTCCCCGTGTTTCACGTGTAACGCTGCAACGTCTCCAAAGTCCCCGATCCATGTTCCTATGCAGAGAACCCGTAGATCGGGCAGCGAGCCCCCGTCTGTGTCAAGGTGTCATGCGCCGTGGCGTCATGACGACCTGTGGCCTTCGTAAGACCTGAGATTCCCGTGAAACGCTGCTGGGGCTCGGTCGGCGCCATCGCTGCGAGAAATGTGGTGTTCGGTGCTCGAGGGTTCTCTCAGGACTCTCGTATTGATCGTCGAATACAGAGTGCATGGGAGGGGGTCGGTTCAGCGTGGAGTACGACATGGACTCGCTCTGGACGTGGCTCTGAACCGGGACTTGGGTCAGCAGTCGGAACTGGGCCTGAGATCCAGGCCGTAAGCGCCGCTGTACTTGGAGTGAGGGACAAGGCTGCGGCTCCTCACCCGGTTCACGTGAAACGTGCTCGATGCGTTCACCGTGAACCCATCGGCGCCAGCTGGTGCTTCGTGCGTCACCGAATGCCCACTATCGGGACCACATCCCTCTCACGAACGGGAGCTACCGCGGTGGCAAGACGGCTCGGTTCCACATGAAACACGCTGCGGGCGTGCTGTGTCGGCAGCTGCGAGAGGCGGCCTACGGTGTGGCTGGGCTTTCCAGCGGAGATTGTGAGGTGAACAATTTGTCGCGGTCCAAGGCTGATTCGCTTCGTGTTCCCGCATGAAGATGCTGGGAACGGGGCGGGCAGGTTTCACGCGAAACGCGCCGCGCTGGCACAGCGGGCTGTGGACGCGGTGACACCGGATTCGGAGGATTAACAGAATCTGGCCATTCGATGGCTGAGGAGCTTCGGCCCTCCATGCTCCGGGCCCACGTGAACCTCGTCCGTTCGATACGGGAAGTAATGACTGCCCCCGAGACCATTTCGACGGGTGAACCGACCCCGCACGTGAAGCTCCTCAATCGACTGCCGAGTCTCCGTCCTCGACGGAAGTTCACTGGAGCCTCACGGCCGCAGTCTGCGCGCGCCTCGCGTTATGCACACTGTGCGCAACCTTGTGGAAAACCGAAATCCGACATGTGACTGGCATCACAGTTAGTGCCACATCGACAACAAGTCGATTCGCGCCGAATGTGGCCGAAGATCAGCGTTCGCCCTGGTCATCTATATATTCAGTGACGTTGTCGCGATCTTCTCGCCGTCTCGTTGTCCACAGTGTGCTGTGGACAACTATGTGTATGGAGCCGCGTCGTGGTGTGGATATCAATGTGGACAACTATGTGCACAAAGCTGTCTCTGCACGTCAAGCGCTGCAGGCGTCGTCAGTTTGACAGAGCGCTCGACGTCGACATTCCGGGCTTCAGTCAGATGGTGCAAAGGGATCCGGCCGTCATGGTGCGGCGGTCATGCGTCCGTGTCTGCGACATCCGGGCCGAAGTCGCGAGCGACCTCATGTTTCGGAAGAGCTCCCCTGCGTCGTGTCGTGATCCTCCACGTTCCGGCAAGGACTGTCCGTTCGCCCGTGCTGGACGTGAGAGTGAGGTTGCGGACCAGCAGATGCTCCTCGGAGCCGGCAGGACCGTCCGTAGTCGTAGTCGTTGTCGTCGCCGTGGCGACGCCCACCGGGACATCGGTCCACGCCGCAGCTGAGCCCGGTGCTGAGTGAGTTGTTGAGCCACCTGCTCGGCCAGGTTCTGCGCCAGCGGCTGCGCCCTCTGCCGAGTCCTCAGCGTCACGGGCGGAGAGACCGGACTCCGCGGTGGCGGAGCCGCTACGGGTTGCAGGCCTCGGGTTGTCGTCACTCGCGTTCGAGGGAGCATCGATGACGTGGACGTCGAGTCGAATGAGCCTCAGCCATGTGGGAACGACGTCGACAGCCAGGAGGTCGAGCAACGCGTCCTGGGATGCGTCGATGATGCCTGTTCGTACCTGGTCGCCCCAACGTCGGGAGAGTTCCCGCAGCACGGTCGCAGCCGGCCGGGCCGGCCCCGCCCAGTCGGCCGTCACCAGAACGACGGCGACGCTGGGCTCGGGCTGCGACGTCGAGGGGATGAGCGGGGACGGTGCGGAACCGGGCGGGGACGGTGCGGAACTGGGCGAGGACGGGGCGGGCCCGGTCGAGGATCGCGAGGAGGTGGACGGGGACGAGGATGCGTCGACGTCGATCTCCTCCATGGCTTGGACCTCCGGCCGGGAAGGCGCTCCCGGCATCCTCAGCGGTCGATCAGCGCCCGACGGGCGCCGCGTCGACGGCCACCGTCTCGGACGCTGCGGACTTCGCCAGCTCGTCGGCCAGGGCGGCCTGATCGGTCAGCCAGCGCTCCGCGTCCAGAGCAGCCTGGCAGCCGGAGCCTGCTGCGGTGATCGCCTGCCGGTAGGTGTGGTCGACGACGTCGCCGGCGGCGAACACCCCGGGCACCGAGGTGTAGGTGGAGCGTCCCTCGCAGAGGATGTACCCCTCATCGTCGAGGTCGACCTTGCCGCGCAGCAGGTCGGTGCGCGGCAGGTGGCCGATGGCCTCGAAGACGGCGGAGGTCGGCATGACGCGCTCCTCCCCGGTGACGGTGTCGCGCAGTGTCACGGAGTCGACCTTCTCCGCGCCGTTGATGCTCACGACCTCGCTGTTCCACGCGAAGGTCAGCTTCTGATCCGCCTCGGCCCGGCGGGCCATGATCTTCGAGGCGCGCAGTTCGTCGCGGCGATGCACCAGGGTCACGGACTTGCCGAAGCGGGTCAGGAAGGTGGCTTCCTCCACGGCGCTGTCGCCGCCGCCGATGACGACGATGTCCTGATCCTTGAAGAAGAAGCCGTCACAGGTGGCGCACCAGCTGACGCCCTTGCCCGAGAGCTCCTTCTCGCCGTCGACGCCGAGCTCGCGGTACGCGGAACCGGTGGACAGGATGATCGACTTGGCTCGGTACACGGTGCCGTCGTCCAGCGTGACCGTCTTGATCTCGCCCTCGAGCTGAAGATCCACGGCATCGTCGTAGATGACCTCTGCACCGAACCGCTCGGCCTGCTCCTGCATGGTGGCCATGAGCTCCGGGCCCTGGATGCCGTTGGCGAAGCCCGGGAAGTTCTCGACGTCGGTGGTGGTCATGAGCGCGCCACCGGCATCCAGCGCACCCGCGATGACGATCGGCTTCATCTCGGCGCGGGCCGTGTAGATCGCGGCGGTGTAGCCGGCGGGGCCGGAGCCGACGATGACGACCTCGTGGATGGTCTCGTCACCGGAGATCTCGGGAGCGGTGGCCGGGGCAGCGGCCGGAGCGGACGCCGCAGGGGCGCCGAGGATGTTCAGGGCCTGGATGGGCTGAGACATGTCAGGGATGTCCTTCCGTGGGGGTCGTCGTGGGTCGTCGGCAGTCAGCGGGAGGACCGCGATCAAGTATGGGCTATGGGGAGGGACGGGGCCGGGGACGGAACCAGGCTCACAGGGAGCCGATCATCACCTCTCCGGACCACAGCCTCAGCTCGGCCGGATCGGTGGCGTCGGACGCTTGGCTCCCGCACTCGGGTGTCACGACGGTGGCGGAGACCGTGCCGCCGTTGGCCTGCAACGTCTCGCGGTCCATCGGACCGTGCACGAGCAGCCAGGCCGGCGTCTCGTCGGCGTTCCATGCCACCTCCTCCATGATGAGGATCGATTCCGGGATCCCCTGCTGTCTCAGGCAGGCCGAGGGATCGAAGCTCGTCGGCGGCTGGATCATGCCGGCGTCGACGAGCCTCTGCACCTCGGTTCCGATGCTGCCTTCATTGATAACGGGAACACCGGACGAATTCTTCCCGGCCCCTGCCGCGGAGTCGACCGAGGAGGAGACGGTGCGCGCACGATTGGCGGTCGACTGCTCGAGAGCGACCGTGAGCTGCACGCCGAGGAGAGCCGAGATGACGAGGGCGATCAGCACCACGTGAATGGGGACGCCGAGCATCGTGGCAAAACGTGAGCGTCGCCTCGCTCTCTGACGGCCGGCGGACGACGGGACCGAATCCCGTCGTCGCGGTCGTGAGCTGCGGGGCACCTTCGGCGTCATTCCGCGGTGATCTCGGCGATCCGGGCGCGGAAGCGGCCCGCCTCGTTGCTGTCCGGAGGCAGCTCGGGGATGTACAGGGCGACCTTCTCCGCATCGACCGGCTTGTCGGGCTCCAGGCGCACCTCCCCGTCGCCGGCGAACTCACCCGTGGCGAGGACGTCGCCGAGGGAGCCGTCATCCTTCACGGCGCGCAGCTCGAGGGTGCCGCCGGTGTTGCGGGCGGTGGTCACGGTGAGGGCGGTGAGTTTCGACTTCTCGGCGAACGACAGCTCGAGGACGACCCCGTCCTTGATGCCGCCGTAATCCGGGCTGGCGTAGTGCTGCGTCGACCAGAACGTGGCCGGATCTCCGTCGGTGAGACGGTCCTGCTGGTCGGTGTGATCGGGCTCCCCGCCTTCGGCGGACAGCTCGACCCCGGAGATCTCCGGGACGGGGAGCTCGGGCTTCTTCGAGGGCTCCTTCGTGGGCTCCACGGGTGCCTCGCCGGACTCCGTCGCCTCGGGCGTGGTCGGCGCGGCCTTGGTCTCCAGCGGATCCGAGATCCTGTCCCGCAGGCCCGAGGTCGCAGTGGTCACGGCGAACACGGCGGCGATGATCGTCAGCAGCACCGCACCGGCGATGATCCACTGGGACTGCCGGGAGCGCTCCTCCGGGGCACGGGGACCGAGGGCATAGGTGCTCGGATCATCGGAGTCCACGGCAACGCTGACCACGTCACGCAGGAGCGAGCTGCGCATGGAGGGGGTGGTGGTCTCCTCCGGCTCCTGATCGTCCCCAGTCCGATCCCGCCCGCGCACCACGATCGGGCCCGTGCGGGCCGGTGCGACGGGCTCGGTGCGGCCGACGACAGGCACTGCGGCCGACGGAGCGGCCGCCATGTCGGACTCGTCGTCCTCCGGAGCCTGCTGGGGGGTCTGCGCGGCGGCGCGCTGCGTCGGGTCACCCCGATGCCGCGACGGATGCTGAGCGGTTGCGCCGGCGGTTCCGTCAGCGCCGCCTGTTCCACCTGCAGGGGCGAGCGGCTGGTGAGATCCGCCAGCTGACGAGGTGGACGGGGCAGACGAGGTGGACGAGACGGACGCTGCATCGGCAGGGTGCGAGGCCGACGAGGCGAGAGCCACTGCCCCCGCGGCGGCAGCCGCACCGGCACCGAGAGCGGGAAGAGCTGCGGTCTCTTCCTGCACCGACGATGCCGACTGGTCCGCGGACTCGGATCCTCGCGCTGACCTGCTCGGGTCCTCGGTGCTCCTGTCCGGGATGCCCTCGCCCAGGGTGTCCTGGGACGCCGGCTCGACGGGTGCTGCGACCTCCAGATGTCCGGGGAACGGGCTGGTTCCGCGCTTCTGATCGAGGCGGAGCTCCTGGACGATCGCCTTGGCGTCGGCCGACTGGCGCGCGGACTCCTCGGCGGCCTGTCGAGCACTCTCCTGGGCAGCAGCCGAGGCGCGGGCCTCTTCTGCGGCCTGGTCCGCGGCAGATTCGTCAGCAGCAGCCTGATCAGCGGCAGCGTGGTCACCAAGGGGCTGGTCTGCCCCCGCGGGGTCGGCAACCGCCTGGTCGTTCATGGCCTGGGCGTCCGCAGCCTCCGCGGAGGTGCCCCCGGTCGACGTGCCCCCGGCACGGGAGGCGACGGCACCAGCGGCGCCCACCGCCCCGGCCGCTCCGACGAGACCGGCGGTCGGCCGGACGACAGTGTCCTCGGTGTCGGTGTCGGTGTCGGTGTCGGCGTCGGTGTCGTCCTCGGCGAGCTCGGCATCCGCAGTCTTCCCGGGCGCCGCTGGCGCCCCGGTGCTGACGGCGGCGCCGGACGCCGACCGCACGACGGTGTCGTCGGTATCGCTGGTGTCGGTGGCGTTCTCGAGGTCCCTGGCGTCGGCGGTGTTGTCGGCGCGCGCGGTGCTGCCGGCGTCGGCGGTGCCTCCGGTCGCGGTGGGCCGTGCCGCTGCCGCCTGGGGGTAGGCCTCGAGGGTGACCGGGATCGACTGCCAGGGCTCGAGCGCCGAGATCAGCTCGCGCGTGGTCTCGGGGACGTCGTCGGCCGATTCGTTGAGCACCAGGTCGCACAGCAGATCGAGGTCCGCAGGGATCGGCGAGTCGACGAGGGTCGAGGGCAGCGGCACCAGCCCGGACGGGCCGTGCTTCGGGGTCTTCCCCGTCAGGGCGCGGTAGAGCAGGGCGACCAGTGCCGCGGTGTCCTGGAAGGAGGCGACTTCACGGGAGCGGTCCAGGCCGGGGTGCGAGGCGGCCTCCACCCCCATCCCGAGCACGACGACCTCTCCGGAGCGGGTGTTGACGAAGAGTCGGTTCGAGTCGAGGAACTGATGGCGCACCCCGCGACGGCGAGCTGCTTCGAGGCCGGATGCGGCCTCGCCGATGATCGACCGGGCGGTCTCCGGATGCAGGCTCGTCGAGCCCAGCAGCGCGGCGAGCGGTGGCGCTGTCGGCACCGGGTACTCCACGACCGTCGTCGGCCCGTTCCCGGCAGGAGCACCGGTCCCGTCGTCCGCGGGTCCGTCGTCAGAGGTTCCGTCGTCCCCGGTCTTGTCCGCCCTGGTCCTGTCGTCCCGGGGGTCGTCGAGCACGACGATCTCGCGGACGGGCAGCAGGTGGGGGTCATCGACCAGATAGGCGCGGCGCACGGCGTCGGCCGCTTCGAGGGCGGTCTCGCCCTGCACGATGAAGAGCACGACGCTCTCCCCGGTGGCCACGGTGCGGGCGCGATGCCACATAGCGCCGTCGGCGACGCCGGCCAGGGGGATCTTCCCCTCGAGCGTCCACCGAGAGCGCAGGGTGTCCTCTAGCGAGATCGTGTTCACGAACCGTCCTTATCCTCGTCGTGCGGGCGTGCGACCGTCACGAGCGTCTTCCATGCTACGAGGTCACGGGCCGGCCGCGACGCGCCAACCGGGTCACGACACGCTGTACCTGCCCGACCAGCATGTGCACCTCGCTCATCTTCAGCAACCATCCGACGGCGGTGAACACCCCCGCCATCACCATTCCGATGACCGCTCCGATCAGCACCGCCACCAGGCGATGCGACCAGATCACGTCGTCGAGGAGCGCGACCAGGCCCGCGCCGACCGCCCAGCTGAGCACGGTGGCGGCCAGGAGCTTGCCCGCCGCGATCGCTCCGATGCGGATGCTCGGCGGTGTGGTGCCGAGCCGGCTCGCGTGCCGTCGCAGCTGCCACATCCCGAGCAGCCAGGCCACGAGGTTCCCGAGGCTGGTGCAGGCTGCCGCGGTCATCGTCGCCCACATCGGGTCGACCGTGAGCAGGATGACCGGGATCGCCGCGAGGCTGATCACGGTGATCGGGATCTGCGAGAGGAAGGGCGTGCGCGCGTCCTCGTAGGCGTAGAACACCCGCTTGATCAGGTACAGCGAGGCGAAGGGAACCAGGCCCAGCATGTAGGCGACCAGCACGTTGCCGTTGGCGCGGGCACCGATCTCGCCGGTGCCGCCGCCGATCACCCACATGATCGGTCCCGCCAGAGCGATGAACACGGCCACGCACAGCATCATCGGGATCGCGAGCAGACGGTTGGTCTCCGCGTACCGGGCGAGGGCGCCGGCGTGGTCTCCGTCGACCGCGCGCCGGGAGATCGTCGGGAAGACGGCCGTGACCACGGCGACCGCGATGATCCCCTGCGGGATCATGAAGGCCATGTAGGCCCAGTCCAGGCTGAGCAGCCCGGGATAGCGGGCCGCCTGCTCGGGGTGGTCGCGGAGCTTCTCGGTCATGAAACCGGCGCGGGCGGTGGACCAGCGCGTGGCCCACACGCCGAGCTGGCCGAGGCCCAGCATCGCGAGGGTCCACAGACCGATCTTGGAGAGCTTGCCCAGCCCGAGACCGCGGAATCCCCAGCGCGGCCGCAGCCGCAGATCGAGCTTCTTGACGTACCAGAACAGGAACACGACCTGCGCGGCCGAGCCGCCGACATTGATCGCCGCCATCGCGATGATCATCGGCAGGGTCCACTCCGCGGGAGCGCCGACCTTGCCCCACATGCCCAGGAACAGGGCGGCTCCGACGATGCCCACCAGGTTGTTGAGCACCGGGGCCCACTGGTACGGACCGAAGGAGTCCTGGGCGTTGAGCAGCTGCCCGCACATCACGTACAGCGCCGAGAAGAAGACCTGCGGCATCATCCAGTAGCCGAGCTGCACGGCCAGGGCGTAGGTCTCCGGAGGCAGCACACCGCTGGTCAGGGGCAGCAGGAGCGGGACCCCGAGCATGCAGATCACGGTGATGGCCAGGGAGACCGTCGCGACGAGGGTCATGAGGCGGGAGATGTAGTCGCTGCCCCGGTCCGGGCGCTTGACGGCCCGCACGATCGCGGGGACCAGGATGGCGTTCAGGGTGCCGCCGCCCACGAGCAGCCAGACGGTGTTCGGGAGAGTGTTCGCGGCGCTGAACGAGCTGGCGGCGGCGGACGTGGACCCGGCGAGGATCACGCCGAACATGAAGTTGCGGACGAAGCCCAGCAGGCGGGAGACCGTGGACCCGGCGGCCATCAGCACGCTGGCCTGCATGAGCTTCGAACGGCTGGAGGGCACGCCGTGACGGCGATGGCGCGGGACGTGCTGCACACGGAGGGCGGAGCTCATGGGCGGTCCTCCTCACGGGGGTCGGTGTCGGGGTCAGAGACGGTGTCGGTGTCGGTGTCGGTGTCGGGCGGGCTGGGTGGTTCCTTGGCGCGTTCGGACCAGATCGCCGCGACCGTGCCGGTGTCGGCCGTGGACAGGCCGGTTCGGGACAGCTCGACCGGGTCCTCCGGACCATGAGCCGCCGGGGCACGGGTCGAGGCGCCGGTGTGCCGGGCACGGGCGACGCCCACGATCACCAGCACGCCCATCGCGATGACCACCACGAGCGTGGTCCAGTTCTCCCAGGCCGGGTTGACCGTCAGGGGCACGGTGACCGGCTCGGTGAGGACCTGGCCGTCCTCCGAGGTGAGCACCGTGGTCAGGGTGACCGTCCCGTTGGCGACCGCCTCGACCGGGACGGTCGCATCGACCTGGCTGCGCGCGGGGACCTCGACGGCCTCGATGTCACCGATCTGCACCAGCGGACGGTCCGACGTCACCCGGGTGCTCACCGTGATCGGGGTGTCGAGGCCGTTGGAGATCGTGACCGGCACGCCCACGGAGTCCGAGATCAGGTTGTACCCGGACGCGGGGACCACCTTGATCTTGCCCTGCATCTCGGTGGTCGCGGTCTTCGCGCTCTGCTCGAGCTCCGCGGAGCGCTCCGGGTTCCCCCGCCAGAGCCGTGACGTGCTGGCGAGCAGCTCGAGCCGCGGCACTTCCAACGAGGAGTCGTCGTCCATCACGGAGGCGAGCGTGTCCAGGTGCGACCACGTGTCCCCGGCGCCGGTGAGCACGGAGGGCTCGAGGAGCTCCGGGTCGGTGACCGCGTCCAGGTGCTCCCAGCGACCGTCGGCCCCCGGGCCGGAGGGCAGCAGGTCGTCGCCGCTGACACGGCCCAGGGCGAACGGGTCGCCGGAGTCGTCCTGGGCGTGGGTGGTCCACGCCCGCTTCGTGGCGGCGGTGAGCAGCGAGTCCGTCGACCCGGTCGTGATCCAGGGGGCCTCGGCGAACGCATCGAGAGCGGCTCCGGCCGCCGTGGCATCGAGCTCTGCGGCGGCGTCCGGGCTGATGAGCAGATGGCGAGGAGCCGTCGTGTACTCCGAGGCGATCGTGGCGGTCTCCGCGAGCAGTCGCTGCTGGGTCTGCTCGGTATCGGAATCGGCGGTGAGCTGGGAGAACTCGTCCGAGAGCACGGGGTCCGGTGCGAGCAGCGGCAGCTCGGAGCCGCTGCCGTCCTCGGATTCGTAGACGCCGAACGAGCTCGGGGTCACGGTCGAGGCGACATCCTGCTCCAGGGAGGTCGCGGGGACGATGGCCGCGTCCGCGCCGGCAGCGACCAGCTGCTGGAGGGACTCGGCGCCGACCGTCGACCCGTCGAGCGCCATCGCCGTCCCGCGGGGATCGATGCCGGTCGCTTCCCAGGTGGCCTGCGCACGCTCGGTGGCGGCGCTGCTCATCGTGGTCGACCCGGCCTCCTCGAGGCTCACGAGGTCCGCCTGGGCGTAGGGCATCGCGAGCACGGTGCGCTCCCCGACGCCTTCGGTGAGGGCCGTGGCGAGCTCGGCCGAGAGCTTGCCCTCGGCATAGGTCGGGACGGGATGGTCCGCGTCCTCCTCGGCCGTGTCGGCGTCCGGCGTCGGATCGACCGGGAGCTGCGGCGGGTCCAGCAGCGCAGGATCCAGCCACCAGTCGACGTCGTCGCGCAGGGCGAGGGCGCGGGTCGTGGCGAGGTGGCCCGACTCCAGGGACTGCTCGTTCGCCTCGGGGTCGGTGATCGCCGCCGCGGGGTCGCGGGAGGCCACGGGCAGCAGGACGGACTGGGTGATCGTGGCGTCGACGTCGGCCGGACGCCACACCACGAAGGAGCGGATGGCCCCCTGCGGGTCCTCGCCGGCGACGGCGGTCAGGGAGATCCGGCGCGTTCCCCAGTAGTACGGAGCCTCGGAATAGCCGAGCTCCTCGGCGGTGGCCTCCACGGTGAGCGTCCGGGACGCGCCGGGAGCGAGGGCGGAGGGATTCTCGGAGGACGCGAGGGGTGCACCGGAGGTGTCCGCGCTCGTGTCGGCCTGCCACTCGGCGAGCACCGTCCGATCCGTGACCCGGGACGTGCGGGTGCGCAGCTCGAGCGCGACGTCCGGCAGCGGCTTCGAGGAGTTGTTCGTCACCTCGACCTCGGCTCTGAGCGTGCCGTCGGGACCCAGGGAGGTGGGGGTGAGGGAGACGAGATCCATGCTCACCGGGGCATCTGCGGCGGGCTGCGGCGGTGCTGACGGGGCAGCGGGCTCTGCGGGGACGCCGGCTGCGGGGGCAGCGGAAGCAGGGGTCGCCAAGCCGCCCACCAGCACCGATGAGGCAAGGAGCAGTGCCGTCAGCAGTGCCGCGAGCACCGGGCGCACGGGTAGCGGGGACGACGGCATGGTGACACTGTAAGCGGCCGCTACCGTAGAGGGGTTGCGGGCGCACGACACCCTCACATCGCGTCGACGCCGTGCCGCCCCTCTCTCCGACCCACGACAGGACCTCCTGTGATCGATCCCGCCGTCCCCGCCGACCCCCCCGGCCCCGCCGACCCCATCGGCCCTGCCGATCCCGCTGACGGGCCCGGCGCCGCCGCTGATCGTCTCGCCACCGCCCGGACCCGGTCCGAGCGCATGTTCCGGGCGCTCCCGGAGGAGATCCACGAGCTGGGCCGACGCTTCGAGGCCGCCGGCTTCGAGCTCGCCCTGGTGGGCGGCCCGGTCCGCGATGCGGTGCTCGGCCGGTCGAGCTCCGACCTCGACTTCACCACCGATGCCCGCCCCGACGACACCGACGCCATCCTGCGCTCGTGGACCCGTGACGGCGCGATCTGGGACATGGGCCGCGATTTCGGCACCCTGGGCGGCGTGCGCAACGGCGTGAAGGTCGAGATCACCACCTATCGCACCGAGTCCTACGACCCCACCAGCCGCAAGCCGCAGGTCGCGTACGGCGACACCCTGGAGGGCGACCTCTCCCGCCGCGACTTCACCGTCAACGCGATGGCGGTGCGGCTCCCCTCCCTCGAGCTCGTGGACCCCTTCGACGGGCTCGCCGACCTCTCCCGGACCGTGCTGCGCACCCCCGTCGGCCCGGAGCAGTCCTTCACCGACGACCCGCTGCGCATGATGCGCGCGGTGCGCTTCGTCTCCCAGCTCGGGTTCCGCATCGAGGACTCCACGGCCGACGCGATCGAGTCCCTCGCGGAGCGGATCACCATCGTCTCCGCCGAGCGCGTGCGCGAGGAGCTCGTGAAGCTCATGCTCGGCGCCCACCCCCGCGGTGGTCTCGAGCTGCTCGTGGAGCTGGGTCTGGCCGCCCATGTGCTGCCCGAGCTGCCGGCCCTGAGCCTGGAGATCGACGAGCACCACCACCACAAGGACGTCTACGAGCACACCCTCACCGTGCTGGACCAGGCCATCGACCTCGAGAGCCCCGCCGGCTCGGGAGGCCCGTGCGAGGCTCCTGACCTGGTGCTGCGGCTGGCCGCGCTGTTCCACGACATCGGCAAGCCGGCGACGCGGCGCTACGAGCCCGGCGGTGTGGTCACCTTCCGCTTCCACGAGACCGTGGGCGCGAAGATGACTGCGAAGCGGATGAAGGCGATGACCTTCGACAAGGACACCACCAAGAAGGTGGCGCGCCTGGTCGAGCTGCACCTGCGCTTCCACGGCTACGCCGAGGCGCCGTGGAGCGATTCGGCCGTGCGCCGCTATGTCACGGACGCTGGAGATCTCCTGCCGCATCTGCACCGGCTCACCCGCGCGGACGTCACCACCCGCAACCGTCGCAAGGCACGAGGGCTGGCGCGCGCCTATGACGAGCTCGAGGCACGCATCGACCATCTGGCCGAGCAGGAGGAGATCGGGCGGATCCGTCCCGACCTCGACGGGAACCGCATCATGGAGATCCTCGCGATCGGGCCAGGCCGTGAGGTCGGCGACGCCTACAAGCACCTGCTCGAGCTGCGCATGGAGCATGGCCCGCTCGGCGAGGACCGTGCCGTCGACGAGCTGAAGGCCTGGTGGGAGGCCCGCGACCAGGGCTGAGATCCGACAGCCGGGTCGTTACGCCCAGGTCGTGGATGTGAGTGAGGCCGCATGAGTCGTGCACACCCTGTGTGTTTCCCCGCTGAGACGTTCCGTCGGGCCGGGGGGCGTGCTCATACTGGGAAGCCGTGCGCCGTCCGGCGCGTGGACCCGTTCGTCCCCTCGAAGGACCAGGAGCAGTCATGAGCGATTCTCGACGCTCGTCCCGCGGCTCGTCGGACCGATCGAACCGATCGAAGAAGCCGACGGGCGGTGGTGCGCGCCGCGCAGCAGGTGTGCGCCGCGCGCCCTCGTCCTCCCCGAAGCCGGCTGAGCCCAAGGGCACCAGCCGTACCGGTCGCCGCGCTGGGGACTCCGCCGAGAGCTCGTCGGCCGCGAAGCGCACGACGGCTGCTGCCGGCGCGGCCTCGACGGCCGGGAAGTCCACCGGCCCGAAATCCGCCGCGTCCAAGAACGGCGGCGGGGCCTCCTCGGGAGGAGCGAGCCGCACCTCGGTCAACGCCCGCCACGCGGGCACGGCGGCGACGACCGGTGCTGCCGCGGCCGGAGCCGGCAAGGGGCGGAAGAAGAAGGTCGCCGCGACGAACTTCCTGAACTATCCGCGGGCGGGCCGGAAGAACCCGTGGCGCTGGTTCCCCTCGCTGCGCCTGATCGTCGGCGCGATGGCGCTCATGGTCCTCGCCGGGCTCGGCTTCGCCGTCTGGCTCTACAACGACACCACCGTCCCCGAGCCCTCCGACTTCGCCCTCGCCCAGACCAGCCGGGTCTACTACGCCGACGGCAAGACCGAGATGGGGACGTTCAGCGAGATCAACCGCACCGAGCTCGACGCCGACGAGATCCCGCAGAACGTCAAGGATGCGGTCGTCGCGAGCGAGGACTCCACCTTCTACGAGAACCGCGGCGTCTCGCCGCGCGGCGTCGTGCGCGCCCTGGTCAACAACCTCCAGGGCGGCGCCCGCCAGGGCGGCTCCACGATCACCATGCAGTACGTGGAGCGGTACTACACGGGCAGCGAGACGTCCTACGTGGGCAAGGCCAAGGAAGCGGTCATGGCCCTGAAGATCGACCAGGAGCTGGACAAGGACGAGATCCTGTCGCGCTACCTGAACACCATCTACTTCGGCCGCGGCGCCTACGGCGTGCAGGAGGCCTCGCAGGCCTACTTCGGCAAGGACGCCGCGGACATGACGGACGCGGAGGCCGCGCTGCTCGTGGCCGTGATCCCCGGCCCCTCCTCCTACGACCCTGCCGTGAACGAGAAGAAGGCCGTCGAGCTGTGGGACCGCGTGATCACCCGTGAGGTCAACGTCGGGGAGATGTCCTCGGAGGACGCCGAGGCGCTCGAGTTCCCCGACACCATCAAGCCCAAGAGCGAGAACTCCCTGGCCGGGGACAAGGGCTACCTGCTGGACCAGGTGCGCACCGAGCTCGTCGCCGAGGGATTCACCGAGGACGAGATCAACACCGGCGGTTTCACGATCGTCTCCACGATCGATCCCGGGATCCAGAACAACACCACCGAGGCGGTCAAGAACCTCCCCGAGGACCGGCCGGAGCAGAACCGCGTCGGCACGGTCACGATCGATCCCTCCACAGGGGCGATCCGGGGCATGTACGGCGGCGAGGACTTCGTGACGCAGCCGCGCAACGACGCCACCCAGTCGCGCATGCAGGCCGGCTCGATCTTCAAGACCTTCACCCTGATCGCGGCGCTCGAGGACGGCTACCCGCTGGACTCCCAGTGGGACGGCAACTCGCCGAAGTCCTTCCCGGGCTGGACGGTCAACAACTTCGGCGACACCGACTACGGCCGGGTGAGCCTGAGGAAGGCCACCGCCAGCTCGATCAACACGGCGTACGCCGAGGCGAACCTCGAGGTCGGTCCCCAGCGCACGATGGACACCGCGATCGCCCTGGGGCTGCCGGAGAAGACCCCCGGGCTCTCGGCCGATGCCTCGAACGTGCTCGGCTCGGCCTCCCCGACGGTCACCGAGATGGGCGAGGTCTACGCGACCATCGCCGCGGGCGGCATGCACCGGGACTCCTACATCGTGCAGGACGTGACCCGGCCCGACGGCTCCTCGCGCTATGAGCACCAGGTCGACGAGAAGCGGGTGATCGACGAGGACGTCGCCATCAATGCGACGGTCGCGCTCCAGGGTCCCCCCACCACCGGTTCCGCTCGGGACCTGCAGGGCGTCATGGACGGCCGCCAGGTGGCCGGCAAGACGGGCACCTCGGAGAGCTTCCGCTCGGCCTGGTTCGTGGGGTTCACCCCGCAGCTGGTCACGGCCGTGGGCATGTTCCAGCCGTCCGAGGACGGCACCACGGAGGAACGGCTGACGCCCTTCGGCGGCGAGCAGAACATGACCGGAGGCACCTTCCCCACCGCGATCTGGGGCGACATCATGTCGCACTCGCTCGAGGGTCAGGAGATGCTCGAATTCCCCGGCGAGGTCACACTCGACAACGAGACCCGCGAGCGCAACGCTCCGCCGCCGACGCAGGCCCCGCCGGCCACACAGGCTCCGGAGCCCACGCAGGAGGAGCCGAGCGAGGAGCCGACGGAAGAGGAGCCCACAGAGGAGCCGACGACCGAGGAGCCCTCCGAGGAGCCGTCGGAAGAGCCCTCCGAGAAGCCGTCCGACGAGGAGAAGGACAAGTCCAAGGACGAGGAGAAGGACAAGTCCAAGGAGGACTCCGAGACGTCGAAGGACGAGTCGCCCAAGAAGCCGGACGGCTCGACGGACAAGCCGTCCAAGGAGCCGGACGATCCCAAGGAGTCGGACAAGCCCGAGAAGTCGGAGAAGCCATCCGCCAAGCCGGAGAAGGACGAGGCGGCGGAGGGCGACGCGACCTGAGCCGACGGGGCCTCCCGAACTGCCTGTATGGATGCGAGGCCCTGATGGTGGGAAGGGCCCGAGGCGGGATGTCCTGACGGCCTGCAGGACGCGTGAGCCGGATCACCGATCCGAGCCCCGCGACCCCTGTGCTGATGAATTACGTGAGGCTAGGCTTACCTAAGTAGGCCGCGGAGATCCTCGGCCGGTCTCGACGTCATCGCAGGAGTGCCATGAGCCCCGTTCTCAGCCGCCCGACCCGACGCACCTGGATCGTGGGAGCCCTCGCGGCGCCGATGGTCCTCGCCGCCTGCAGCGCCGAGGAGGACGGGCCCGGATCGGACGGCGCCGGATCGGACAGCGCCGACATCGGATCCGCGGGCGACTTCTCCCCGGTGACCCTCGACCACGCGCTGGGCACGGCGGAGATCACCGAGAAGCCGCAGCGCGTCGTGACCCTCGGACAGGGCTCCGCGGAGACCGCGATCGCCCTCGGGCTCATCCCCGTCGGCATCGAGGAGTACCCCTGGGGAGCCGACCCCGAGACCGGCTACCTGCCGTGGATCCACGACGCCGTCTCGGAGGCGGGCGGCGAGCTGCCCGAGCAGTTCACGGGCGGCACCGAGCTGGATGTCGAGGCGGTCCTCGCTCTCGAGCCCGACGTGATCCTGGCCCCCTGGTCCGGTCTCACCCAGGAACAGTTCGACGTGCTCACGGACATCGCTCCCACGGTCGCCTACGCGGAGCAGCCCTGGGTGATCACCTGGGAAGAGCAGATCACCACGATCGGCCGGGCCCTGGGCGAGGACGAGGCGGCCGCCGGTCTGATCGAGGAGATCCGGACGACCTTCGACGAGGCCACCCAGCCCGACTACGCCGACGTCAGCTTCTCCTTCATCTACAACTCGGGGCCCGGCACGCTCGGCGTCTTCTACCAGGACGAGCAGCGCGTGGCGATGGTCCGTGCCCTGGGGTTGAGCGTGGACCCCGTCAACCAGGAGCTCGGCGAGTGGGACGTCCCCGGCACGGACTCCGCCATGATCGGGTTGGAGAACGCGGACAAGCTGAAGGACTCCGATCTGATCTTCACGTTCTACTCCGACGAGGCGAACCGGGCCGAGATCGAGGGGCAGGATCTCTATGCCTCCATCCCGGCCATCTCGCACGGCGCGATCGTGGCCCCCACGGACCAGGCGTTCGTGACGGGGTCCTCGATCATCACCCCGCTCACCGTCCCGTGGGCGCTGGAGCGGTACCTCCCGATGATCGACGAGGCCATCGCGCAGGTCCCCGCCTCCTGAGATGACCGGGACCGCCACGATCCGCCACGACCCGGCCGACCCTGCGTCGGCCGGGCCCGGCCGGGCGTCCGGAGGTGCTGCCGGCGGTGCACCCGGTCGGGCCGACGGGCGCCGGCTCCCGCGCTGGGCCGCGCTGGTGCTGACCGCCGGGCTCCTCGTCGTGGCCTGCCTGGCGAGCCTCTTCCTGGGGTCGCGGGAGACGGATCTGGGAGGCGTGTGGTCGGTGCTGCGCGGCGCTGGGGAGGAGCACCTGCGGCAGGTGGTCGCAGCTCGCGGGGCGCGCACCGTGCTCGGCGCCGCGGTCGGGGCGGCGCTCGCCGCGTCGGGACTGCTCATCCAGGGCGTCACCCGCAACCCCCTCGGGGAGCCCGGCCTGCTGGGAGTGACCTCCGGAGCCTCGGCCGCGGTGGTCACCGCCACCGCCTTCCTCGGCTTCTCCAGCGGAGCAGGGACCGTGTGGGTCGCGCTGCCCGGTGCGCTCCTCGCGGTCGTGGTCGTCTACCTGCTGGGGCGCCCCGCCGGCACCCATTCGGTGGTGCCGCTGATCCTCGCCGGCGCGGTGATCTCCGCGGTGCTCCACGCCTACATCCAGGCCATGATCCTCACCCGCCCGGACGTCTTCGAGTCGTACCGGCACTGGGTGGTCGGATCCCTGGCCGGAGCCTCCTACGGCACCCTCGCGGCGGTGGCTCCCGCCCTGCTGCTCGGGCTTCTCCTCGCCGCCCTGGTCGCGCCGGGCCTGAACACCCTGGCCCTCGGGGACGACGTCGCCACCGCGCTCGGCACCCGGGTGGGCCTGCTGCGCGCCGCCTCGATCCTCGCGGCGACCCTGCTCGCGGCCGCCGCGACCGCCGCCGTCGGCCCGATCGCCTTCATCGGGCTCGCGGTGCCGCACCTCGTGCGCGCCCTCGTGGGCACGGACCACCGCTGGCAGCTGCCCGCCTCGCTCCTGCTCGGCGCCGCCCTGCTGCTGGGATCCGACGTGATCGCTCGCGTGATCGTGCGTCCCCAGGAGCTCATGGTCGGCGTGATCACCGCCTTCCTCGGTGCCCCGTTCCTGCTGTGGGCCGTGCGCCGCGGCATGGTGACCACCTGATGAGCCGCTCCTGGACCCTCGGTCTGCTCCTGCTGGCGGCGATCCTCGGCGGAGGCCTCGCGACCCTCGCCTGGGGCGATCTCGGCGTGGGGCCGCGCGATCTCGTCACCGCCGCCCAGGGCGGGGCCGGCACGAAGGTCACGTTCGTCCTCGAGCGCCTGCGCGGGCCCCGCCTGCTCGTCGGGATCGGCGCCGGGCTCGCGTTCGGGCTGGCCGGCGCCCTGTTCCAGACCGTCACGCGGAATCCTCTCGGGAGCCCCGACGTGATCGGGCTCGGCAACGGGGCAGGCGCGGGCGTGGCCCTGGTGACGCTGCTCGCGCCCGGCGTCGTGCCCGCCCCCGTCGGCGCCGTGCTCGGGGCGGCGGTCGCCATCGGCCTCGTCCACGTCTCCACCGGGCTCGGCTTCGCCTCCCCGGCGCGGGTGATCATCACCGGGATCGGCGTCGCGGCGATGGCCCTGGCGCTCACGCAGTACGTGGTCGCGGTGTCCCTGCGCGACGCCTCCAGCCAGCTCGCCGGCTATCTCGTGGGCACCCTGAACTCCCGCAGCCTCGGACAGGCCGCACTGATCGCCGTCGCCCTCGCCGTGCTGATCCCCCTGATCGCCCTCCTCTCCCACGACCTGCGGATGATGGACCTGGGCGATCAGCTGGCGGACGCCCTCGGGGGCAACGCGGCGCGCACCCGGACCGCGGCGATCCTGCTGTCCGTGCTGCTGGCCGCCGCCGCCGTCTCCGTGGCCGGCCCGATCGCCTTCGTGGCCCTGGCCGCTCCGCACATCGCCCGCCGGATGAGCGGGACACCGGGCCCGCACCTTCCCCTGTCCGCGCTGGTGGGGGCCTTGATCATGGTCCTCGCCGACTTCACCGTCCAGCACGTCGCCCCGTTCGAGGACCTCCCGGTCGGCGTCATCACCGCCGGCGTGGGCGGCCTGTACCTGGGGTACCTGCTCGTCACCGAATGGAAGAGGGCCGACGCATGAGCGCACCACCCACCGAGACCACCGAGCCCACTGACGCCACGGGTCCCACCGACCCCACCGGGCACTCATCCCTGCGCCTCGCCGGGGCGACCGTCGCCTATGCGGAGCGGCCCGTGCTCGAGGGCTTCGACCTCGAGGTGCGCCGAGGGGCGTTCACGGCCGTGATCGGGCCCAACGGCTGCGGCAAGTCGACGATGCTGAAGGCGCTGGCCCGCACCCTGCGGCCCCGTGCCGGCGCCGCACTGCTCGACGGCCGGCCCCTGACGCAGTGGCGGTCCAAGGCCATCGCGCGACGGATCGCCCTGCTGCCGCAGGACCCCGTCGTGCCGGAGGGGATCACCGTGGCGGCGCTGGTCGCCCGCGGACGCCATCCGTACCATTCGCCGTGGCGCCAGTGGCTGCCCGGGGACGACGAGGTCGTCGCGGAAGCGCTCCGCGCGACGGCCGTCGAGCAGATCGCCGACCGCTCCGTGGCCAGCCTCTCGGGAGGACAGCGCCAACGGGTCTGGATCGCGATGGTCCTCGCCCAGGACACCGAGTACGCGCTGCTGGACGAGCCCACGTCGTTCCTCGACATCGCCCATCAGATCGAGGTGCTGCACCTGTGTCAGGACATGCGCGATCACGGTCGCACCGTCGTCGCCGTGCTCCACGACCTCAATCAGGCGGCGCGTTATGCGGACCATCTGGTGGTCATGGACGAGGGTCGGATCGTGGCGGAGGGAGCGCCCTCGGAGGTGCTGCACGCGGAGCTGGTGGCCGCGGTGTTCGACCTGCAGGCCGAGATCGCCGTGGACCCGCAGAGCGGGACGCCGATGGTGATCCCGGTCCGACGGGCCGCTGACCAGGTGATCCATACGTGACATCGATGTGAGGACGCGATGATCTGACATTGATGTCAGGTACCGCGGTCGTGGTGCCTGGTGGACAGGGGTGAGGCCGGACGTGCCATCATCCGGTATGCCTACTCGATGCGAACAGTGCGGCGGCAAGATCCGCGGCAAGGTCTACACCTCGGTCACCGGCAGGTACCTGTGCGGCCGGTGCGGAGCCCGGCTGCAGGGGCGTACCGCGGGTGTCGTCGCCGGCGGCGGGGTCGCCGGCGGCCGCAGCACCGGCGGCTGGTACGCGCGGGTCAGGAAGGCGATGGGCCGCTCGTCGTAGGGTCGCCGCCTCGGGGGCCCTCCTCCGTCGCGGAACTGAACTCGGCGGAGCCGAACACGCGCTCCCACCACTCCAGCACCGCGTCGAACCGCTCCACCCGGTGCCGGGGCCGGCCCGATCGGGTCAGCTCGTGGTCCTCGCCCGGGAAGATCAGCATCTCGGCCTCCACTCCGGCGCGCCGGAGGGCCGTGTAGTACCGCGTGCCCTGCTCGAGCGGGCAGCGGTGATCCTCCTCGGAGTGGATCACCAGGGTGGGGGTTCGCACCGAGCCGGCGTGCCCGAAGGCGCTCTGCCGGGCGATGGCCTCGGGGTCCGTGCCGAGGTACTCGTCGCCGAAGTAGCTGCCGATGTCGCTGGTGCCCTGGAAGCTCAGCGGATCCAGGAAGCCGCGCTCCACGATCGCGCCGCGGAACCGATGGTCGTGGGCGATGATCCAGGCGGTGAGGTACCCGCCGTAGGAGCCGCCCAGGATGCCCAGCCGCTGCGCATCGAGGCGCTCGTCGGCCGCGAGGGCCCCCTCGAGCAGGTCGATCACGTCCTCGGCGTCCACGGTCCCGAAGCTGCCGCGCACGGCGCGTCCATGGGCGCGACCGTAGCCCGCCGAGCCCCGCGGATTGCCGTAGACCACGGCATATCCCGCAGCGACCAGGGTCTGGACCTCGTCGAAGACCCCCACGCCGTAGAACGCGTGCGGCCCGCCGTGGATCAGGAGCAGGGTCGGGAACGGCCCCGGGCCCTCGGGGACCGCGGACCAGCCGTGGACCGGATATCCGGAGCGTCCCTCGAGCTCCAGCTCCCGGGGACGGACGAGGCCGGCGTCGCGCAGGTCCGCGCCGGTGTCCACGAGGGTGTCCGGTGCCCCGTGCCCGGTCCGCGCGAGCAGCACACCCGCGGAATCCGCCGTGGTGGCCGCAGCGAGGACGAGATCGCCGGCGGCATCCCAGCCGTGCACCTCGAGATCGCCGTCCAGCACCCGGCTCACGGCGCCCGCGCGGTCGATGCGCAGCAGGTGTACCCGGCCGCGATGCGGCGAGGCGACCAGCACCGACTCGCCATGGGTCACGATCGGTCCTGTGAGCTCGAGGGACTCCGGATCGGTGAGCCGACGGGGCCCGTCGGCCCCCAGCAGCCAGAGCGCCACGTCGGGCGCGACGGAGTCCCGCCCGGCGCCGGGCTGCGAGGCGAGCATCGCGATCGTGCCGTCGGCCAGGACGGTCAGGTCCTGGATCCGCAGGCCATCCTCCGGAGAGAGCAGCACGGACTCCTCGCCGCTGTCAGTGGGCAGACCGCCGACGGGCAGGTCGCCGACGGGCAGGCGGACCAGCGCGGTGCGAAGATCGCGACGCGCCGCTCCCGGCCCCTCGTAGGCCTCTCGCACGGCGAGCACCGCCGTGCCGTCGGCCGTCGGAGCGATCGCCGTGTGCTCAGCGAACGCGCTGGTCAGCTGCGTGACCTGGGCCGGGATCGAAGGGGTGGTCACGAGCGGGCCACCAGGATGCGGCGCCGCGGCGTACAAGGGCTGGTCGCCCACCGAGGACGCCTCCACCACGAACACCTGGGTGAGTCGATCCGTCGAGAAGCCGACGCCGTTGGCATGCCAGCGCAACCCCGTGATGCGACGCGGCGATTCCGCGCCCGGCTCCAGCCCGTCGACCGTTCCATATCGCCCGGGCTCGGCGACACGCGCCGTGAACACCAGGCGGGAGCCGTCCGGGGTCCAGGCCGCCGGACCGGTGCCGAGCAGCTGATCGGTGACCTGGAGCGGCTCCCCGCCCCGGGCGTCGACCAGATGCACCTGGGGGCGGCCGCGGGAGTCCGGGCGGAGGAATGCGATCGTCGTCCCGTCGGGCGACAGCTGCGGGGCGGTGTCGTCGATCCCGCGGGTGAGCCGGCGTGCCACCGGTTCGGCCGTCGCTGGACCAGCCGCCGTCGCTCCGGCCGCCGCCAGGTCGGGGGCGAGATCGATCCTCCACAGCTGGCCGACGGTCCGGTTCGCCCGGCAGTCGGGCCGGGACGCGGCATAGATGGCGAAGGAGCCGTCGGAGGCGAGCGACGGACGGGAGAGCGAGGTCATCAGCTCGATGTCGTAGGGCTGCACCTCGCCGAACCTACCAGCGCCGATGCCTCCGGGCGGGGTTCCGTCAGGGCCTCCCGAGGAGGGGCCGACGGGCCGCTCGCTGTGATGCCTGGCGCACGTCCACAGACTCCCTGGCCCTCACCGGGACCGGCAGGTAGTCTTGGCCGGTCCGTGACGTGCATCGCCGATGCTCGGACCGGGCGGCATGAACCCTCCTGCCACGGAGAGACCGTGGCCGTAGAGACCACAGGAGGTGGGTACCAGAACATGCGTAAGTACGAAATGGTCGTGATCCTCGACCCGTCCGTCGATGAGCGGACTGTCAGCGCAAACTTCGAGAAGCTCGTCCAGGTCATCCCGACCGAAGGCGGCACCATCGACAACGTCGACCTCTGGGGCAAGCGCAAGTTCGCCTACGAGATCGACAAGAAGACCGAGGGCATCTACATCGTCATGCAGTTCACGGCGAAGTCCTCGACGTCCCAGGAGCTGGATCGTCAGCTCGGGCTCAACGAGTCCGTCATGCGCACCAAGGTCATGCGTCTCGACGCCAAGTGACCTGCGCTCACTGACCCCCACACCACACCACAGCACCCCGGAGCAGAGGAGCACCCATGGCGAATGACACCGTCATCACGGTGATCGGCAACCTCACCGCGGATCCCGAGCTGCGTTTCACGCAGTCCGGCATCGCGGTCGCGTCGTTCACCATCGCGTCCACCCCCCGCACCTTCGACCGTCAGGCGAATGAGTGGAAGGACGGCGAGGCTCTGTTCCTGCGCTGCTCCATCTGGCGCGACGCCGCGGAGAACGTGGCCGAGTCGCTGGAGAAGGGATCCCGCGTCGTCGCGCAGGGTCGCCTCAAGCAGCGTTCCTTCACCGACCGTGAGGGCAACAACCGCACGAGCATCGAGCTCGACGTCGACGAGATCGGCCCGTCCCTCAAGTACGCCACCGCGAAGGCCAACAAGGTCCAGCGCGGGGGCGGCGGCGCGGGCCGTGGCGGTTTCGGCGGCGCTCCGCAGGGCGGTGCCCCGCAGGGTGGTGGCCAGGGCGGCTTCGGCGGCCAGGGCAACCCGGGTGGTCAGGGCGGTTACAGCAATGCGCCGCAGGGCGCCCCCAACGCCGACCCGTGGGCCGGCGGAGGGAACCAGGGCGGATACGACGACCCGCCCTTCTGATCGTGACCGGGGGTGCCTCATCCCGATGAGGCCCCTCGCACCGATCACTGCAGTTCACTGAATGAATCCATCCCGGGTGCATGCCCGGGCTCCCCTCAGAAAGAAGGAGCACCACGATGGCCAAGCCCTCACTTCGTCCCCCGAAGAAGAAGCAGAACCCGTTGAAGGCCGCGGGAGTCGAGACCGTCGACTACAAGGACGCTGCGCTGCTGCGCAAGTTCGTCTCGGACCGAGGAAAGATCCGCGCACGTCGGGTCACCGGAGTCACCGTCCAGGAGCAGCGCAAGATCGCGAAGGCCGTGAAGAACGCCCGCGAGATCGCCCTCCTGCCGTACTCGACCTCCGGTCGCTGAGCGAGGAAGGGAAAACATGACCACCAAGCTCATCCTCACCCATGAGGTCTCCGGCCTCGGAACCGCCGGTGACGTCGTCGACGTCAAGGACGGCTACGCCCGGAACTTCCTGATGCCGCGCGGTCTCGCGACCCCGTGGACCAAGGGCGGCCAGCGCCAGCTCGACCAGATCCGCTCTGCCCGTGGCAAGCGCGCGATCGCCAACGTCGAGGACGCGAAGGCGCTCAAGGCGGCTCTCGAGTCGAAGCCCGTCGTCATCGCCGAGCGCGCCGGCCAGAACGGCCGTCTCTTCGGTGCCGTCTCCTCCAAGGAGATCGCCGAGGGCGTCAAGGCAGTGTTCGACAAGGACATCGATCGTCGCACCGTCGAGTTCCCCACGCCGATCAAGGCGCTGGGCGAGCACAAGGCGACCGTGCGTCTGCACGAGGAGATCTTCGCGAACCTCTTCGTCCAGGTCGTCGCCGCCAAGGGCGCCGTCAAGGCCTGATGCCGCAGAGCCTGATCGGGTACGCCTGATCGGACATGCTCGACGAGACCGACCCCCGTCACCCCTCCCCTCACGGGAGGCGTGAAGGGGGTCGTCCTCGTTCTGCGCCCCCGCCGTGCGCCCCCGGATCCTCCTCGGGCGATCCTCGGCGATGAACAGCTCGTATAGCATCGGCCCATGGCCGGGAGAACGCAGAGGCAGATCGTTGCCCTTCCGGCGCGCGGGCGCGGACGACGGACGGGTGATGCCCTGAGGAGTCGACGGATCCGTGCTGTGGGGAACGTGCCCCTGGTTGCCGCTGTGCTGGCCTCCGCCCTCGGCGGATGCACCACATCGCCGGATGACGCAGCGGGAACACCGGCGGTGCACGACGTGGCCGGTTCCCGAGCGTTCCCACCGCTCGCCCTGGCACCGGTGGACGAACCGGACGACCTCCCGGACCTCCCCGAGAGGCTGGCGGCCGGAGCCGAGATGACGAGCATCGACACCATCACGTGCGAGGCCGACCTCACCCTGACCGCCCCCGTGACCACCTGCACGGGCAGCGATACGGACTCCGTCCTGTTCGCCTACCTCGTCCGCAGCGGCGAGGACGGCACCGACCTCGCCGTCCTCCTCGCCGCTGCCCAGCTGTCGGACGAGCTCACGACCGAGGTGACAGACCCCGACGTCAGCGTCCACTACGCCGCGGAGGATCGACTGTTCACCGCCGACCCTGCACGTCTCGACCCGGAGACCCTCCGCCTCCGCGCCGAGATGGCCGTTGCGGACATGGGCCTCACGCAGAGCGTCCAGGGGTGCCGGACCGAGGACGGGGCCGCCGTCACCTGCACCGTCGCAGGCGAAGGGGGCGAGGACTCCTCTGCGCAGATCACGCTGTATCCGGCGGTGTCCACGAGTGAGGACCAGATCACGGTGGGCCTGCTGCGCCACGCCTGACCAGCGGCCCGGGCCCGACCGTCGGTCCGACCGTCGGGCCGGCCGAAGGCCCATGCTCTCGCGGTGCCGGTCTTCCACTAGGGTCGAGCCATGTTCGGACGCACCGCTCAGCATCAGAAGCAGATCGAGAACCTCCAGGCCCACGTGCGCAGGCTGGAGAGCCTTGTGGACGCCCTCGCCACCCGCGCGGGCGTGGGCGAGGAGGAGCTCCAGGAACTGCGTGGCCAGGCCGGTGCGCAGATCCCCGAGCGCTGCCGCGCCCTGGCCGACGAGGGCCGGCACATCGAGGCCATCAAGGTGTACCGCGAACTCACCGGTGCCGGGCTGAAGGGCGCCAAGGACGCCGTCGACCGCTACCGGGAACGCGGAGTCTGACGGGGAACCGGACGCGGAGTCTGACCCGGAGGGCCCGTCGGGCTACCCTCGTGCGGTGACCACTCCTTCTACGAACCCTGCACCCGCCGTCGAGCGCGGGTCCGACGGGCATCTGGCCCGTTCCCTCGGCCACGGGCAGATGGCGATGATCGCCATGGGCTCGGCGCTGGGCACCGGACTGTTCCTCGGCTCGGGCGAGGCGATCGGCATCGCCGGCCCCGCCGTGATCATCTCCTTCGCGCTCGGCTCACTGATCGCCGCGAGCGTGGCGCTGGCGATGGGCGAGATGGCGTCGCGGCACCCCGTGCGCGGTGGCTTCGGCACCCTCGCCGCCCGCTACCTGTCCCCGTTCTGGGGGTACCTCACGCGCTGGCTGTACTGGATCGTCACCGTGTGCGTGACCGGCGCCGAGCTGGTGGCCTGCGCCGCCTATCTCGCGTACTGGGTGCCGGCGATCCCGATCTGGGCAGGGATCCTGCTGTTCGCCGCCGTCATCATCGCGATCAACATGACCTCGGTGGGCTCCTTCGGCGTGGTCGAGTTCTTCCTGTCCTCGATCAAGGTGATCGCCGTGGTCGTGTTCATCCTGATCGGCGCGATCCTGGTGCTCTTCGGGATGCCGGGACAGCCTGCCGCCGGATTCGTCGAGCTCACCGCCGAGGGCGGCTTCGCCCCCATGGGCTGGAGCTCCGTGTGGGTGGCCCTGTCGGTGGTCATGTTCTCCTTCGGCGGCATCGAGCTGCTGTCCATCACCGCCGCCGAGGCGAAGGATCCCGCGAGGTCCATCCGCACCGCCGCCCGCACCACGGTGGTGCGCCTGGCGTTCTTCTACGTGCTGTGCATCGGCATCGTGGTGTGCCTGGTGCCCTGGAAGCAGGCTGCCGGCACCGGCGAGGACGTCGCCACCTCCCCGTTCGTCATGGTCTTCGACCGGATCGGCATCCCCGGCGCCGCCCACGTCACCAACCTGCTGGTGCTCATCGCGGCGCTGTCGGCCGCGAATGCGAACCTCTACGCGGGCAGCCGCATGCTGCACTCCCTGGCGTCCGACGGCCTCGCCCCGCGGATCGCCGCGATCACCACCCGGCGCAAGGTGCCGATCGTGGGCATCGCCTGCAGCTCGCTGGGCATCCTCGGGGCCGGCGTGCTCGCCTTCAGCGAGGTGGGCGGCGTGTTCGGCTACATGATGAGCCTCGTGGTGTTCGCCGTGATCCTGGTGTGGGCGCTCATCCTCGTCACCTACCTCCGCTTCCGCAGCCTCAAGGTCGAGGGAGCCACCTTCCGCATGCCGGGAGGGATGCTCTCGGCCGTGCTGGGACTGATCGGCCTGGTCGCCGTGCTCGCCACCGTGACCGTTCGCCCCAGCATGCAGATCGCGGCGATGGTGGGCGTGCCCGCCGTGCTGGTCGCGATCATCCTCTACGTCGCGGTGGCCCGCCGTCGCATCGATCCCGCGGACATCGAGGACGCCTTCGAGGAAGCCGAGAGCATGCGCTGATCCGTCGGGGAAGTGGCGTTCGTTACTGTGCCGGCCCTCAGCTTCTGCTGACAGTGATGCAGGGGTAACCTAGGGGAATCTTCGGTCTCGGCGCCTTGAGACCCGGTGCCGGAGAAACGCGCAAGTGGCGGAATTGGTAGACGCGCACGGTTCAGGTCCGTGTGCCGGAAACGGCGTGGGGGTTCAAGTCCCCCCTTGCGCACCGCGGGAATTCCCCGGTTCACTCAGGTGAACCGGGGTTTTTCATCTCCTGATGGACCCTCGCGCGCTCGGTTCCCCCTGAACCCCCAGCCCGCAGCCCCCAGCCGGCTCAGTCGGCGTGCTCGGCGGCGTAGTCGTCCATCGAGTCCTCCGCGAGGGCGGTGCGCAGCGAGTCCATCCCGTCCTCGTCGGACGCCACCACGCTCGCGCCGCCGGAGGTGGTGTACGGGTCTCCGTGCGGTGCGGCCAGGAACTGCAGATCGGAGCTGCGCAGGTTCCGGTTGTCCAGGCCCAGCCGGACGATCTCCGTCGAGTCCAGGCCCTCGTCCGTCGTGAGGTACGGGGAGAGCGCCGCGATCGTGTCGCGCATCTTTCCGGGGCTGGACAGGGTGTTCCCGCTGATCAGCTCGGACGTGATGGCTTTGAGCAGCTGCTGCTGGTTCTCGTTGCGCGCGAAGTCGCCTCCGTCGAGGTGCTTGCGTTCACGGGCGAAGGTGAGCGCCTCCTGGCCGTCGAGATGCTGCGAGCCCTCGGTGAACTGCATCCCGTCGCGCTCGAAGGATTCGGGCACCTGCACGTCCACGCCGCCGAGGGTGTCGACGAGGCCCTGGATGCCCTCGAAGTCGATGAGGGCGACATGGTCGATCGGGGCCTGCGTGTAGTCCTCGACCGTGCTCACGGCGAGGGGCACGCCGCCATAGGCGAGGGCGGCGTTGAGGCGGTCCTCGCCGTGCCCGGGGATGTCCACCTGGAGGTCGCGCGGGAAGGAGACGATGTAGGCGGCAGAGCCGTCCTGGGGGACGTGCACGAGCATCATCGTGTCGGAGCGCTGGCCTGTCACCCCCTGGTCGGCGGCGTCCTGGGGTGCACGCTGATCCGATCCCAGCAGCAGGATGTTCTGCCCGCCGTCGTCCTCGCCCTGCGGGCGCTCGCCGTCGGAGGCCCCGCGGTCGAGGCTGACCACGCTGCGCTTCTCATAGGCCTCCTCGAGCGACCCCAGATACCGCCCGGTGAGGACGCCGCCGACGGCGACGAGGCAGGCGATCACGAGCAGGGCGAGCAGCGCCGTCCGGCGGCGGGGCCGACGGGGCCGACGAGGCTGGCCGGGGTGGTCGTGCGGGGCGGGGCGCGGTCCAGTGGTGTCGTTCATGTGCCTCTCGGGGTCGAGGTCAGGCAGTCCCGACCCTACGGGACGGTCGGAACGGAACAGTGTGCCCGTGCGACCCCGACGGCATCACGTCTCTATGAGCACCCTCACCCGATCCTCCGCCTCTCCCGTCTCGCTGGTACCGAGCATCGCGGGATGACGGGGCATCATGGCCCCATGAGTTCTGACGCCCGCCCCACCTCCACCGAGTTCTCCCTCGCCGGCCACGGCGGCACCCTCGCCGGGCGCGCGTGGACCCGTCCCGATGCGCGGTGGATCGCCGTGCTCTCCCACGGCTACGGCGAGCACGTGGGCCGCTACGAGTGGGTCGCCGCCCGGTTGAACGACGCCGGCGCCGCGGTCTACGCCGCGGATCATCTCGGCCACGGCCGCAGCGACGGCCAGCGCGTGCTGATCAGCGACTTCGAGCCGGTCGTCGAGGATCTCCACCTCGTGGTCCAGCACGCCGCCTCCCAGCACGAGGGGTTGCCGATCGTGCTGATCGGGCACTCCATGGGCGGGCTGATCGCCGCCCGCTACACCCAGGTCCACGCGGACGCCCTGGCGGCGACCGTGCTCTCGGGTCCGGTGCTGGGCTCCTGGGCCACCGTGGACGAGCTGCTCGCGCTCGACGAGATCCCGTCGACCCCGATCGACCCCGGCACCCTCTCCCGCGATCCTGGCGTCGGCGAGGCCTACGCCGCGGACCCGTTGGTGTGGCACGGCGACTTCGCCCGCCCCACGCTCGAGGGCCTCCAGCAGGCGATGCGCACGATCGAGGAGGCCGGCGACGTGGGCGAGCATCCGATGCTCTACCTGCACGGCGAGGCGGACCGTCTGGTGCCGCTCCCCGCCAGCTGGGAGGGGCTGCAGTCGCTGCGCGGCCCACGGACCTTCGTGAAGACCTACCCGGGAGCCGAGCACGAGATCTTCAACGAGACCAATCGCGACGAGGTGATCGCGGACGTGATCGGCTTCGCGGAGGGCGTGTTCGGCGTGTGAGCCGAGCAGCAGGGAAGGAGACACATCGATGAGCATGCGACGACACAGCCTGTCCGGGAACCGGCGCTCTGAACGCGCCCGGGGGCAGGCGCACGGAGCCACCCGATCCGGCGCCGGTGCAGCGCCGATGGTCCGGTACGTCACGGACGGTGCCCCCGCGCGCCAACCCGACGGCCACTCGATGGACGACGCGCTGGAGTTCTCCCGTGCGGCCCCGGACCGGATGGTGATGTTCTTCTACCTGCGGCCCGACCGCGAGCAGATCCTGGAACTCGGCGAGGCCTGGGACCTGCACCCACTGCTGCTCGAGGACCTGCTCAACGCCCACCAGCGCCCGAAGCTCGAGCGGTACGGCGACGTGCTGTTCCTCGTGGTGCGCTCGGCCCGCTACGTCGACGAGCAGGAGGAGGTCGTCTTCGCGGAGTTCCACCTGCTGCTGCGACCCGGCGCGGTGGCCGTGCTCTGCCAGGACGGGAGCTGGATCGACGGCACCCCCGGCCCGCAGCTCGACGAGGAGCACCCGCTGACCTCGACCCGCCGGGAGCGCTCGGTGCTCGAGGACGTCAACCTCCTCGAGCTCGGACCCGAGGCCGTGCTCTACCGCGTGCTCGACACGATCGTCGACGGCTACGACCCCGTGCTGAAGGGACTCCGAATCGACCAGGAGCAGATCGAACGGCAGGTGTTCAGCGGGGATGCCGCGGTCGCCGAGCGGATCTACCGGCTCAGCCAGGAGGTCATCGACATGCAGCAGGTGATCACCTCGCTGCGCGACGTGGTCGAGGACCTGCAGGCCGGCTTCGGGAAGTACGAGATCCCCGGCGAGCTGCAGGCCTACCTCGACGACGTCGACGACCACCTGGCCCGGGCGGCCTCGCGCGTACGGGATCTGCGCGAGGCCCTCTCCCAGATCCTCGACGTCAACGGGACCCTGGTCGCGCAGCGCCAGAACGAGGACATGAAGAAGATCTCCGGCTGGGCGGCCATCCTCTTCGCCCCCACGCTCATCGGCGCCATCTACGGCATGAACTTCGACGACATGCCCGAGCTGCACTGGGCGCTCGGCTACCCCATGGCCATCGGGATGATGGTCGCCCTCGGGGTGCTGCTCTACGTGATCTTCAAGCGCAGCAAGTGGATGTGAGTCGGGGGGGGGGGGTGGGGGCCCCCCCCCCGGGC
>NZ_JBQSXM010000014.1:0-75286 GCF_052378285.1 Brachybacterium sp. AOP3-A1-3 | reverse complement strand
CTCCGATCTCGCGAGCGGCGCGGGCAAGGTCGCCGACGGCGCCTCGACCCTGCACGACGGCACGCTCGACCTGGTCGTGGGCCTGGGCGACCTCGCCAACGGCGCCGTCGACCTGCAGAACGGGACCGCGACCCTCACCAGCGGAGCACAGCAGCTCAGCTCCGGCCTGGTCGAGCTCGACGAGAAGGGACGCCCGCTGCGCACCGGGGCCTCCGACCTCGCAGCGGGCACGGACCAGCTCGCCACCGGGGCCTCCGACCTCGCCAGCGGCGCCGGCCAGGTGGCCGACGGCACCCAGCAGCTCGACGACACGATCGCCGCCGCCCAGCAGCGGGCCGACGAGATCGGGGTGACCCCCGAGAGCGTCCAGAAGACCAGCGACGACCTGGTCACGGCCATCGACGACCTCGAGAGCGCGGCCCAGGCCGCGGACATCTCCGGGCTGCTCGAGCAGCCTGCGACCGCCGCGGGGACCCTCTCCGACGCAGCGAGCACCCTGGACGGCACCGCCACCGACGTGGCGACGGACGCGCAGACCCTCAGCGAGAACACTGCCGATCGCGCCGCCGATGCCCGCACGCTCCAGGAGGGCGCCTCCACCATCCAGGAGGACGTCACCGCCCTGGACACCTCCGTGCAGGACACGGCGGCGGCCACCGGGACCGCGGCGGACAGCGCCGCGACCTCCTCGGACACGGTCGACACCTACACCGGGAAGGTCGACGACCTCGCGGCCCGCTGCGAGGAATCCGGGGCCGACGCCGCCTTCTGCGACGAGCTCGCCGGCGTCTCGGAGGGCTCGCAGAGCGCCCGTGACGACGCCTCGCAGGCCGCGACGGATGCGAGCACCGCGGACGATGCGGCCCGGACCGCGGCGCAGCAGACCACCGACGTCGCGGACACCGCCACCGGGATGACCGATGCGGCCGACCGCATCGTCACCTACACCGATGACCTCTCCACGACCACGAGCACCCTCGCCGAGGACGCCTCCCAGCTCTCCGACACCACCGGGACGCTCGCCGAGGACGCCTCCACGCTGAACACCACGCTCGCCACGCTGCGCGAGGACGCCGGGACGGGCTTGCCCGACACCCCCGAGGGATCCTCCGCGAGCGACCTCGCCGCCGATCTCACCGACCAGGCACGCGCCGCGGCCGTCGCCCTGCCCGACGCCTACGCGACCCTCCAGCAGGGCGCCGACGACGTGCACCTGCTCAACTCCGGCGCGCAGGACGTCTCCTCGGGCGCCGCGCAGCTCGCCGAGGCCACCGACACCGCGAACTCCGGGGCGCAGGACCTGGCCTCCGGCGTGGGCCGGTACACCGACGGCGTGGGCACCGCCCGCACCGGCGCCGAGGACCTCGCGAGCGGATCCGCCGCCCTCGCCGACGGAGCGGGCCAGCTGGCCGACGGCACCTCCGACGCCCAGTCCGGGGCCGAGAAGCTCGCCGCCGGGGCCGGTGACCTCGAGGACGGCACCGGGACCCTCGCCGACGGGTCCGGGAAGGTCGACGACGGGGCCGGCGATCTCGCCGACGGCGCCGTGGATCTGGACGACGGCGCGGGTCAGCTCGCGGACGGCTCCGTCGAGCTCCGCGACGGGCTCGAGGATGCGAAGGGCGATGTGCCCTCGTACACCGACGAAGAGAGCGACGAGCTCGCCGGGACCGCCTCGGACGTCGTGCAGATGAGCTTCGAGCGCGATCACGAGCTGACGCGATTCGGCGAGGGCCTGGCCCCGCTGTTCCTGGCGATCAGCCTGTGGGTGGGCGGCATGTCCATCTTCCTCATGATGCCGCCGTTCTCCGCCGAGGCCGCCTCCCGCGGGGTCGGCGCGCTCCGGCTGCTCGCCGGCGGTCTGGTGCCCGCGTTCCTGCTGGGCCTGGTGCAGTCCGCCATCGCCGTGAGCGCCCTGCGCTGGGGGGTCGGGATCACCGTCGGGGACCTGCCGCTGATGTTCGGGCTCGCCGGGTTCACGAGCCTGGTGTTCGTGGCCCTGAACCATGGCTTCGGGGCGCTGTTCGGCCCGGTCGGGAAGTTCGTGGCACTGGTGCTGATCGCCCTGCAGATCTCCGGCGCGGGAGGCACCTATCCGGTCGCCACCCTGCCGCCGTTCTTCCAGGCCATCCACCCGTACCTGCCGATGACCCACGCCGTGGACACCTTCCGCGCCGCGATCGGTGGCGGCTGGATCGATCCTCGCGGTGACCTGCTGTGGCTGGGCGGCTGGCTCGCGGTCGGCGTGGTCCTGGGTCTGCTCGGGGCCATCGTCCAGCGCCGCCGCGCACTGCAGACCGACGGGCACGACGGGTCAGACGGGTCAGACGGGTCAGACGGGTCAGACGGGTCAGACGGATCCGATGGTACCGATGGTTCCGACGAGTCCGACGAGAGCGAGGACGAGGGCACCTCGTTCTTCGACGACCCGGAGCCCGAGACGGCCTGACCCGTCCGTCCCCGCGCGGCCCCGCCCGGCCCTGCCCGGCCCTGCCCGGCCCTGCCCGGCCCTGCCCGGACCCACGACCGGCGGAAGCGGGGTTCGCGGACCCGGCAGTTCGTAGAGTGGGCGGGATGAACCAGAACCCCTCCGATGATCGTCTCGTGCTGCACCTGGGCCGGGACGAGCTGATCATCCGCCAGCGCTACGAGACGCTGTCGATCCTCAACGACGTCCTGATCGGGATCATCTTCCTCATCGGCAGCCTCCTGTTCTTCTCCGAGGCGACCATGACGCTCGCCACGACCCTCTTCGTCATCGGCAGCGCCCTGATGCTGGTGCGTCCACTCATCCGCCTCACCCGGCGCGTGCACCTCACGCGCATCCACGACGACGTCCAGCACCCGGCGGAGACAGCTCGGGACTTCTGAGCCGACCGCCTCGCCCCTATGCCTGTGCCGCGGTGTCGATCAGGGCATCCGCGACGGGGTCCCTCCGGTCCTGCGCGGGCAGCGTGGTCGGGGCATCGGGGCGGCCCAGCGCCCGGAACTCCCACCCCGCTGCGCGCCATGCGCTCGGGGTGAGCACGGTGCGGCCGTCGAGGATGCGCGGCCTCGCGACCAGCTGCGCGACGGCGACCGGGTCCAGGTCCCGGTACTCGCGCCACTCCGTGAGCAGGAGCACCAGCTCGGCGCCCCGCAGCGCCTCGGTCGTGTCCTGCACGGCGGCCAGGCCCTCGACCCGGCGGCGGGCGTTCTCGAGCGCCTCGGGATCGGTGACCGTGACGTGCGCCCCGGCGGCCATCAGGCGGGAGACGACCTCGAGGGCCGGGGAGTCGCGCACGTCGTCGCTGTCGGGCTTGAAGGCCGCGCCGAGCACGGTGATGCGTCGGCCGCGCAGGGTCCCGAGCATCTCGCGGGCCAGGTCCACCACCCGCACCCGTCGGCGCTGGTTGATGGCGTCGACCTCGCGCAGGAACCCCAGCGCCTGGCCCACGCCGAGATCCTCGGCGCTGGCGATGAAGGCGCGGATGTCCTTGGGCAGGCAGCCGCCGCCGAACCCTGCGCCGGCGCGCAGGAACTTGTTCCCGATGCGGTCGTCCATGCCGAGCGCGCGGGAGATGTCGGTGACGTCGGCGCCGGTCGCCTCGCACAGCTCGGCCATCGCGTTGATGAAAGAGATCTTGGTGGCCAGGAAGGCGTTCGCGGAGACCTTCACCAGCTCGGCGGCCTCGTAGCCCATGACCAGGCGCGGCACCCCGCCGCCGGGGCTGCCGGGGTTGTCGGGCCTGACGGGGTTCTCAGGGCCGTCGAGCCTGTCGGACCTGCCTGGGCCGTCGGACCTGCCGGGGCCGCCGAGGATCTGCGCGTAGACCGCGTCGAGCATCGCGATCTCCGGGCCGGCGGCCTCGGGGTCGCGCACGCCGTAGACGATCCGGTCGGGCTCGAGGGTGTCGCGCACCGCGAAGCCCTCGCGCAGGAACTCGGGGTTCCACAGCAGGTGCACGCCGTCGATCTGTTCGAGCCGGTCGGCGAGACGGCGGGCGGTGCCGGTGGGCACGGTCGACTTCCCGACCACGAGCGTCCTCGCCCCGGCGCGGGCCGGGAGCACGCCGGCTAGGGAGTCGACGGCGGCGTCCAGAGCGGTGAGGTCCGCACCGAACCCGTCGGCCCGCTGCGGAGTGCCCAGCCCCAGGAAGTGCACGTCGGCGTCGGCGAGGTCGGCGACGTCAGCGGTGAAGCGCAGACGGCCTGCGGCCAGGCCGCGGCGCAGGAGCTCGGGGAACCCCGGTTCATGGAAGGGCGGTTCGCCGGCGGAGAGCCTCTCGAGGCGTTCGGTGTCGACGTCCAGGCCGATCACCTCGTGCCCGAGCTCGGCCATGCTGGCGGCGTGGACGGCGCCGAGGTACCCCACACCGATGACGGAGATCTTCATCGCGGACCCGCTTTCTCGCGCTGCCCCGGGAGATCACCGGTACGGCCGACGAACCCCGCGGGGCCCGGACAGTGGCTCCAGCGTGGCGCGGCCACATGTCACGGGCGTGTCAGGGACGTGGCCGCGCGGTGGCGCGGGATCGAGGGTCGAGGGTCAGCTGACGGTCTCGTCCTGGGCGCGCAGCCAGGTCGTGAGGCGGCTGTCGGGGTCAGAGGCCAGGACCGCGGGCGTCCCGTCCTCGCGGACCTCGCCACCCTCGAACCACAGCACGCGGTCCATGGCGGTGACGGTCTCGGGGTCGCGGCTGCGCACGATCGCCGTGCGTCCCTCGGCCAGCGCCGCCAGGGCCGCGAGGACGGGACGCCGCTCGGCGCCCGACAGTCCGGCGTCGGCCGCATCGAGCACCACGATCGGGGCGTCGCGGAGCAGGGCGCGGGCGATCGCGACGCGGCGCCGCTGACCGTCGGTGAGGACATCGCCGCGGCGCACCAGCACGGTGTCGAACCCATTGCTGAGCTGGGAGATCACGTCATCGATCCCGGCCCGGCGGGCCGCGTCGCGCACCTCGTCGTCGGTGGCGTCGGGGCGGCCGATGCGGATGTTCTCCCGCACGGTGTCGGTGAACAGCACCGGCTCGCGCTGGACGACGGCGAGCTGGCGGCGCAGATCGCCCAGGGAGACGGCGCGGGTGTCGTAGCGGTCCAGCAGCACGCGGCCGGTGTCGGGCTGGTCGAAGCGCAGCAGGTAGGCGATCAGGGCGGCGGATTCCCGACCCTCCCGGTCCAGCAGGGCCACGTGCTGGCCGCTGGGGACCACGAGGGAGACCATGTCGAACAGGTTCCCGCCGCTCCCGGCCGCGGTGTCCGCGGCAGTGGGGACGGGGGTGCTGACAGCGGTGTTGACGGCGGAGAACACGATCTCGCCGCCCACCCGGTCCACGGGCTGAGTGCGCTGGGGCTCGGCGATCGAGGCCTCGCGCTCGAGCAGGTCGGCGATGCGATCACCGGCGGCAGCGGCTCCCCGCAGGGAGCCGACGTTCTCCAGCAGGTCGCGCAGCACGATGAGCAGGATCAGCACATCGACCAGCACCAGCACGAGATCGCCGGGGGTCATGGCATCGGCCGCGACCCGCGATCCGCACAGGAGCAGGGTCCCGACCACGCCGATCCCGGCGACGAGCTGCGTGAGCAGATTCTGCAGGGAGTCGACCCGTCGGGACCGGGTCAGGGCGCGGCCGGCGCGGAGACCCGCCTCGGTCAGCCCGCGCGAGGAACGGGTCTCCAGGCCGTAGGTCTGGACGGTGCCCGTGGCGGCGACGAGCTCATCGGCGGTGTCGGCGAGCATGCGGCTCTCGGAGCGGGCGGTGGCCGCGGCGGAGCGGCTGCGGCGCATCGAGAGGCCGATCGCCAGGGTGTACAGCAGCCCGGTCGCGAGCAGCACGAGCGCCCCGAGTGGCGCGACGATGACCGTCACCACCAGGAGAGTCAGAAGGGTCAGGATGCTCGCCGCGGCCCGCGGCCCGGAATGCGAGAGCAGGTCGCGCAGGGCCGCGACATCCTCGATCAGCGGCCGGACGACGTCGTCCTGGTCGGCCTCGCCCTGACGAGCGGCGGATGACCCCGAGGAGGGTCGCCCCTCGGCGCCCGGCGTCAGCCGGTGCAGGTGGGACAGGAGACTCGAGCGCAAGCTGGTGGCGGTTCGGACCCCGACCCGGCCGAGCGCGGCGACTGCCGTGAAACGGGTCGCGACCTGCAGGACCAGCAGTGCGGAGAAGACGATGACGCCGATCGCGAGGCGGCGGCCCGGGTCGCCCGTGAGCTCGGCCAGCGCCGGCAGATCGGCCCCGGTGGAAGCCACCGCCGCATCGACCGCGTACTTCAGCGGGAAGGGCAGCGCGACCAGCAGCCACACGCTCAGCAGCAGGGCGATCGCCCCGGTGAGCAGAGCGGCGCGGTGGGTGCGCAGGTACGGGCTGAGCACCTGGAGGACGTGATGGAAGCGTCCGGTGGGTGCGTCGTCCTCGGGGGTGCTCTGCGAGGAGGAGGCGTCGGCCGTGCCGCTCGTACTGGTCACGCCGGGCGTGCCGGTCGTGCCGGTCGTGCCGGTCGTCGCGGTGGACGTCGCGGTGGACGTCGCGGCCGCCGTCGATCCGGCGTACCCGGTGGATGCCGCCGAACCTGTCGACGGTGAGGAGCTCTTCGACGACGGCGTTCCGGGCGGGGACGAGAGCGTTCCGGTCGGAGGTGCGGAGTTCGCGGACGTCCCGGAGGCGTCGGGCGATGCGAGCCCGGCGGAGTGTGCGGAATCAGTGGTCCGGTCGTGCTCCTCGACGTCGGCAGAGCCGGTTCTCTCGGCTGTCGGACTGCCGGCCTTCGCTCCCCGCACGCTGCGCCAGAGGTTCTTGGCCTTCTCCGTCGTGGCCTTCTCCGTCCTCGGCGAGCGCGAGTCGGGGGCGTCGCCCGCACTCGGTGCCGGCTGGCCGGTCAGGAGCGACTCCCGCGACCAGCCGAACTTCTTGGCCTTGGGGGACATCGTCACCGGAACGGGGAACGCCGGCAGAGCGTCGCTGGCCGAGCCGCTCGGAGCGGAGTTGGGGTCAGAGGCGTCAAGGGCATCAGGGGCGTCAGGTGCGGCGCCCGCGTTGGCGTCGGAGTCAGAGGCGTCGCCAGCGTCGGCGTCGGCCGAGTCGCCGCCGTACTGGGCCGACTGCTCCCCCGGTTCATCGCCGTCGCGTTCGGCGCTTCCGGCGGATTCATCGACGACGGTCCAGCGGTTCCCCGACTCCGGGTCGAACAGCCCCGACTCGTCGCCCGGCTGGGGGTCGGGAGCGCCGGGCTGTTCACGGTCGGGCGCGAGCGCGGGGTCGCCGGACTGCTCGCGCTCGGCCGTATCCGCTTCAGTCACCGTCGCGACCTGGGCGTCGATGTCGTCGGCGCCGTCCTGCAGCCACGCGGCCTCCGGCGTCGCCGGTGCGTCGCCCGCCGGGGCCTCCAGAGGCTCGTCCTGAAGCTCTGTCTCGTCCGACGGGACTGTCTCGTCCGAGGGGTCTGTCTTGTCCGACGGGACTGTCTCGTCCGAGGGGTCTATCTTGTCCGACGGGACTGTCTCGTGCGACAGGTCCGTCTCGTCCGACGGGTCCGTTGCGGACCACACATCGGTCTCCGCGGCCATCGACCACGAGGGCAGGCGCGGGGACCGCTCGGACGTGCCGGCCTCTGAGCTGGTCCCGTTCCCTGCCGACTCGTCCGGGACGTCCAGGGCGTCGGTCTCGGTCTCGGACGCGGACGCGGACGCGGACGCGGACGCGGTCACGGACCCGGTATCAGCTTCGGCCTCGGCCTCGGCCTCGGCCTCGGCGGCAGTGAGCGGGGTGTCCGTGAGAGCCACGTCGTCGGCCTCCGCCGGAGCGGGCGTGGAGGGGAAAGCAGGCGTCACCGCAGCAGGGCTCGTCGGCCGACTCGTGGTCGCGCGGCCCGTGGTCTGATTCCGCTTCTTGCGCGAGCTCATCAGCGCCGTACCTCCAGGGGTCGCAGGACCGACTCCGCAGCTGCGGGGGTGGCCGCGGTGGGCTCGAGAGGGGAGAACAGCAGGGACATGAGCATCCTGGTCGTCATCGGGGCGGGCTCGCCGTGCGGCGACGGGCACCGTCCAGTGTGGCACCGTCAGTCGGGACATCCCCAGTGTGACCGGTGACCGACCCCAGAGGTCAGCCGAGGAGGGCAACTTCTCAGCACTCACCGTCTCGGCGAAGGGCATCCCGGAGCGCGACTCCGCTCGCGGCGTCCGCGTTGTGCCGGAGGCGAAAGGTGATCCCGGTCCTCGCCGGAACACCGCCCTCGTAGTACCGTTTTCAAGCATCTAGGGGTGCTGCGGGACGGCCGCACACCCATCCTCGCCTTGGAGGGCACGATGACCGAGAGCACCACCAGCCCGAGCACCCCGACGGGCGCCACCGAGCCGCTGATCACCGTCGATGTGTGGACCGACGTGGTCTGTCCCTGGTGCTACATCGGCGAGTCCCGCCTGCACGACGCGATCGCCGCCGAGGGCCTCGAGGGCCAGGTGCATGTGCGCGCCCACTCCTTCGAGCTGGACCCCACCTCCCCCACCGACGCCGTGCGCGACAACATCGCCCACCTGGTCGCCGCCAAGGGCATGCCCGAGGAGAGCGTGCGCGAGATGGAGGCGCAGATCCAGGGGATGGCGCAGGAGCTGGGCCGTGAGTACGTGATCGGTCGGCCGATGGCCAATACCCGCGGTGTGCATCGTGTGCTGCAGGCGATTCGTGAGGTCAGCGGCATCGATGCGGCGACGGGCTACTTCATGGACCTCCAACGCGGTTACTTCACCGGCGCCTCGAACCCCTTCGACGCGGAGACCGTCGTGGCGCGCGCGGTCGAGGCCGGCCTGCCCGAGGATGCGGCGCGGGCCGCCTTCGCCGGCGAGACCCACGAGGCCGAGGTCGAGGCCGATGTGCGCGAGGCCGTGCAGATGGGCGCCCGCGGCGTCCCGTTCTTCCTGTTCAACGACACCTACACCGCTCCGGGCGCTCTGCCGCTGGATGCCTTCCGCCAGGCGCTGCGGCAGATCGCCGAGGAGACCCGGTCCGAGCGGGCGCAGTCATGACCAGCGCAGATCAGCGGCCCACCACCGCAGGCCCGCAGGCCGACGCGGCAGGCACGCGAGCCGATGAGGCTGGCACGACCGCCTCGGAGCGCCCGGCCCCCCTGGCCTCGCTGTCCTCGCTGCTCGGCGGAGAATTCGAGAGTGGCACCGCGTGCGCTGCGGACGGCACCTGCGACTGACCGGACCCCGCACGGACTGATCGGCCCCCGGTCGGCGGATTCCCGCTGACCTGCCCGCCACCGACAGGTCAGCGGTTCAGCGGTTCAGCGGGCCAGCAGCTCCTCGGTGCTGGTCCCGGGCAGGCTCACGGTGACGGGGGTGCCCCACGGGTCGCGCACGTTCACGGAGCGGCCGTCGTCCGCGAAGGGGAGCTTGGCGCCGGACAGGCGAGCGGTCAGGGCGTCGAGGTCCTCGCGGCCGGGCACGGTGATCGCCACGTCGGCCAGGCCGAGCGAGGTGGCACGTGGACCGGCCCCGCGGCTGTTCCAGGTGTTCATCGCGACGTGGTGGTGATAGCCGCCGGCCGCGGCGAACAGGGCGCCGGGGTGGGAGCCCACGGTGGTCTCGAAGCCGAGGGTGTCGACGTAGAACGCCCGGGCCGTGTCGACGTCGCCGACCTGGAGGTGCACGTGGCCCACGATGCCCGGGCGCACGCTCGGGGCGGCGGTGACCTCGTCGGTCAGGTGCTCGCGGAGGTAGGCGTCGGGGTCGAGGTGCAGGGTGTCCATCGCGACCTGGCCATCGGTCCAGGTCCACTGGTCGCGGGGGCGGTCCCAGTACAGCTCGATGCCGTTGCCCTCGGGATCGGCGAAGTAGAAGGCCTCGGAGACGAGGTGGTCGCTGGAGCCCGCGAAGCGGGAGCGGGGATCCTGGGCGGCGCGCAGCACGGTGCCGGCGAGCGCGGCCTGGTCCTCGAAGAGGAAGGCGGTATGGAAGAGGCCTGCCTGGCGGGGATCGACGCCCGGCAGCCCGGGCGTGGCGACGAGGCGCACGAAGGGGACGGTGCCGCGACCGAGGACCCGATGGATCTCGCCGTTCACGCGGGACTGCTCCTCGATCGGGGTGAGGGCGAGGGCGCTCTCGTAGTAGGAGCTCATGAGCTCGAGGTCGCCGACGCGCAGCGTCACGGCATCCATGGCGAGGTCGGAGGAGAAGTGCCGCCCGTCGACCGTGCCGGCCGTCGCGGAGGGGGTGGTCAGGGGCGAGGAGTTCATGGGGCGATCCTTCCGATCGATGTCGTCCCGACCATCATGCGCCCAACTAGATGAAACTTCAATAAGAATGTGATGGGCGCCCGCAGACTCCGGGCTCAGTGCTCAGTGCTCAGTGCTCAGTGCCCAGTGCTCAGTGCCCAGTGCCCAGTGCTCGGCGCTCAGCCATCAGTCCCCGTAGACCCGCAGCGACACGATGCGCGCCGTCGGAGCCCCGTTCATCTCCTCGACCACGACGCGGAGGGAGTCGGTCCGCACCGGGCGGGCGAGCGGGAAGGAGCGGTGGCGTTCGCGGTTCTCCTCCATCCGGGCGATCTCCTGCCACTGCCCGTCCACGAGCGCCTCGACACGGGCGGTGTGCACCAGGGACCGCATCGTGTCGTCCGGGGTGCGGTGATGGTGGAGGTTGATGAGGTCCTCGTTGACGTCGTCGTCGAGCACGAGGTCGACGGTCGTGATCTCCTGCGGGTCCGCCCAGTCCAGCCGCAGCCAGGGCTGCGGGTCCTCGGCGGCGTCGTCCGAGACCCACATCGCCGGGCCGCCGTAGGGCCGTGCGTAGCCGCCGATCGCCTGCTCGGGGGCGAAGGCGCGGGTGGGAGAGGTCGCGCGGAAGCAGATGCCGTGCCCGTGCAGGGTCTCCTTCCAGTACCGCCACTGCTCGGGGGTCGCCTCGTCCAGCGGCAGGTCCCGGTGCCGCATCGTGACGGTGCCGGGCTCGACCCGCTCGGCCTGATGGACCTCGAGCAGCGGGTTCCTCCGCAGGACCACAACGGTGTTCTGGGCCTCGCCCGGCTCCCAGCTCAGATCCGCCCGTGCCCAGGACCGTCCGTGGCGGACCGGGACCACGGCGCTGCGCTCGCGGGCGGCCGGCAGATAGTTCTGCGGCCTGCCCACGCTGTGCAGCTCGACGAGGAGCTCGGTGTCCTCGGCGGCGTCGAGAAGGATCTCAACCTCCCCGAGCTCCGGGTCGACCGGCAGCACGAGGGCGAGATCGTGGTCCAGGGTGATCCGCCCGGTGCTCCGCGTCGAACCGAGCATCGTCTTCGAGGTGGACGCGCTCACCTCGGCGCCGAGCGCCAGGTTCGCCGGGTCGTCGTCACGGACGCCGAGCAGCGAGGCGTCGGCCCGCACCATCGCCCGGTGCAGCTCGGGCACGTGGTCGGCGGCGAGGTCGCGGGGGCTCGCCCCGAGGCGGCCGGCGACCGCGGCGGCGATCCCAGCGGCCTCGCCGAGGATGGCGCAGGTGGCCATCACCCGGGTGCTGCCGAAAGCGACGTGGCTGGCACTGATGTCGCGCCCGGCCATCCACAGGTTCGTGACGTTGCGCGAGTACAGCGCGCGCACCGGGATGTGGTAATTCCCGTCCGGGTGCCAGTGCCGCGATCCCTTCTCGCTCGCATAGACCCCGCCCACGGGGTGGAGGTCGATCGACCAGCCGCCGAAGGCGACCCGATCCTCGAACTCCGTCTGCCCGAGCACGTCGTGCTGGGTGAGGACGTGATCGCCGACGAACCGCCGGTACTCGCGCTTGCCGGGGACGGCCCCCACCCACTCGAGGCTGAGCGTGTCCGCGTCGTACTGCCCGGAGTTCTTGATGTGGTCCCACAGCCCGTAGCAGACGGCCTGCAGCTCGTCGCGGATCCGCTCGTTGTCGTGGACGACGTCGAGGTGGCCTCCCCATTCGATCCACCAGAAGTCACATCCGCTCATCGTCTGGCGGATCACCCGGTTCTGCGGGATCGCGGTCTGGGCGATGTCGATCGCGAAGGGCGGGGCGACGAACTTCTGCGGATGTCCGACGTCCTTGGTGTAGAAGAGGATCGTGGAGCCGAGCATGTCCTCCCCCGCCTGCTCGGGGGCCCAGGACTCGCCGAACTGCTCCCGCGGCTCGCTCCCCCGCATGACCTCCGCCCCGGCGAGATGCCCCACCAGCCCGTCGCCGCTGCAGTCGATGACGCTCCCCCCGGTGAAGGTGATCCGTCGTTCGGAGCCGCTCATCCATCCGGTGACGGACCGGATCACCCGGGCGTCCTCGGGCCCGTCGGCCTCGACCTCGGTGACATCGGTGTTGAGGAACAGCTCGATGCCGGGTTCGGCGCGCACCTTCTCCAGCAGCAGCAGATCCCAGTAGTACGGGTTGCCGTCGGGGTTGCGGAACTGGTTCTCGACATACAGCTCGCCCATGATCCCGGTCTCGCGGGCGAAGAGGTGGATGCCGTGCGCCGTGGCGCCGCAGACCCACACCCGCACCTCGCTCGAGGAGTTGCCGCCGAGCACGGGCCGGTTCTGGATGAGGGCGACCCGGCTGCCCTGCCGGGCGGCTCCGATCGCGGCGCAGACTCCGGCGAGGCCTCCTCCCACCACGACGATGTCAGTGGTGACGGATTCGGTGAGCATGGGGTTCCTTCCAGCAGGTGGGGTGGTGGGGGTCGTCAGCTGTTGTCGAGGTCGGGGGCGGCGGGGGTGTGCGACTGCAGGGTCCCGTCGTCCACGAAGCGCATGGTGGGGTCGGCAGAGCGGCGCTGGGCGACGAGCAGCCAGAGCATGCTGGTCAGCAGGGTGTCGCTCGCGCGACCGGCGAAGTGCTGGGTCCACACGGAGCCGTTGCGGATGCCGGTGAAGAGCGGGATGTCGGCCGCCTGCTCGAGGGCGGAGCCGGGAACGCCGTGCACCGCGATCGTGGTCGCCCCGGCGCGCTCGGCGCTCCGGAGCAGCTCGAGCGCCGTGGCGTCCTTCCCGGAGCGGTTCAGCACCAGGACCACGTCCCGCTCGGTGAAGGTGCGGGAGACGAGATCGAGGGTGCGCGGCCCGGACTCATGGCACCAGACGGCGACGCCGATCCGCTGGAGGCGCAGGTAGAGCTCGCGCACGGCGATGGAGTCGCCCCATTCGCCGTGCAGGTGGACGCGCTCGGCCGCGGTGATCGCGTCGGCCGCGCGTTCGACCTGGGCCTGGTCGATCACGGCGGCGGCATCGCGGAGCGCGCGGGCCGCGGTGCCGGCGAGGATGTCCAGGACATCCCCGGAGGAGTCGGCGGGCGTGATCGCCGTGCCGATGTCCCGCTCCCACCCGGACTGCGCCGCCCGCCCGTTGTCCAGGGCTATCGCCGCGCGCAGGGCCGGGAAGCCGGCGTATCCGAGCTTGCGGGCGAAGCGGGAGATCGCGCCGGGGAAGGTCTCCGCAGCCGTCGCGAGCGCGGTGATCGAGGAGTCGCCGGCGGCGAGGGGGTCGGCGAGGATCGCCTCGGCGATCCGACGGTTTCCGGGGTTGAGCTGGGGCAGCTCCTCACGGAGTCGCCGCAGGGCCGACGGGGAAGCGGCGGGGTCAGGGGTGGTGCTCATGGGCGGGGGTCCTTGTGCAGTCGCGGGAGGCGGGAGGCGGGAGGTCATCGGGCCGGTTCGTCGGGCCAGTCGACGACGGGGCCCGGTGCGGGCGTGACCGGGGCCCTGCCCAGTGTGCTCGGTGCGGCAGGCCCGGAGCTGCTCCGTCGCCACGTCTCCTACTTCAGTGCGCTCTCGGTCATGGCGCGCACGAACCGGCGCTGGAAGATCAGGAACACCAGCAGGATCGGGATGATCGAGATGACCGAGGCCGCCATCGACAGGCCGGCCGCCATCGCCCCGTTCTCGTCGGTGAAGCTGGTCAGCCCCATGGGGAGCGTGTAGTTCTCGGGGGTGGAGAGGAAGACCAGCGGGGTCTCGTAGTCGTTCCAGGACCAGACGAAGGTGAGGATCGCCAGGGCGCTGATCATCGACATCGCATTGGGCAGGTAGATCCGGACAAAGATCTGGAACTCGTTCGCGCCGTCGAGCCGTGCGGCCTCCGCGAACTCGTCCGGCTGGGAGATGAAGTACTGACGCATGAGGAAGGTCCCCAGCACCGTGAACATGCCCGGGAGGATCAGCGCCCACAGGGTGTCGTACAGGCTGAGCTTCTCGAAGTACACGAAGCGCGGCACCAGCAGCAGCTGGGCCGGGATCAGAGACGTGGCGAGGTAGGCGATGAACACCTTGCCGCGCCCGGGGAAGCGGAGCTTGGCGAAGGCGTACCCGGCCAGGGTCGCGGTGGTCAGCTCGCCGAGCACGCGCAGCGCCGCGACGAACACCGAGTTCCCGAAGGGGATGAGGATCGAGCTCTCCCCGAACAGCACCTCCGTGTAGTTCTCCCAGCGCGGCTGGTCCGGGATCCACTGCATGGGGATCCTGAAGGCCTCCAGATCCGGCTTCAGCGAGGTGGAGATCATCCAGGCGAAGGGCAGCAGGAACACCAGCGCGAGGATCCACATCGGGATGCCCCAGGCCCAGCGGCGCACGCGGTCCCGGCGCGTGCGCAGCGCCTGCCGCTGCGCCATGCCCGTGCCCCGGCCAGGCCCGCCGCCGGCCGTCGTGGTCCTCGTGCTCGCCGTCGTCGTGGTCGCCGTCGTCGTCGCGTCAGTCATGGAGCGCCCTTCCTCGCTGGGCTCGCCACATCAGGAGCATGATGGCGAAGATGCCGATGAAGGTCACCAGGCCCACGGCGGAGGCATAGCCGAACCGGTAGAACTGGAAACTGGTCTGGTACATGTAGAACGACAGCGTGGTCGTGGAGTCGCCCGGACCGCCGTTGGTGATCAGGGCGATCATCCCGAAGGTCTGCGAAATCCCCACGAACAGCGTCACCAGCAGGAACACTGTGGTGGGCAGCAGGGACGGCCACGTGATCGTCCGGAAAGACGCCCAGCGCCCGGCCCCGTCGATGCGGGCCGCCTCGTACAGCTGGGTGGGAGCGTCCTGCAGGGCCGAGAGGTAGATGAGGTTCGCGTAGCCGGCCTGGGACCAGATCGTCACCAGGATCAGCGCGGGCAGCGCCCAGTTCGACGAGGCGAACCACTGCGGCAGGTTCTCCGCTCCGAAGACCCCGAGCACCTGGTTCACCAGGCCTGCCTCCGGGTCCAGCAGCATCTGCCAGGTCATGCCGATCGCCACGATGTTCACGATGTACGGCACGAAGAAGGCGGCACGCAGCAGGCCCCGGGCCGGGATGTCCCGGTTCAGGGCGAGCGCGAGCGCGAGGCCGACCACGAGGGTCAGCGGCACGGCGACCCCGGCGTACGCGATCGTGGTCAGGAGGCTGCGCCAGAAGGTCGGGTCCCGGAACACGGCGAGGAAGTTGTCCAGGCCGACGAACTCGATGCCCCCGAAGCCCGAGACGAGGTTCCAGCGGGTGAAGGAGAGCAGCACCACCGAGATCAGGGGCACGAAGGTGAAGGCCAGCACCCCCAGGAGGTTCGGGGCGATGAAGAGCCAGCCGACGTATGCCTTCGGCTCCGAGGGCGCGCGGCCCGTGGGCCGCCTAAGTCGCCCGTCTGCCGCGGCGGCGGGCCCGTCGGCCGTCTCGATCCTGGTGTCGACGATCGCCATGTCAGTCCTCCTCGAACCGGTCGATGAGCGCCTGGGCGTTGCTGTCGACGTTCTCGATGGCCTTCTGCGGAGTCCGCTCGAGGAGCCAGCACACGTCGCGCTGCTGCTGGTACTTCTGCGTGATCTCCGTGTACGCGGTCAGCTCGGTGTCCAGGTGCATGCGCGGCTGGTCCTCGAACAGGGTGCGACGGAACGAGTCGACGTCGAAGAACTCCTCCGCGCCCTCCCCGAGGATTCCGTCCAGGAGCTCGTCGTCCCCGACGTCGCCCAGCAGGGAGATGTACCCCGCCTTGACCACGTCCTGCGCGCTCTCCAGCAGCCAGAACTTGCAGAACTCCCAGGCCAGGTCCTGCTTGGGGCTCTTGGAGTTGATCTGGAGGAAGGCCCCGTACTCGCCGGTGTTCCAGTCGTTGCCGTCCAGGGTCGGCACGGGCGCACAGGCGACCTTGAAGTCGTGGGGGTAGTTCTCCTGGTCGGTGAGGAACCGCAGCGAGTAGGGCGCCGTGGTCCACAGCCCGAAGTCCTGGGCGATGAAGTTGTTCTGCTGGTACGCCTCGAGCTGTCGGGCCAGCGCCTGTGACCAGGGATAGAGCACGCCATCGCGGATCAGCTCCGCGGCCAGCTCGAAGTGCTCCAGGAAGGCGGGGTGGGAGAAGTTGGAGTTCCCGTCCTTCGTGAAGCGGTAGTTGGGGCCGAGCTCGATGCGGGCGATGTCCGGCAGCACGTAGGTGCCGTACTTCCCGTCGTCGGCGAGCGCGCGGATGACCTCGAGGTACTCCTCGACGGTCCACTGCGTGGGCAGCTCGATCCCTGCGCTCTCCCGGAGGTCCTCGTTGAACAGCACCATCTGCGGGATCCGTGTCGTCGCGAGCGCGGTGATCTCGTCGCCGTCGATGAGGGCCTTGGGGTCCTCGGTATCCAGGAAGGCCTCCAGCTCGGGAGTGGCGCGCACGAGATCGCCGACGTCCGCGGCCAGACCGGAGTTGGTGCGCATGGTGAGGTTCGGGACGCCGTAGGTGAAGAAGACGTCGATGTCGACGCCGCCCTGCAGGGCGGTGTTCACCTTGAGGTTCCCGCGATCGTCGTTGACGTACCGCGTGTAGGTGACGTGGGTGCCCGGGTGCTCCTCCTGGAAGCGATCGATCACGGCCTGCGGGCCGCTCTCGGCGGGGATGCCTCCCCAGACCTGGAGGGTGTCCATGTCCTTCGAGGCGGAGGAGGAGCAGCCGGTGACGGCCGCAGCACCGGCCGCGGCGCCCATCGCGCCGGCGAACTGCCGGCGGCTCAGGGAGAGTCCGGATGCGGGGAGCATGCGACAACCTTCCGACGCGACGGTGCGTGGGTCGAGATCCTGGGACGATGCACAACTTTTGCATTTGAGTTCAACTACGTCAACCCTTGTTGCACATTCTGTGCAGTCCTATCGTGGAGCGATGGCGACACCCACCGAGCCGACGCGCGAGCCCCCGGAACGCCCCTGCCGTCCGGGCCACCCGGCCGGGACCGGACCGGTCGATACCGGGTCCGACGGCACCGAGCCCGACCGCTTCGGGCCCGACGGCTTCGACGAGTTCTGGCGGACCACCCTCGCCGAGCACTCGGGCCGCGAGGCCGCTCGCTTCGAGCCGACGGAGTCCCCGTTGCGCAGCATCGACGTCTGGGACGTGACCTTCTCCGGGTTCGACGGGCATCCCGTGAAGGGGTGGATGCTGGCCCCCGCGCACGGCGGCTCGCGCGGGACCGTGGTCCAGTTCCTCGGGAACAACACCGGCCGCGGGATCCCCGAGCAGTGGACGCTGCTGCCGAGCTCCGGCTGGTCGACGTTCGTGATGGACAACCGCGGGCAGACCGGCCCCGCCTCGCCGGGCGACACCCCGGACCCCGTGGGCAGCGGTCCGCAGATCGTGGGCCGCATGACCTCGGGGATCCAGCAGCCGGAGACGTACTACTACCGCCGCCTGTTCACCGATGCCGTGTGCGCGGTCGATGCCGTGCGTGCCCGGCAGGGCTCGGGGGCCGGACCGCTCGTCGTCTCCGGCGGCAGCCAGGGAGGGGCGACCGCCCTGGCCGCCGCGGCGCTGCGCGAGGACATCTCCGGCGCCCTGGTGGAGGTGCCGCTGCTGTGCGACATCCCGCGCTCGGTGGAGACCGCCTCCGACGGACCGTTCACCCAGATCCGCGACTACCTGCGCACCAGGCGCGGGGACGAGGAGACCGTGCTGCGGACGCTGTCGTTCTTCGACGGCGTGCACTTCGCCTCCCGGGCGCAGGCCCCCGCCCTGTTCGCGGTCGGCATGCTGGACCCGGTGTGCCCACCGGCAGGAGTGCTGGCCGCCTACCAGGCCTACGCCGGTGCCGGGAAGTCCCTGCGCACCTACCCGTTCGACGGGCATGAGCACGGGCAGTGGCAGCACAGGCGCCGCCAGCTGGAGTTCCTCGAGGGGCTCAGCGAGGGGCGTTGAGCGGCTCGGAGTCGCGGGGCAGGGAACTGCGGGGCCCGGAACTGCGGGGCCCGGAACTGCGGGGCACGGAACTGCGGGGCACGGCGGAACGCCCCTGGTGCTCCGCCGCGAGCTGGGCCGCCCGCTCGATCACCAGCGTGCGTCGGGTGTGGCTGGTGGCGACGTCCTGGATCACCCAGGCCATCGCGACCGCGCAGTCATCCAGGAGGAGGTAACCCTCCTCGCTCGCGGCGTGCGCGGCGAACTCGCGGGTGTGCAGGGCGCCGCCCGCCCCGGTGATGCCCACGAAGGGGTGCAGGCCCGGCACCCGCTGGGACACGTTGCCCATGTCGGTGGAGGCGGCCATGACGCCGAGCGATCCGGCGAGCGGGCGACCCAGGGCGGCCATCGCCTCGTTCCAGGAGATGCCGAGCACCTCGTCCTGCTGGAGCGGTTCGTAGAGGGGTTCGGAGGCCTCGATCTCCAGCGTGCATCCGGTGGCCACGGCCCCGGCCTCGAAGCAGGCGACGAGCTGGGTGCGCAGCTGCTCGAACTCGGGCATCGTCAGCGCCCGGCACTCGAAGTCGACCACGGCGGTCTCCGGCACGATGTTGGTGACCCCGCCCTGCTGGGGCACCAGGGCCAGGCGCTGGCCGTCCTTGACCCGCTGGCGCAGCAGACCGGCGGCGACCTGGGCGACCACGGCGGCGTCGTTCGCGTTGATCCCGTCGGTCGGGTTCGCGGCGGCGTGCGCCCCGCGGCCCGTGTAGGTGGCGCGCCAGCGGCCGACGGCCTGGCTCGTCGAGCCCAGCACGTCATAGGTGTCCGTGTGCGGGGTGGGGTGGGACATGAGTGCGAGGTGCACTCCGTCGAACACGCCGCGATCGATCAGCAGCTGCTTCCCGCCGCCATGCTCCTCGGCCGGTGTGCCGATGACCAGCAGCGTCACGTCCAGCTGGTCGACGACGTCGGCCAGGGCGAGGGCGGCACCGAGGGAGGCGCCGGCGATGAGGTTGTGCCCGCAGCCGTGGCCGATCTCCGGCAGGGCGTCGTATTCCACGCACAGCGCTGCGACGAGGGAGCCGGCGCCGAGGGTGGCGCGGAAGGCGGTGGGCAGCTCGGCCACGCCGCGCTCGACCGTGAACCCGGCGCCCTCCAGCAGGTCCGCGCAGCGGTCATGGGCATGCTGCTCGGTGAAGGCGGTCTCGGGGTCGGCGTGGATCGCCCGCGCGACGGTGAGCACGTCCTCCCGACGGGCCGCGAAGGCAGCGGCGATCGCGGTCTTGCGCGGGTCGGGGTGCGTGAGGGCGGCGTCGAGGGTCACGGGTCGATCCTGCCATGGTCTGCGGCGTCGGCCCCCGGGGTGCTCACCCCGGAGCGATCACCCGGAGGCGATCGCGGCCCACCGCCGTTCACTCCCCCGCGCGCAGCAGGGGACGCCGGTTCACTCCCCCGCGCGCAGCAGGGGCGGCACCAGAGAGGTGCCGGGGCCTGCGGAGTACAGACGTGCGGGGCGGCCGCCGGTGGGGGCGGCGTGCTTGTCGAGCTCGAGCAGGAAGCCCTCGGTGCGGGTGGCCTTGCGATGGAAGTTGCCGGCGTCCAGGGTGGTGCCCCACACGCTCTCGTAGACCCCGCGCAGCTGGGAGATGGTGAAATCCTCGGGCAGGAAGGTCACGGCGAGCGTCGTGTACTCGAGCTTGGCGCGAGCGCGCTCGATGGAGCACGCGAGCACCTCGGCGTGGTCGAAGGCGAGGTCGATGTCGGCCAGCTCCTCGATGGCCCACCAGCGGGCGTCGGCCACGTCGTCGCCGCGCTGAGGATCCGGGAGATCCGCGCCGAGGGCCATGAAGGCCACGGAGATGACGCGGGCGCGGGGGTCGCGATGCGGGGTGCCGAAGGTGCGGACCTGCTCGAGGTGCACGGCGCTGCTGCCCAGCGAGGCCTCGTCGGCGAGCACGCGGTAGGCGGCGTCGTCGAGGTCCTCCTCGAGCTCGATGAATCCACCCGGGAGCGCCCAGGCGCCCCGGTGGGGGTCGTCCTCGCGCTGGACCAGCAGAACGTTGAGGGCATCGGCCCGCAGGGTCAGGACGATGAGGTCGACGGCGACGCGGATGTCTTCAACGGGGGAGGCCATACGGTCACCTTAGGGGTGGTTATGGTCAGCTTGACTACTACTGAAGTGCGTGTCACAGAACGAATTCAGCCGTCTTCGCCCGTCGCGGACCGGCGGGAACCGGCCTGCCCGGTGGTCCTGCCGCGACCCTCGGGCAGGCGGGCGGACCCTTTCACTCCGAGATCCAGCGGCCCCACTTCTCGGCACGGTGCTCCGCCTCGACGATGCGCACGGTGCCGGACTGGGCCCGCATCACGATCGACTCCGTGATCAGGTGATCGCGCTGGTAGCGCACGCCCTTCAGCAGGTCGCCATCGGTGATGCCGGTCGCTGCGAAGTAGCAGTTGTCGGTGGTGACCAGGTCCGACGTGGTGAGCACCCGGTCCAGGTCATGCCCGGCGTCGACCGCCTTCTGCCGCTCGGCGTCGTCGATCGGGGCGAGCCGGCCCTGGATCATCCCTCCGGTGGCCTTCACGGCGCACGCGGCGATGATCCCCTCGGGGGTCCCGCCGGTGCCCAGCAGCATGTCCACCCCGGCGCCGCGCGCGGCCGCGATCGCCCCGGCGACGTCGCCGTCCATGATGAACTTGACGCGTGCGCCGGCGTCGCGGATCTCCTGCACCAGGGGCTCGTGGCGCGGCCGCTCGAGCACGCACACGGTGACCTGGCTGACCGGCTTGTCCAGGGCCTTCGCGACCAGGGAGACGTTCTGCGCGACCGGCAGGCGCAGGTCGACGTACTCGGCGGCCTCGGGCCCCACCACCATCTTCTCCATGTAGAACACGGCCGACGGGTCATACATGCTCCCCTTCTCCGCGACGGCGAACACGGCGAGCGCGTTGTTGTAGCCGAGCGCGGTGAGGCGGGTGCCGTCGATCGGGTCGACCGCGACGTCCACGTCGGGGCCGGTGCCGTCCCCGACGCTCTCGCCGTTGAACAGCATGGGCGCTTCGTCCTTCTCGCCCTCGCCGATCACGACGGTGCCGTTCATCCGCACGGTGTCCATGAAGGTGCGCATGGCATCGACGGCCGCGCCGTCGGCCCGGTTCTTGTCCCCCGCGCCCACCCAGCGGGCGCCGGCGATGGCGGCCGCCTCGGTCACACGGACCAGTTCGAGGGCGAGGTTGCGGTCCGGGGCGGTTGGGGTGCTGGCAGGGCTGGTCATGAAGGCCTCCGTCGTCGTCGTCGGGGTCGATCCATCCCGCGCCTCCGGATGCCCGATCGTGACGGGCCGGACGATGCGGTGCGGGTCCTTCGGACTCTACCCGGCGGACGGTCAGCGCTGGGAGGACTGCGGGTGAATCCGCTGTGCAGAACGCCTGTGCACGACCTCTGTGCGGGATGTCCGTGCAGGGCCTCTGTGCAGGATGTCCGTGCAGGGCCTCTGGTCAGGTGCTGGAACAGGCAGGAGCCCTGCTGGCCCAGGGTGAGGTCCCGGGGAGCTGGCCCGGGGTGCTGGCTCGGGATGCGGTCTCGGGATGCGGTCTCGGGGCGTGCTGTTCGTGCGCCTGCTGCCGCCTCTGCGTATCCACCGGCACCTCTGGCGTACAAGCAGCCCGTCTCCACGCATCCACTGGCGCCTGGTGTACAAGCAGCCCGTCTCCACGCATCCACTGGCGCCTGGCGTACAAGCAGCCCGTAGAGGGCGGAGCCTGCACACATGGCGCCAGTCGCGCCCTCGCTGCCCTTTCCTACGCATCCACTGGCCCATGCAACCAATGGCGCCTGGTGTGCAGGCAGCCCGTATAGGGCCACACCTGCACACCAGGCGCCAGCGGGTGCGCTCTCGAGAGAGGTCAGGCGGTGACGGTGTTCTTCTCGAGGGCTGCGGTGCGGTCCTTGATGCCGGCGCGCACGGCGATGAACAGGGCCACGAGGCCGACGGTCAGGAGCATGTGGCCGAGGCCCGCGATGCCGGGGATGGCGGCGCTGGTGGTGGCGGGATCCTGACCGTCGAGGGTGAGGAAGCCGCGCACGGCCTGCATCGCCACGGTCACCACGAGGCCCACGTTGTAGGTCCAGTAGAAGACCGAGAAGGAGCGGCGGCCGCTGAGGGAGAACACCGCATCCAGGGCGAGGACCACGAGGAACATGACCATGCCCAGGACGAGCAGGTGGGTGTGGAGGGTGTTGAGCTGGGTGTGGGTGCCGAGGTTGTCGGTGGCCTTGGTGAACTCGCGGTAGAAGAGTCCGGAGGCGAGGCCGAGGATGATGTACGCGAAGGCGGTGTTGAGGAGCTTGTTCATGTCTTCGACTTTAGATTTCCGGGCTGACCTGGGGATCAACCGAAGGATTGATCGCCGTGGTGGCCCGGGCCACGCAGCGAGGGCCGTGCTGTCAGACGGCGACCCGCTGGCGGGTGGCCCGGAGGTGCCAGGCCCAGAACCCGCCGCCGAGCAGGGCGAAGGCGAGGGACGTGAGACCGAGCGCCACGAGGCCCGTGGTGACCAGCGGCGCGATCAACCCGGCGAGCAGGGCGTTGAGGACCAGGCCGAAGAAGGTGCCCAGTGAGGCCGCGGCGCCGCGCTCGTGCGGGAACAGGTCCAGCACCTCGAGCTGGATCGGCGCGAACAGCAGGGCGACCGTGAACGCGATGAGCATCGGTCCGATGACGGCGAGCAGCAGGCCCCAGCTCAGGCCGCCGGTGAACTCCGGCGCGAAGGAGACCAGCACCAGGTTCACGATGGTGGTGACGACGGTGCCGACGAACCCGAAGGTGATCAGTCTGCTGCGGTCCATGAGGTCGGCGACCCGGCCCACCACCCAGGCCCCGGAGAGCATGCCGATGATCAGCGGGATGAACAGCACCCAGAAGTCCCGCTCGCCGAGCCCCAGCAGCCGCACCACCACGATCGACGCCCCGGCGATGAACAGGAACTGGGCGGCGAACCCGAAGGCGGAGGCCGCGGCGACACGCAGCATCACCGGTGAACGGGCCACATGGGCGAGGGAGCCCAGCAGCGAGCGGACGCGCAGCGGGGTGCGGGCCTCGGGCGGGAGCGTCTCGGGCAGCCGCACGGTGAGGACCAGGACGAGCAGCGCGTAGACGCCGACCCCGGCGAACACCCACCGCCAGTCCCCCAGCAGCAGGAGCCAGCCCCCGAAGATCGGGGCGACCGCGGGTGCGACCGAGAAGATCATCATGACCTGGGCCATCAGCCGCTGCGCCTCGGATCCCGAGAACATGTCGCGGATGACCACGCGGGAGACGATCGTGGCGGCGCCCGCGCTCATCCCCTGCAGCACGCGCAGCAGGATCAGGGTGCCCATGCTGGGGGCGAGCACGCAGCCGAACATGCCGATCAGGTAGATGACAAGGCCACCGATCATGACCTTCTTCCGGCCCAGAGCGTCGGAGAGCGGGCCGTGGAAGATCGACATGACCGCGAACGCCGCGAGATAGGCCGAGACCAGCTGCTGCAGGGCGACCTCGTCCCCGCCGAACTCCGCGCCGATCCTGGTGAAAGCAGGGAACACCGTGTCGATGGTGAACGGGCCGAGCATCGCGAGCGAGGCGAGCGTCAAGGTGATCCGCGCGCCCGCCTTCGCCCGCCGCGGCGAGGTGGGCGGAACGTGGGAGGTGGGGAAGGGCGTGGTCACCGTGTCGATCCTAGGGAGGAACCGCCTCGCGGCGCACCTGCATCCCGCGGGTCGGGAACGCTCACGAAATGCCATGTACGGCGGCGGCCAGCGGGCATAGGCTCTCTCCCGGCGCCGCTGCCCCTGGCGACGCCGCCGGTCCCCTGCCCCGTGAGGTCACTTCATGAAGCACATCGCCATGCCGCACACCGATATCTCCGCACCCAACGTGGTGCTGGGGCTGATGCGCATCTCCGAGAAGTCCGACGACGAGATCCGCACCCTGGTGCGCACCGCTCGCGACGCCGGCATCGATTTCCTCGATCACGCCGACGTCTACGGCGGCGAGCTGCACCAGTGCGAGGCTCGTTTCGCCGAGGCGATGCAGCTCAGCTCGTCGGAGCGGGACCAGGTCACGCTCCAGACCAAGGCTGGCATCGTGCCCTCCGGCCCGTACTTCGACTACTCCTACGAGCATCTGATCGAGTCCGTCGAGGGGTCGCTGAAGGCGCTGCAGACCGACTACATCGACATCCTCCTGCTGCACCGTCCCGACGCACTGGTCGAGCCCGAGGAGGTCGCCCGTGCCTTCGACGAGCTGCATGCGAGCGGCAAGGTGCGCAGCTTCGGCGTCTCCAACCACACCCCTCGCCAGATCGATCTGCTCGCCAAGCACCTGAACCAGCCGATCGTCGCCAATCAGCTGCAGCTGTCGATCACGCACTCCACGTTCATCGCGCAGGGCGTCTCGGCGAACATGCAGGGCACCGACCAGGCGATCGTCCGCGACGGCGGCGGGATCCTGGACTACTGCCGCCTGCACGACATCACCGTGCAGGCCTGGTCGCCGTTCCAGGCCGGGTTCTTCGACGGCGTGTTCCTGGGCAACCCGGAGCACGCGGAGCTCAACACGGTCATCGACCGCCTCGCCGCGAAGTACGACGTCGCCCCCGAGGCGATCGCGACCGCGTGGATCACGCGTCACCCGGCGCAGATGCAGGTGGTGCTCGGCACCACCACCCCGCAGCGCGTCACGGACTCCGCCGCCGGGTCCGAGATCCCGCTGACCCGGCCGGAGTGGTACGAGCTGTTCCGCGCCGCCGGCTGGATCGTCCCCTGATCCGCGCCACGGCCTGACCCGCCGTGACCAGCAGATGGGGCCGGCAGAGCAGACAGCACCGAGGCGACGGAACCCTGCGCTGTGCAGGGTTCCGTCGCCTCAGCTCTGTCTCGTCGGCTCCGTCGCCTCAGAGCCTCTCGCCCCGGGGTTCCGTGCTCAGCACGGGCCCCCGATCACGGCGAGGCCGCGCAGGGCGTGGACCACGGCGAGCACGGTCAGAACGCCGGCCAACGCGATCACGATCCACTGCTTGACGGGGTACTGGTACGGATGCTTCCGGCGCTGGACGATGCCGGCGACGGCGCACACGAGGCACACCGCAGCGGCGATCATCGCGCCGTAGTCCTGGTAGGAGCAGGTGGTCTGGACCCCGTTGACGGTGGTGGTCGCGGTGCTGGAGATGGAGACGACGAAGCCGAGCACCCCGATGACCAGCCCGGTGTACAGCGCAGCCGGGATGTCCCGGAGGCTGGTGGTCGGCTCGGGGAGCAGGGGCTGTGCGTCCTTCGCAGTCATCGGAGTTCCTCGTTCTCATCAGGGACGGGCGCCGCATCGGCCCGTCGTCACCGCTGATCCTCTCCGGTCGGCCCGGGATCTGCGATGGGGAGGATGGCTCGGGGAGAACTCCCCATCGGCCAGCACTCCCCCTCCGCAGGCACCGCGCGGCAACCCCTACCGCGTACCGCCCGGACAGACCAGGATGGGAGCACGATTCCCATCCGGATTCCCACCCACGTGCCGCATCGGAGCGGCGAGGAGGCCCAGCTCATGGCTCAGCGCGACAGGCGTATCGGACTGGTCGGGTACGGCGACGTGTCCGTCGTCCATGTCGGGGCGATCGGGGCGATCGACGGCCTGGAGCTCGTCGGCATCGCCGACACCGATCCCGCTGCCCGCGAGCGCGCCGCGGCCGCGACCGGCCTGCCGACCTTCGCCGGCGTCGAGGAGCTGATCGACGCCCTGGGACCGGACGCCGTGCATGTGACGACCCCGCACGACCAGCACGTCGGCCCGTCGCTGGCCGCTCTCGGGCGCGGCGTCCACGTGCTCCAGGAGAAGCCGCTCGCCCACACCCTGGCCGAGGGCACGCGCCTGGTGGAGGCGCTCGGGTCCGCCACCGCAGGACGCACCCCCACCGTCCCTCGGGCCGACGGCGGCCAGGGGGCCGCGAAGATCGGCATCTGCTTCCAGAACCGCCACAACCGCGCCAGCCGGGAGCTCGCACGCCTGCTGGGCAGCGGCGAGCTGGGCGAGGTGCGCGGGGCGTGGGCCTCGGTGGTGTGGAGCCGCACCGCGGAGTACTACGCCGCCAAGCCGTGGCGCGGGCGCTGGGAGACCGCCGGCGGCGGCCTGCTCATCAACCAGGCGATCCACACCCTGGACCTCGTGCAGTGGCTGCTCGGCCCGGTCGAGCGCACCGAGGGCCTCGTCTCGCAGAAGAAGTTCGCGGGGGTCACCGAGGTCGAGGACACCGCGGATCTCGTGCTGCACCATGCCTCCGGCATCACCACCACGTTCTACGCGACCCTCACGGCGCCCGTCGCCCGACCCGTGGAGTTCGAGGTCGAGACCGAGAACGCCTACCTCGAGGTGCGCTCGGGGCGCGGCGGCGGCCTGACCGTCCGCTGGGCCGACGGCCGCGTGGACACCTTCTCCGACAAGGTCGCCACCGCCGGTGGGCGCTCCTACTGGGGCGTCTCCCACGAGGAGCTGATCCGCGACTTCTACGCCTCGCTCGACGCCCCCGAGCCGTTCTGGATCGGCCCCGCCGAGGCCATGGGGTCGCTGCAGATCCTCAAGGACGCCTACGCCCACAGCGGCGTCGGGAACTGAGCCCGCGCCCTCCCCGCACCGTCGCCGCCGTCGCAGCGCACGCACGCAGACGTGCAGCGCCCGTCGGCCCTCTCCGGGGCCGACGGGCGCTGCACGTGCGATGGGGCCGTCGGTCAGATGACCGGGCGCCCCTCGGCGCGGGCTTCCTTGACATCCTTGGCGAAGCCGCGCGCGATCGCGAACAGGACGCCGAACACCAGCACGGGCCACATGAGCACATAAACGGTCAGCAGAGCAGTCATAGGGCTCTCCTCTCTCAGGGTGCGGCGGGGCGTGGGGCTCCGCCGCGCGGATGGTCGGTCAGCGTCCGGCCGGGGCAGGGATCTCGTCGGCCGGAGGATTGCCCTCCGCCCCGGAGGGCTGGTCGGCGTCGTCCTCGTCGTCGAAGTCGCCGGTGATCTTGCCGATCACCGCGAAATCGAAGTTCTGCGAGGACCTGACGCTCATCAGGTAGCAGACCAGGAACGAGACCGAGTAGGCGACGAGCGAGCCGGTCAGCGTCTCGTAGTCACGCAGGTAGCCGAAGCCGAACGGCAGGACCGCGACGGTCGCCACGATGCCGATGATCAGAGCGGGGCGCAGTCCGAAGAAGCCGAACGCCATGATCCCCAGCACCACGCCGACGCCGAGGATCGCGAGCGCCTCGACGGCGTACCCCCACGCCCCGGTGAGCGGGATGAGCGTGAAGCGCACCGGCAGGAACACCACGAGCGCGACGATGACCGAGACGGTGAACGCCTTGTTGGTGACCTTCTTCCAGTAGAAGGAGGCGATGACCGGGAACACCAGGCAGCCCCACAGGGCGCCGACGAAGACCAGCAGGTCCAGGATGTTGAACCTCGCGGTGGCGAAGAACAGGGCCGCAGCGGTCGCCACGATCATCGTGATCCGGCCGATCAGCAGCATGAACTTCGGGTCCACCTTCTTGCGCCCGACGGACTGGCCGTAGATGTCGGTCATGACGATCGAGCTCAGGGCCGACAGGTCCGAGTCCGCGGTGGAGGACAGTGAGCCGATGATCATGATGAACGCGAGAGCCACGAGGCCCACCGGCAGGTAGGTGCCGACCATCTGCGGCAGCAGGTTGTTGACGTCCCCGCCCATGGGCTCGACGCCCAGGTAGAGCGCCAGCACGCCGAGCATGCCGATACCGATCACGGTCGCGCCGTAGCCGATGGTCGCGGTGATGAAGGTGGGCTTGATGAGGTCCTCGCGCACGGCGAACAGACGCTGCGCGATGGTCTGGTTGCCGATCGCATAGGCGAGCACCGCGGCGATGTACGGGGCGCCCTGGTTCATGAACGCCTCGGAGGAGAAGAAGCTCTCCTGCTGCGGGGTGACGTGGCCGGCGGCGACGCCGTCGGCGAACATCTGCGGGCCGCCGACGACGAAGAACACCGCCGGGATGATGATGACGGCCGCGCCGAGCATCGCCATGACCTGCGCGAAGTCCGTCAGCACCGAGGCGCGGAAGCCCGACCACAGGGTGTAGAGCAGCACGCCGGCGGCGATGATCACGATGCCGGTGCCGAAGCTGAGCGGGGACAGCATCGCGATGATCGCGCCACCCGCGATGAAGTTCGAGGTCAGCGAGATGACCGAGCCGAGCACGTTGGAGCCGGCCAGCATCAGCTGCGAGGAGCGGCCGTGCCGGGCGTACATGACCTCGGCCAGCGTGTGCGCCTTGGGCGCGACCTTCCGGATCCGCTTGCCGAAGGGGTAGATGAACAGGATCATCAGGGCGCCCCATAGCCCGTAGTGGATGGGGCCGGAGACGCCGTACGTGTAGCCGGCCGTCACCGAGGCGTACATCGAGGACGCCCAGATCCAGGTCGCAGTCATCGACGCCGCGGAGACCCCGAAGCCGATGCGGTTGCCTGCGGTCATGTAGTCGTCGGCGTTCTCCTTCTTGCGGGAGATCGCGACCGACATCCACATCGTGCCGCCGTAGAAGAGCAGCAGGAGGAGGATCACGCCGATGATGCCGAGCTGGGAGATCTCCCCCGGTGACTCAGGTGGCACAGGACTTCCTTTCGTCGCAGACAGACCGGTCTCTCGTTCGTCCGGTCCTCCACGACGCGCGCTGTGGCGCTGAGTCCAGGGTGGTTCCCCACGTCGGGCCGACCGGCAAGCAGCCCCGTGGTGGTGGCCGTCCGACATCGACCCGGGCGATGCCACGCATCTGCTCCGAGGATGTGAACCACAACGGCCGCGGCGGGACCCGAGTCCTCTCGGGACTCGGTCCTGCACGTCACAACCACACATAGGACCTTGGGAAGAGTCGCACACTTATGCACACCCCGCCACCTGGGAAGTCACTGGGATGTCACGTTGCGCAGGTCAGAGCACCAAAAGGATTGTCCGACAAAACTGCGTCCCGCATCACATGACCGCAGTTCCGCATGAACATGCATTCGAGCGGTGACTGCGTGACCGCTGGGGGGTCACCTCGGCGCGGGTCAGCCCTTGATCGCCCCGGTCAGCACACCCTTGGTGAAGAAGCGCTGGGCGAACGGGTAGACGAGGAGGATCGGGATGGTGGCGACCACGACGATCGCCATCTGGACGGTCTGCGCGGGCGGAGCGGGGCGGTCCGGAGCCTGCAGATCGGACAGTGCGCTGCCCTGCACCACGTACTGGTTCAGCACCAGCTGGATCGGCCATTTCGTGGTGTCGTTGATGTACAGCAGGGCGTTGAAGAACGAGTTCCAGTACCCGACGGCATAGAACAGCGCGATCACGGCGAGGACGGCCTTGGACAGCGGGAGCACGATCGAGAAGAAGATGCGGAACTCGCTGGCCCCGTCGATCCGCGAGGACTCGAGCAGCTCCTGCGGGAGCTCCATGAAGAAGTTCCGCATGACGATCATGTTGAACGCGCTGATCAGGCCCGGGAGGATGAGCGCCCAGTAGCTGTCGAGCAGCCCCAGCTGTTTGATCAGCAGGTAGTTGGGAATGATCCCGGCGCCGAAGAACATCGTGCACAGCACGAGAACCATCGCGCCCTTGGCGAAGGGCACGTCCCGGGTCCGGGTGAGCCCGTAGGCGAGCATCGCGGTGAAGAACAACGACAGCGTGGTGCCGACGAGCGTGACTCCTGCAGTCACCAGCAGCGAACGAGTCACCACCCCGCCGGCGAAGATCGACTCGTACGCGACCGTCGAGAACGAGGTGGGGATCAGCTGCCCGGAGGTCACGGAGCCCGCATCCGCGAAGGAGAACATGATGACGTACAGGAACGGGTAGAGCATCACCACCCCGATCATCGCGATGACCACGACCTTCAGGGCGCGCGTGGTGGGCGAGGGTGTGCCCATCCATGGCGGGCGGCCCGTGGTGCGGCGCCGGCCCCCGTCACGGGGCCGATGATCGCGTGCGGGCTCGTCGATCTGGTCGATCTGGTCGATCTGGTCGAGGACAGCCATCAGAAGATCCCTCCGGTTCCGAGGCGCTTCGCGATGCGGTTCGCGAGGAGGACGAGGACAGTGGCGATGACGCCCTTGAGCAGGCCTGCTGCAGCAGATAAGCCCCAGTCCCCGCCCGCGATGCCGCGGAAGTAGACGAAGGTGTCCAGGACCTGCGCCGCGTTGGCGCCGACGGCGGGCTGCTGCAGCAGGAGCTGTTCGAACCCGACGGTCAGCACATTGCCGACGGTGAGGATGAGCAACAGGGAGATGACGGGGACGAGGCCCGGCAGGGTGATGTGCCACATGCGGCGCCAGGACCCCGCCCCGTCGGTCGCCGCGGACTCGTAGAGCTCCGTGGGGATCGCGGAGATGGCGGCGAAGAAGATGATCGTGCCCCAGCCGATGTCCTTCCAGATGACCTGGCTGACCACGAGAATCTTGAAGGTCTCGGGATTGGTCATGATGTTCACGCCGTGGATCCCGATCTGCTCGAAGAACTGGGCGATCGGGCCCGCCCCGCCGAGGATCTTCTGCCAGATCGCGATGACGATCACCCACGAGATGAAGTGGGGAAGGTACACGACGGTCTAGATGACGCGCTTGATGCCTTCGCCCAGAAGGGAGTTCAGGAACAGCGCCAGGATGATCGGCGCCGGGAAGGCGAAGGCGATCTGCAGGAACGAGATGATCACCGTGTTCGCGAGAGCACGCATGACTTCGTCGTCGGTGAAGAGGTGGGCGAAGTTCTGCAGTCCGACCCATTGCGAGCCGAAGATGCCTCGGAAGGCCGAGAAGTCCTGGAACGCGACCACGTTGCCGGCCAGGGGGACGTAGGCGAACAGCAGGAAGAACAGCACGCCGGGCACGATGAACACATACATCTGCCATTCGCGTTTCATCCGTTGCCAGCGGGACTTCCTCCTGACGGCGGTCCCTGTCTGGCTCGGCCGGTCACGGCGGGGGCTCTGCGGGGTCTCGACGGGGATGTCGACGACCGCCTGGGCGATCACCGCGTCCTCGGCGCCCCGTGCTCCGATGCTCATTGGATCTGTCCTTCCTGATGGTCCTGAGGGATGTCGCGATGGGTGCCGGAGCGACGGATGTCGGGCAGGTCGGCCGCCGGGGCGGAGATCCCCGGCAGTGCAGCCAGAGCTGCCCGCCGCACGGCGCACCGAGCGGCGGGCAGCAGCTCGAGGAGCTGGTCGAAGATCTCGTCGGCGTCCAGAGGTGCCGGCCCCGTCCCGGCCGCACAGCGCACGACCTCGTCCCAGCGATCGGGACGGGTGATGATCAGCGGTGACGTGGGGCGATCGACTTTCTTCCAGGTCCAGAAGGTCCAGGGGATGCCGTGCTGCTCGAACAGGCCGAAAGCCTCGGTGTACCACTGGTCATCGTTCTCACCGCTCTCCCCCATCCACAGCGGCAGGTCCAGGCGTTCACGCAGGTCGAGCATCGAACGGATGCTGTCGGTGCTCGGCTCCGACCAGTACTTGTGGAAATGGAGGCAGGAGTTCGGGTCCCACAGCTGATCGATGCCGTCGAAACGGGTCGCCCAGTTCCAGCCCTCGATCGACAGCAGGTGGTTCGGGTCGACCGCGCGGATCTCGGCCACGACGTCGCGGTAGAACTCCGCGAGCTTCGGCACGAGGGCCTCGTGCTTCTCGGGCAGGGGCTCGTTGAGCACGTCGTACGCCGCGACGACGGGCTCGTCGGCGTACCGGCTGGCCAGCAGACCCCATAGCCTCAGCCCCTCCTCGTAGGCGGCCGGATCGGTGAACAGCTCCGGCCGACGGTGCGGGGAGTCGTCGATGTTCTCGCCGGTCTGCCCGCCCGGTGCGCCATGCAGGTCCAGCACGCAGCTGATCCCCTCGTCCCGGCACCAGTCGACGGTGCGGTCCACGAGGGCGATGCCCTCGTCGATCAGGTCGGTGCCGTCGAACATGATCCGGGCGTTGATCGGCAGTCGCACGTGGTCGAAGCCGGCCGCGGCGATCAGCGCGATGTCCTCGGCCGTGATGAATCGACGACGGTATTCGCTCCAGAACCGCGCGGCCCGCTCAGGGCCGATGAGCTCCAGGACGAACTGCTCCATCCGACGCGGGGAATCGACCGGCGCCGGGAGGTCCCACATGTAGCCCTCGGGCAGCAGCCAGCCTCCCAGGCCCATACCGCGACGGAACTCCGGTGCGCCGTCCGGGGCGACGATCGACTGCCCCTCCCGGCGGTAGTACGCGGTCGCGCTCATCGCTGAGCCTCCGCCCGGGAGACCCTGATCGAGGCGCTAGTGTGCGCTCCATGTCCAGCACCTCCACGGATCCGACCGCCGTCCCCCTGGGACCGCGAGCCCGCCGCTCCGCGCTGCGGCGCACGGAGATCCTCGAATCGGCTGCGCGCACCATCGGGAAGCACGGTTATGCCGGAGCGACCCTGGCGGCGATCGCGGAGGACGTGGGGATCTCCGCGCCGAGCCTGCTGCACCACTTCCGCAACAAGGAATCCCTGCTCACGGAGCTCCTCGGCCACCGCGACGAGATCTCGCGCCACGACGGGACGACGTCGTTCGACGAGGGCGGCCAGGCGCTGCTGGACCACCTCGGGGAGACGGCGGAGTCCAACTCCCGCGACAGCGGTCTGACACAGCTCTACGCGGTGCTGCTCGGCGAATCGATCACCGAAGGGCATCCGGCGCAGAACTACTTCCGCGACCGTTTCCGCGGACTGCGAGCCCCCGTGCGCGACGCCCTGCTGACCGCTGTGGCCGACCCGTCGGTCTCCGAGGACGACGTGCTCGAGACCGCCGCAGCGATCGTCGCCGTGATGGACGGTGTGCAGTACCAGTTCCTGCTGGAGCCGGGCTCTGTGGACATGGCTGCGGTGACGCGGCGTACCGTGCGCGCCCTTCTCGCGGATCTTCGATCGCGCTCCGGTCGGCGAGGTGACTGACATCGATCAGGATGCCTTGTCGAGCGCTTCGGTGAACTCGTCGCACAGGGTCTGTCCGCCGCCGCTCAGCCAGGCGTCGCGGTACGCCTGGAGCTCGCTCAGCGGGCGACGGCCGGTGATGAACCCGTTGCGGTAGTCCTCGTTGAGCGTGTCGAGTTTCGCGTTGAGGGTCGCTGCGCTCGGCGCGACGATGCCGGCCACCGGGTTGGGGACCGTCGAGGAGACCAGCTGCTCCATGGTGGTCTTGAAGTTGTCGACATAGTCGCTGAGCGTCGCCTTGATCGAGTAGATCGGTGAGTTGAAGGCACCGAGCCACTGCAGCGCGGCGCGGTCGGCATCGGCCTGCTCGTCCCCGAGCCCGACGACCTCGTGGTCCGGGCCGAACTCGTAGTTGACGCCTTCGGTGCCGGAGCCGATGAACAGTGCCTCCTCGGAGCCGAAGGGGGCGCGCCAGTAGTTGATGACGCCCAGCAGCTCCTGCAGTCGCTTCTCGTCCTCCGCGGCTTCTGCGGAGATCGCGACGATGCCCCAGTAGCCGTCGTCGCGCTGGATGACGATGTCGCCCCCGTCGAACGCCGGCGGGACGAAGAACTCGGGCTCGGCCTCCGGGGTCGAGTCCACGACCTGCCCGATGATCGGATTCCCGAAGAAGCCGTTGAACGAGTCGATGGTCAGGGCCAGCTGGCCGGTGGTGAAGAGGTCGCCGAGCTCACCCCCGATGCCGTCGGGGTGGACGACGCCGGCGTCCCAGAGCTTCTTCTCGAACTCCATGACCTGCTCGAAGGCGTCGGTCATGAGCACATTGGTGACCTTGCCGGAGTCGTCGAGCTGCCAGGTGGTGCCCGCACGGAACATCCACTCGAACATGGCCTGCTCGTTCCCGGCGATGGTGGCCATTCCCCAGAACTTCTTGCCGTGCGCCTGCCCGAGACCGGCGATGTCGGTCATGACCTGCAGCCATTCCTCGGCAGTCGAACCCATCGACTCATGGCCGGCGAGGCGCATCAGGTCGGCACGGACAAGGGGGAAGTTCGTGAGGAACGGATTCTCGTTGGGGACGCCGTAGATGTGGCCGTTCTTGGAGGAGACCTTCCAGGCGTTCGTGGAGACGTTGGCGAGGTTCGGCCACGCCAGGACGTTGTCCCCGGAGAGCACCTCGGAGAGATCCGCGAAGGCGCCGTCGGAGAGGGCTCGCTGGCCGATCGCGTCGGTGTCCTGCACGAACGAGAGATCCGGGACGGACCCGGAGGCGATCGTGGTGGAGAACTTGTCGTTGTAGCCGTCGGCCGCGGTGAGGGTCGGCGTGAACGTGACGTTCAGACGCTCCTCGAGCTTCTGCCAGTAGTCGTTCTTGTCCCGCGGCCGCGGAGGTGCGCCCCAGAGGACCTGGAAGGTGGTGAGGTCCTCGCCGCCGCCCGGGGGTTCTTCGACGGAGGTGAAGTACTCCGCGATCGGCGCAGTGAAGATCATCGGCATGCCCTCCACCTCAGAGGCGATGCCGCCGTCGGGAACGGGCGGCTCGACGTAGGTGGGCAGCGCGACGTCCTGTTCCTCGAAACCACCGGAGCCCGCACCGCCCGAGGACCCGCAGGCGGCCAGGCCGGTGAGGGCGACGGCTGTGGCACCGAGGCCGAAGGTGGCACGGCGCGAGGGGCGGAACTGGCGGGACGGAACCTGGGTCATGACGCTCTCCCTTGAGGTCGGGGCCGCGGTACGGCCAAACGCCTAACGGGCGTTAGACGTTAATGTCGAGGAGCATATACCGGGCCGTCGGCAGCGGCTGAGGCGCACCTCATCACGATCACGTAACGGGATCCGGGGCTCCTCGCGCGCGCGAACTGCGCAGCGCGGAGGTCGTCTCCGGCGGGGTCGAGAGCTCCCGGCGGGGTGTCCATCCATCCCGGCACAGGGCTACTGTCGGCGCCACTCCACCCCCGACAGCGCACCTTGCTCCCCCGAACCGTGCCGCTGACCTGGACGTGCAGTGAAACAGTCGTCGCAGAGCCGCGGCGGCACGCCCTGAGAAAGGTCTCCCCATGCCCAGTTCCCCTTCCCGCCGGACGGTCATCGCCGCCCTCGGCGTCTCCTCGGCGACGCTCCCCTTCGCCGGGGCCGCCGCAGCGGCCGGGACCCCCACGGACCCCGCCCGCTCGAACGGCGGATCCCCCGCCGGAAACCCCTCAGGGAACCCTGCCGCCAGCACACCTCGATCCGGTCGAGGCGACGACTGGATGGGAATGCTCCCGCAGCACCACCGCGTCGATCGCAGCGGAGGAGTCGTCGCCACGCACGGCGAGCGCGAGCTCGTCTGGGAGCAGGTGGCGACCTCGCCGGCCGACGCCGGATCGACGGTCGAGGCGACGATCGAGGTGAAGCCCGACGAGGAGCATCACCCCCTCGAGGGATTCGGCCCGGCCCTGACCCACTCGGCGGCCTGGCTGCTGCTGCGGATGCCGTCGGCTCGACGGCTCGCGCTCCTGCGGGAGATGTTCTCCCCGACCGGTCCGCTCCGGCTCACAGCGCTCCGGATCCCCATCGGGACCAGCGACTTCGCCCCCGCTTCCGGCGATTCCACCTACTACACCCTTGCCGATCAGGAAGGGCCGGAGAACGACCCGCTGGCGCACTTCTCCATCGCTCGCGACGAGGACACGATCCTACCGGTGCTGCGCGAGATCGTCGACATCGCCGGCCCGCTCACCGTGGTCATGTCCCCGTGGTCCGCCCCGGCCTGGATGAAGACCAGCGGGTCCCTCGTCGGTGGCCGGCTCCACGACGACGAGGAGACGCGACAGCTCTGGGCCGAGTACCTGGCGCGCACCGCGGAGGAGTACGAACAGGCGGTCCCGGGCCTCACCGTGGACGCGCTCACCGTGCAGAACGAACCCCTCCACGAGACCGCGCAGTACCCGTGCATGGGGATGACACCCCAGGCCCAGGCCGACATCATCGCGCGACTGCTGGACGAGCTCGACCGGCGCGGGCTCGAGACGAAGGTCCTGAGCTATGACCACAACTGGGACCGGGTCGACTACCCCTCGGATGTGCTCGACGACCTCGCTCGCCGTGGCGTCGACATCGACGGGGATGCCGCCAGGGTCGGGTCCGCCTTCCACGCCTACGCCGGGGCCGCGAGCGCGGTCGACCCGCTGCATGACGCGCATCCGAGCGCACCGATCTGGTTCACCGAACAGAGCGGGACCCAGGATCCGTCCAAGCCCTACGACGCCGATTTCGCCGACGGGATCTGGTGGATGTCCAACGAGCTGTTCCTGCCGGCACTGCGCCACCATCACCGCGGAGTCATCCTCTTCAACCTGGTCCTCGATCAGGACGGCGGACCGGGGCCCGCGACCTTCACCAACGGCACCGGTCTGTTCCAGCTCGACGAGGCCACCGGCGACCTCACCCCGAACGCCGAGCTGTACGTGATGGCGCACCTGAGCCGGTTCATCCCTGCGGGGTCACCGGTCCTCACCTCGACCGCTTCCGAGGATCTCCCGAACGTCGCCTGCCGACGTCCCGACGAGTCCGTGGTCGTCGTGCTCCACAACAACGCGCCCGCTCGGACGATCACCGTGCGGAGCGGGGATCGCGAGCTGACCGCGGCGCTCCCGGGATGGACGCTGGCGACCTACGTGCTCACGTCGCGTCAGCAGGTGCGCGGGCGGCGGTGATCCGATGGCCGATGCCGCGTCCTGGCGACTGCCGCCCACCCCACTACGCTCGGTCCCATGACCCGTATCGGCATCGTCGTCGCCCATCCGCAGCCCGCCGGTATCGAGACCGACACCTCCCTCGATGCGGTGCCGCTCGTGGAGGCGCTGACCCGGCGCGGGGTCCAGGTGGAGATGACCCCGTGGCGCAGCAGGGATGTCGACTGGGCGTCCTTCGACCTGCTCGTGATCCGCAGCCCGTGGGACTACGCCCTCCATCCTGAGGAGTTCGCGCGCTGGCTGGACCTCGCCGCGTCGAGCAGCCAAGTGCTCAACGAGCCCGACCTGGTGCGCTGGAACATGGACAAGCGGTATCTCGCGCAGCTCGAGGGGGCAGGAGTGGCGGTCATCCCGGCGACCTATCACCGGGAGATCGACTCCTTCTCGCGGGCCCTCGAGGAGTTCGCGAGCCGGGCCGCGAGCGTGGTCGTGAAGCCGACCGTCGGCGCAGGGTCCCAGCTCGTCGGCCTGTTCTCGGCCACGGACCCCGCCGCGCTGGCCCTCGCCCAGCAGATCCTGACGTCCGGGGGCGTCGCGATGCTGCAGCCCGAGGTGCCCGAGCTGTCCGCAGGGCACGAGAAGGCGCTCTACGCGGTCGACGGGCACTTCACCCATGCGATCTCCAAGGGCGCCCTGCTCGCCGAGGACGGCGGGCTGCGCGGAGGCGTTTATCAGGAGCGGCCTGTGGTCGTGGAGGCCACAGCGCAGGAGAAGGCCTTCGCTGAACACACGCTGTCCGCGATCTCCCAGGTCACCGGCCTGTCCACGCCGCTCTACGGGCGCATCGACACCGTGGACTCCGCGGAGCACGGACTCGTGCTGCTCGAGGCCGAGCTCTTCGAGCCGCTGTTCAACCTGCCTCTGGTCCCCGAGGTCACGGAAACCTTCGCCGACGCGATCCTCGCGAGGATCTGACCTGCCCGGCCCTCTCCTCCTGGATCCGCGACCCACTCCGGCCTCGCGACTCCTCCTCTCATGCCCTCGGCCGCCCGTCGAAGCGCTTCTGTGATTCTTCGTCGATACGGTCCCCTTTCCGCATCGGCCACGAGACAATAGAGGCGACGCGGAGCACCTCCGCAGCAGTCGAGCAGGCACAGCCCACCGGTCCTCACGGCGGCGCGGCGGACAGGAACGCAGATGGCCACGATGACCGATATCGCCCAGGAAGCCGGAGTCTCGCTGAGCACGGTGAGCTATGCCCTCAGCGGGAAGCGTCCGATCTCGGAGTCCACGCGCACCCGCATCGACGCCGCGATCGAGAAGCTCCAGTACCACCCCACCGCGAGCGCGCGCGCCCTGGCCCTGAAGCGCACCTCCCTGCTGGGCCTGGCCGTGCCCCAACGGCCCGACGTCGACGATCACGTGATCATGGAGTTCGTCGGCTCGATCCTGAGCGCCGCCCACGAGGAGGACTACGACGTCCTGCTGGTCACCGCCGAGGACCGCGCCCGCACGCTGCGGATCGTCGAGGAGGGCAAGGTCGATGCTCTCATCGTCATGGACCTCGTCGAGGACGACGAGCGCATCCCCTCCCTCGCCAGGCTCCACAGCCCGGTGGTGCTCATCGGCAACCCACAGAACGCCGGCGGCCTGGCCTGCGTGGACTTCGACTTCCTGGCCGGGGCGATGCTCGCCGTCCGCGAGCTGCACAGCCGGGGCGCCTCCCGGATCGCCCTGCTCAAGCCGCCGTCGGCCGGTCCCGACGGGCCCGTGCCGACCTACGCCCGTCGCGCCCGCCTGGGATACACGATGGCCTGCGCCGAGCTCGGTCTCGACAGCGAGGTCATCGAGGTTCCCGCCACCCCCGAGGCCATCACCGCCTTCGTGCAGGAGCAGATCCTCGCGGGCGCCCGGTTCGACGGGCTCGTCGTGCACCATGAGCCCGCGCTGGCCATGCTGGGGCGCGCCATCTCCGGCGCCGGGATCGCCTACCCGGACGAGGTGCAGGTCGTCGCGATCGCCCCGGCGGATGTCGCGATGAACGGCCCATGGGAGGTCTCCGCCGTGGACCTGCCGATCCCGTCGATCGGCCGCACCTCGGTCGCCATGGCCGTCGAGCGGCTCAGCGCTCACGACGTGCCCGCGCACTCGCGGCTGCTCAGCCCCACCTTCGTCCCGCGCGCGACCACCCGCCCCTGACCGCCGGGGGCTCTGCGCGCTGTGGTCTGCGCTGCACTGCGCCCCGCACACGCACACGCACACGCACACGTACACGTACACGTACACGTACACGTACACGTGCACGTACAACGTCGCACAACGCCGCGCCGCAAAGGGCCGCCAAAGCACAGCACCGCACCGCACCGCACCGCACCGTCCAGTGCGACCTTCCAGCTGCTCTGACTGACGCAGAACTGCTGGAAGGTCGCACTGGAACCCGGCCGCGGCCCGGCCATGGGGAGGAGCCCACCGCCCGGCCGCGGCCGGCCTGTCGCGCATCTCGAGCGGCATCCGGACCGGACGCCGGGATCGAGGTGCGCGGGCATGTGTCCCGCTTCCGGGTGGTGTCCCGCTGCCGGGCACCGCTGCGGTCAGCCGAACTCTGCGGCGATCGCCTCGCGCTGGGTGTTCTGCTCCTTCGCATTGGCCATGTCGACGTCGAGGACGGTCTGGTAGCCCAGGCCCTCTGCGGTGTCCTGCATGGTCTTCAGCAGGGAGTCGAACTCGGCCTGGTCCGCGGCGAAGGCCATCTTCCAGGAGTTCTCCACGATGACGGCCTTGACCTGGTTGCGGATCGTCTCGACCTCGGAGGAGTCTTCGGGCGCGACATAGCTGGCGCCCGTGCCGACCAGGAGCATGTCGTTGTCCTGCAGATACTCCATCGTCGTGGAGGCGCCACCCATCTTCGCCGCCCAGTCTTCGGTCAGCGGGTTGGCGACCGACGCCTGGTAGGTCTCCCACATCTTGTAGTTGTAGGGGTAGCCCGTCTCCGGATCCTCGTCGTTGCCCAGCACGGTCGTGACGTTCAGCCAGGAGGTGCCGTCGATGTACGAGCCGCCGCCCCATTCATCGGGCACGGTGGCGCCACCGGCGAGGAGGGCCTCGCGTCCGAAGTCGGTGAGCTCCGGCTTCCCGTCGTCGTTGAGCTCCCAGGTCAGGCCCTGGGGGCCGGCGGCACCCATGGTCTGGCTGCTGTTCGCGTAGACGCCGGCCGGGGAGTAGAGCCAGTCGATGAAGGCGGCCGCTTCATCGCCCGCACCTACGACGTGCACTCCCTCGGCGTCTACGCCCGGGCCGGCTCCCGCGCCGCGCAGCTCGTGCGCGGCGAGGAGGTCACGGCATGAGCGCGCACGAGGCCCCTGCCAGGGAGACGACGAGCCCGTCTGCCCAGGACATACCCGCCGTCCCGTCGGCCCCAGCCGCCCCGTCGGCCGCGTTCGCCCCCTCGGCGTTCCTGTTCGGCGGCGACTGGAGCCCCGAGCAGTGGGACCGCGACACCTGGCGCGAGGACATCGAGCTCATGCGCCGCGCGAGGGTCAACACCGTGTCGCTGGGGATCTTCTCGTGGGCCTCCCTCGAACCCGCCGAGGGGGTCTACGACACCGGATGGTTGGACGAGGTGATCGAGCTGATCACCGCGGCCGGGATCGGGTTCTTCCTGGCCACACCCACCGCCTCGCCGCCGCCGTGGTTCACCCTCGCCCACCCCGACGCGATGCCGGTGCGGGAGGACGGCGTGCGCCTGACCCATGGCTCGCGCGACACCTATGCGGTCAGCGCCCCCGCCTACCGTGACGCCTCGCGGCGCATCGCCAGGATGCTCGCCGAGCGGTACGGCAGCCATCCGGGGCTGCGCGGCTGGCATCTGCACAACGAGTACGGGACCCTCGACCACGGCCCGCACGCGGCACGCTCGTTCCGTACCTGGCTGCAGCGCCGCTACGGCAGCCTCGAGACGCTGAACCAGGAATGGTCCACGGCGTTCTGGTCCCAGCGCTACGGCGACTGGGAGGAGATCACCCCGCCGCGCACCACCCAGTACCTGCACAATCCCGCGCAGCTGATCGACTTCCGGCGCTACAGCTCCGACGAGATGCGCTCGGCGATGGTCGAGCAGCGCGAGGAGATCCGGGCCGCGGGCTCGAGCGCCCCGATGACCACCAACTTCATGCTCCCCACCTGGAACCATCTCGAGCAGTGGAGCTGGGCCGACGAGCTCGACGTGGTGTCGCTGGACCACTATCTCGACACCACCGGACCGGACGCGGAGGCCCACGTCGCCTACGGCTCGGACCTGTCCCGCTCCTGGTCCGGCGGCCCGTGGGTGCTCATGGAGCAGAACGCAGCCGGGATCTCGCTGGGCGATCGCACGATCCCCAAGAGCCCCCAGCGGATGATCCGCCACTCGCTGGGCTACATCGCGCGCGGCTCCCAGTCCTCGCTGTTCTTCCAGTGGCGCGCCTCGCTCGGCGGCTCCGAGCAGTGGCACAGCGGGCTGGTCCCGCACGCCGGGGCGTCCACCCGACGCTTCGAGGCCGTGTGCGAGCTCGGGTCGATCCTCGAAAGGATCGCCCCGGCGGTGCGGCTCCCGGCCGACGGGCCCCTGGTCGAGGCGGAGGTCGGAATCCTCTGGCACGCCGACGGCTGGTGGGCGCTGGAGACCCCGCACCTCCCGAGCGACACCATCCGGTACTCCGACGAGGTCCGAGCCACCCACCGCTCCTTCTGGCGCGCCGGGATCCCCGTGGACTTCGTGCGTCCGGGCGCCGACGCGAGCCGGTACCGGCTGCTGGTGGTGCCCTGCCTGTACCCGCTCTCGGACGAGCAGGTCACCTGGCTCGAGCAGTACGTCGAGGCCGGCGGCGAGCTGATCGTGACGTACCTGTCCGGAATCTCCGACGCCTCGCTGCGGATCCAACCGGGCGGCTACCCGGGGCGGCTGCGCGAGCTGCTCGGGGTGCGGGTCCAGGAGATGCTCCCGCTCGAGGCCGGCGTACAGGTCGCGCTGGACGACGGCAGCGTCGTCGAGGAGTGGACCGAGCTGCTGGAGACCACCGATGCGGACGTGCTCGCCGTCCACGCCCAGGGCGAGCTGCGCGGGCTCCCCGCGATCACGAGCAGCGCCCGCGGATCCGGGCACGCCGTCTACCTCTCCGCCCGGCTGCGTCAGGACTCCCGCGACGCCTTCTTCGCGTCGGCCGCGGAGCGCCTGGGTATCGCCCCGACGCTGACCGGCGCGGCGGAGCAGGGCCTGGAGGTCGTGCGCCGGCGCGGTGACGGCCCCGATCACGTGTTCCTGCTGAATCACGGCAGCGAATCGGTGACCGTGCGCGGCGACGGACCTGAGCTGATCTCCGGACAGGACGGCGCCTCCGGGGTGAGAATCGACCCCGGTGACGTCGGTGTGATCGCCCTGGCACCAGGCGCACCGCTCGACCTGCTCCCCCACACCCCGTCCTGAACCCCAGTCCTGAAAGGGCCTCCGATGCCGCTGTTCGACCTCCCGCTCCCCGCTCTGCACGAGTACCTCCCCGAGCTCGACGAGCCGGCCGACCTCGACGAGTTCTGGGCGGGCACGCTGGATCGCGCCCGCACCGTCGAGCCGCTCCTCGAGATCCGGCCCGTGGAGACCGGGCTGTCCCTGGTGGACACCTGGGACGTCACCTTCAACGGGCACGACGGGGCCCCGATCCGTGCCTGGTACCTGCGCCCTGCCGGCATCGAGGCCGACCTCCCGGTGGTCGTGCGGTACATCGGCTACGGCGGCGGGCGCTCGGAGCCGATCGAGCATCTGCTGTGGCCGAGCGCCGGCTACGGGCACCTGGTGATGGACACCCGCGGCCAGGGCAGCCGCTGGGGCTCCGGCGGGGACACCCCGGATCCCGTCGGCTCCGGACCCGCCGCCCCGGGATCCATGACCCGCGGCATCGAATCCCCCGAGACCTCGTACCTCACGCGGCTCATGACCGACGCCGCGCGTGCGGTCGATGCGGCCCGCGCGCTCCCGGGCGCCGACGGGCGCGTCGTGGTGACGGGCGGCAGCCAGGGCGGCGGGCTCGCGATCGCCGCGGGCAGCCTGGTGCCCGACGTCGACGCGGTGATGGCGGACGTGCCTTTCCTGTGCCAGATCCGTCGGGCGATGGACATCACCGACGCCGACCCCTACCAGGAGATCGTCCGCTATCTCGCCGTGAAACGAGGCCGCGAGGCGGCCGTGGAGAACACGCTCCGGTACGTCGACGTCGTGCATCTCGCGCGCCGGGCCCGGGCCGACACGCTCTTCTCGGCGGCGCTGCGCGACATGACCTGCCCACCCTCGACGGTCTTCGCGGCGTACAACCACTACGCCGGACTCAGCGGCGCGACCCCGAGCAAGGACATCGAGGTCTACCCCTTCAACAACCACGAGGGCGGCGCGGCCACACAGAGCATGATCCAGCTGGCCTGGCTGCGCGACCGGGTGCCGGCCGAGGCGACTGCTCGCTGACCCGGCTGGCCGGAGCAGGGCGAGAGGCACGGCCGGGGCGACCGGGGCGACCGGGGCGACCGGGGCGACCGAGCAGGTCTGGACGACCGGCACGACCGGCACGACCACTATGACCGCTACGACCGAAGGTCTCCGTCACCCGGGCACCATATCGAGCGGCTAAATGTTCTCTGCAAGACCGACGCGTTGTAGAAAGTTTTCTAGAAACATTTCTCATGGCACCGACCGTGCACGCCGCGATACGCCAAGGCCACGCCGCTGACAACCCCGCCACCATGCACATCGTGCGAACCCTTGACGAGCACCGCCGAATTCCCTACCCTCAACTCACCTGAATAGGATTCCTGCATTTTCGGAAACTTTCTAGTTGTCTTCAGGGGACGTCGGACGGTGGCAGTGACGCCACCGTCGGCCGTCGCAGTCCACGGCTCGCCACCTCCGCGCCGGCCGTGCCCCGGGGAGCGGCGATGGGCCCTCCTCGCTGATCGACACCTTCGAGCCACACCGGGAGTCCCTCATGACCCGTCCGACCCCAGGCCCCTTCACCAGCCGGCGCAGCTTCGTGGGCCTCAGCGCCGCGGCCTTCAGCACCTTCGCGCTCGCCTCGTGCGGCAGCAGCTCCCCCGAGGACGCCGCCGATCCCTCGACCCTGGACGTCGGGGCGATGGAGTCCTTCGAGGCGGACCAGCAGTTCACCGCCACGGAGCCGATCACGCTGTCGATCCTGTGGACCGACTGGCCCGAGAACCCCGTGCAGGACACCTGGCAGGTGTTCGACCGCATCAAGGAGCTCACCAACGTCGAGCTCGAGCTCACGCACGTCCCTTTCAGCGACAACGTGGAGAAGCGGAGCCTGCTCCTCAGCGCGGGGGACGCCCCCAGCGTGATCCCGCTGATCTATCGCGGCGACGAGACCCAGTTCGTCTCCTCCGGCGCGATCCTGCCGATGAGCGACTACATCGAGCACATGCCCAACTTCCGCAAGTACGTCGAGGAATGGGACCTCGGAGAGATGCTGGACAACATCCGCCAGGCCGACGGGAAGTACTACATGCTCCCCGGCCTGCAGGAGGTCTGGGTCCCCTCCTTCTCCCTGATCATCCGCAAGGACGTCTGGGAGGAGATCGGCATCGGCATCCCCACCACCTGGGACGAGGTCCACGAGGGGCTCACGGCGATCAAGGAGAAGTACCCCGACTCGCTGCCGCTGGCCGACGGCTTCGAGGGCCAGTCGCTCATCAACTACGGCGGCTACGCCTTCAACACCCGCGCCGGCTGGGGCTTCGGCGACGGCATGATGGGCGGCCACGACGGCCCGATGACGTACGCGGCCACCTCCGACGAGTACAAGGCGATGGTCGAGTACTACCGGAGCCTGGTCGAGGAAGGGCTTCTGGACCCCGAGTCCCTGACTGCCGCGAACGACGGCAGCGGCGCCGCGAGCATCGACGCGAAGTTCGCGAAGGAGACCTGCTTCGCCGCCTCAGGCTCCTCGGGCACCGTCTTCGAGTTCGCCCAGGCCATGGACGAGACCCTCGGCAAGGGGAACTACGAGCTGCAGCTCATCCCGCCGCCTGCCGGTCCTGGCGGGAACATCATGGGGCCCCGGAACTTCTGGCACGGGTTCATGCTGAACTCCGAGATCGCCTCGTCGGAGAACTTCCTGGCGATCCTGCAGTTCATGGACTGGCTGTACTTCAACCCCGACGCCCGGGAGATGACCCGATGGGGTGTCGAGGGCGAGACCTACACGAAGGCGGAGGACGGCGAGATCACCCTCAACGAGGGGTACTCGCTGGACAGCTTCGAGCTGAACACCGGCGCCGGGACCGACATCCTCAAGGATCTCGGCTTCTCGACCTACCTGGCGGAGGCCACCGAGTCCCGATCACTGAAGCAGTCCTACAACTCCGAGGACTTCACCGCCTATATCGACGGGGTGCTCGAGAGTCTGGAATCGATGCCGCCCTGGGCCCCCGCCCCGCTGGAGGAGGGCGAGCTGGAGCAGGCGTCGCTGATGGCGACCCCGATCAAGGACGCCGTGGACACCGCCACCTTGCAGTTCATCATGGGGGAACGGGACATGAGCGAGTGGGAGGCGTTCGGCCAGGAGCTCGAGGCCGCCGGCCTGCCCGCCTACGTGGACCTGATCAACACCGCACGCGATCGGTTCGTCGAGAAGAAGGGCTGAGTCCCCCGCTCGCGCCCTTCCGGCCCGTGCACCGCGAGCGCCTCGCTCGCGGTGCACGGCCGGTGGTCAGGAACCCTGCGGGGAGACAGGCGCCGTCGACTCCCGCTGCACCAGGTGCGTCTCGAGCTTGAACGGGTGGGCGAACAGCCCCGGGTCCGAGGAGAGCGCGAGCAGCCGCTCCACGGCCACCTGTCCCATCGAGAACAGCGGCTGACGCACGGCGGTGAGCTGGGGATGCGTCCAGCTGGCGATCATCGTGTCGTCGAAGCTGACCACGCTGAGCTCCTCGGGGACGCTCACGCCCAGCTGCCGGGCCGCGCGCAGGGCGCCCACGCCGAGGGTGTCCGCGACGGCGAAGATCGCGGTGGGAGGCTCGGGCAGCCGCAGCAGCTTCTCGGCATTGCGCTGGCCGTCCTCGTAGCCGAAGGATCCGTGCTGGATGAGCGCGGGGTCCACCGGGATCCCGGCCTGCGCGAGGGCGCTGTGATAGCCCTGCACCCGCTGCCGGGCGGGGACGGAGCCCTCGGGCCCGCCGATGATGCCGATCCGTCGGTGACCGAGGTCCAGGAGGTGCTGGACGGCGAGCGACCCGCCCTCCCAGTTGGTCGCCGAGATGGTGACGACGCCCTTGGTGTCCGGGCCGATCGTCACGGGGTCCACGGCGATGAGCGGCAGCTTGAGGTCCTTGCTCCAGCGGGCATGCTGGGTCCCGATCGGGGAGGTGACGGCGATGAGACCCTCGATGCCGCGCGCTGCGATGTCCGCCATCTGCGCGCGCGTGGGCCCGGCATAGCCCTCGCCGCGCTCGTCGACGCTGATGACCAGCAGGTCCACGTCGGCCCGACGGGCGGCGCGCTCCGCACCCTCGAGCACCTGCAGCGCGTACGGGCTCGTGAGCGTGTCGAAGTGGATCATCACCGAGCGACGACGGTCGGTATCGCGTCGCTTCGGCTGATAGCCGAGCTCTCGGGCCACCTCGGCGACCTCCTGGCGCGTGGAGTCGCGCACGTCCGCGCGACCGTTCATCACCTTCGAGGCGGTCGCCAGCGAGACCCCCGCCTTCTCGGCGACGTCCTTCAGGGTGACCCGGCCCTGCCGGGCAGCATCCTCTGGCATGTCCACACCCTCACCTCTCGACACGAAGCCCTCGTCGGCACCGATCACCCGAGGGTAACCGTGCCGGACACCCTTCATCGCAGGGCACCCGCCCCACAGCCTAAACTCTGATCGAAGTTTCGATCATGCTTTCGGATGTTTTCTGCAGAGATCGTCAGTCACTCCGAGGAGTGGGCGGCCGATCCGAGGATCGACCGCCCGCTCGCACGTTCGCACGTTCGCCAGCACGCCAGCTCGTACGGTCGCGTCAGCCCTTGACGGAGCCGAGCATGATGCCGGAGACGAAGTACCGCTGCACGAACGGGTACACGCTCAGGATCGGGATGAGGATCAGGATCATCGTCACCGACTGGATGTTGGCGTTGATGTCGCTGACGCTGCCGCCGGACGCCGCAGCCCCCTCGGAGGCTGCCGTCGAGGCCCCGGCGATCAGGTTCCTCAGGAACAGCGTGACCGGGAACAGATCCGTCTTGTCGAGGTACAGGAACGCGGCGAACCAGTCGTTCCAGTACTGCACCGAGTAGAACAGCACCATCGTGGCGATGACCGCCTTGGACAGCGGCAGCACGATGCGGAAGAAGATCCCGAACCAGGTGAGACCGTCGATATGCGCGGCCTCCTCGAGCTCGGTGGGCAGGTTCTCGAAGAACGCCTTCATCACCAGGAGGTTGAAGACCGACAGCGCCGGCGGCAGGATCACCGCCCACATCGTGTTCTTCATCCCCAGGGAGGAGATGAGGACGTAGTTGGGGACGATGCCGCCGTTGAAGAACATCGTGAACACGGCGATGCCGATGAGCAGACCGCGGCCCTTGAGGTGCTTCTTGGACAGCACGAAGGCGTACGAGGTGGTCAGGACCATCGCGATGGTCGTGCCGATCACGGTGTAGACCACGGTGTTGCCGTAGCTGCGCCAGAAGGCGCCGTTGTTCGCGACGGCCTTGTAGGTGTCGATGTTGAAGTCGACCGGGAAGATGCTCACCTTGCCCGCGTTGATCGCCCCCGCCGAGCTGAAGGACTGCGCCAGCAGCATGACGAACGGGTAGAGCATCAGGGCGCACATGAGCACCAGGACCGTCATGTTGACGACGGTGAACACCTTGTACGAGGTGGAGTCCTTGATACGGGACGTCCGGGCCGCGACGGGCGCCTTGCGGGGCGTGTCCGGGGCCATTGCTTCGATCACCACAGGCTCGTCCCCACCAATCGCTTCGAGATGAAGTTGGCGGACATGACCATCGCGAATCCGATGATCGCCTGGAACAGGCCGATGGCCGCCGCATAGCTGAGATTGTTCGACACCAGGCCGACGCGGTACAGGTACGTCGAGATGACATCTCCGGTCGAGTAGGTCATGGGGTTGTAGAGGAGCAGGACCTTCTCGAACCCGACGTTGAGGAAGTTGCCGATGTTGAGGATCAGCAGCGTGACCATCGTCGGCCGGATCCCCGGGATCGTCACGTGCCAGGTCTGCTGCCAGCGGTTGGCCCCGTCGATGCGCGATGCCTCGTAGAGGCCGTCGTCCACGGCGGTGAGCGCGGCGAGGTACAGGATCGTGCCCCAGCCGACGGTCTGCCAGGCCTCGGAGGCCACATAGATGAAGCGGAACCATTCGGGCTTCTGGAGGAACGAGACGGCGTCCCCGCCGAAGGCCTCCGTGATCTGGTTGACCGTCCCCTGCAGGGACAGCAGCTGGTAGACCATGCCCACCACGATCACGACCGAGAGGAAGTGCGGGAGGTAGCTGATCGACTGCACGATCTTCTTGAAATGCGTCCGACGCACCTCGTTGAGCATGAGCGCCAGGATGATCGGCAGCGGGAAGCAGACCACGAGGGTCATGCCGCCGATGATCACGGTGTTCGTGAAGACGTTCCAGAAGGCGGGATCATGGATGAACATATCCACGTAGAGCATTCCCACCCACTCGTCGCCGAAGATGTTCCCGCCCGGCCGGAACCGGCGGAAGGCGATGACGTTGCCGAGCATCGGCAGGTAGCGGAAGATCGCCAGGAAGATCAGGGGCGCGATTGCGAAGGTGTACAGCGGCCAGTCGCGCCGCAGCGCCCGCTTCCACGCTCCCGGTCGGCGTTTCGGGGCCGGGGGTCGCGGCGCAGGCTCCTGCGCCGCGACGTCCCGTGTCTGTGCCAGGGTCATGTGATCACCCGTTCCGTCTGCTGATCAGCCCCGCTCAGCCGTTGGCCTCGACGAAGCGGTCCCGTGCGGTGTTGAGCAGCTCGAGGTACCGGTCCACACCGGCCGCCTGCAGCTCACCGACGAAGGCGTCCCACTCGCTCATGTCGCGCTCGCCCATGATGAACTGGAGCGTCCCGGTGTCCACGGCGTCCTTGATCGGGGTCGCCAGGAGCGAGGCCTGCTCGAGCTCGGTCTCGTCCATCGGCGTGGGCGGGAACGGCTCGCGCGGGGTCCGCGTGGTCAGCACGTCGTCGATGTACTGGACGAACTCGGGCGTGCTGTAGGACTCCTTGAGCGCCCGGGACTCGGTGGACTCGGCCGGGAAGGTCGAGAAGCCGAGGTCGACCTTGATATCGGTCTCGGCACCGGCGTTCAGCGCATAGTCGTCCAGCGAGTACCCCTTGTCGAGCTCGATCGTGCCGTCGTCCGCCTTCGTGAAGGTCACGTCCTTCTCGCCCCAGCGCAGCATGTCGCGCGCGTCGGGATTGAAGTAGAGCCAGTCGACGAACTGCAGCGTGGCCAGGAAGTTCTCCGACTTCGTGATCTCGGAGCTGAGCATGAAGCCGTGCCAGAAGTTGCGTGGCTCGACCTTGTCGCCGGCGGGACCGCCGGGCGGCGGGATGAGCGCGACGGAGAAGTTCCCGTCGCCCACGGTCTCGTTCAGCGCGGTGGCGAACTCGATCGCCGTGCCGGAGGAGCCCGAGGCCGCGAAGCACTGCTCCTTGGCGAACTTCTCGTCGACGCCCGCTGCGCCGCTGCCGTCGTTCGAGGCGGTGAGGGACTCCTTGTCCAGCAGGCCGTCCTCGACCAGTCCGCGGAAGTAGTCCACCAGCTGCTTGTACTCGTCGGTGGTGGCGACGTAGGTGAGCTTGCCGTCGCTCCCCTCGATCGCTCCGTCGCCGAAGCCCCAGCCGGCCTTGGTCCCGAAGGCGTGGGCTGCGTAGTTGAGCATGGACTGCGCCTCGAAGCCATCTGCCAGCGGCACGGAGTCGGGGTACTTCTCCTTGATGAGCTTGAGCCCCTCGTGGACCTCCTCCCAGGTGTTGGGCACAGCGCCGGTGACCTCCTCGAAGATGTCCTTGCGGATGACCAGGCTGAACACCGGGACGGAGACCTCCTGCAGGCCCGGCACCATGTAGTACTTGCCGTCGGCCTGCTTGAGGTTGTTGATCATGTCGGCGAGGTCCCACTCCTCGATGTACTTCTGGAAGTTGGGCATCTTGTCCGCATAGTCGCTCAGCGGCACGACGGCGCCGGAGGACACGAAGGGGGAATCCTCGCCGGTGTAGACCAGCGGGATCAGGGTCGGCGCATCGCCGGCGCTGATGAGGAGGCTGCGCTTCTCGGTGGCATCGCTGAACGGGATGTGCGTCAGCGTGACGTCGACGTTCGTGAGCTCCTTGATGAGATCGAAGATCCGCCAGGAGTCCTCGACGGGAACCTCGGGCCAGTCCGTCCACAGCATGCTGACCTCGAACGGCTCAGCGGCCGTGAACTGCGTGTCCGCGGCGTAATTCTCCATCGCTCCCACGTTCTGGGACTCGACGTCGACCTCCTCTCCGGAGTCGGAGCCGCAGGAGGCCAGAGCGAGCGTCCCGAAGGCCGCTGCGGAGAGTCCCACGAAACTGCGGCGGGTCTGCGAGAGATGGAAGGGGTGCGACGTCGTCATGGCCGTCTCCTCGTCGAGATCATGGCCGTACCGCAGAAAGCGGCCGGCTGAACGGGTGGAGCATGAACTGCTGGCACTGCTGAGTCCGATGGAGTGATGCTGCGCCCGTCCTGGGCGGCATCCGGATCGGTTCTCGAGGGAGCAGGGCGGCGATGATCGACCGCACCCTGTTCCGTAGGGCTGACTGCCGCGCGTCATCGTGCGGCAGGAAAGCGCACCAATACTTTCGCTGAAGTTTCGGTGTGAAACTTAACCTAGCGGGCACGAGCGTGCTGGTCAAGAGGTTGGGTATCACGTGAGAACCCCAGTGACGCTCGCGCCGACATGGCATTCACCAGCACGTTCTCGTGAATGTGCGAGAGAGCGCTCTCCCGAAGGGCCTGAAACGCAGGTAACAGTTGCGCATCGTCGGGGCCTGAGAGAGCGAAAGTTTCTCTTTTCGGCGCAATACTGTAGGGGGCGCCGGGTAGCCCGACAGCCCATCACGCCCTCGAAGGAGGCCCGATGTCACCCGCACGGCAGAACCGCAGCGTGCTCACCGGTGTCACCGAGTGGGTCTACTGGCTCGTCGCGATCGACGTGCTCCTGGTTCTCGCGAGCTCCCCCATGATCCTCGTGTGGACGATGCTGTCGGCGGACCCTCGCAACGCCCTGCTCCTGGTCATCGCCGCCCTGCCGGTGGTGCCGGCCGTCTCCGCGGCGCTCTACGCCTGGCGCCGGCGGTCCGAGGACCGCGACCTGGTGCCCGCCTCGCGCTTCCTGCACGGATACCGGGCGAACCTGCTGGACAGCCTCAAAGTGGGTGTTCCGGCGGTGCTCGTGCTCGGGATCCTCACGGCGAACGTCACCTTCGGGACCCAGCTGGGCACGGCGAGCTTCAACGCCGCCTTCCTGGTGCTCGGGGCGCTGGTGCTGCTGGTTCTGGTGCGGGCCCTGACGATCGTGTCGAACTTCCGCTTCCGCGTCGTGGACGTGCTGCGGCTCTCGATGTTCACCCTGCTCACGAAGCCGCTCTCGACGCTGGCCCTGGTCTCGCTCGGGGTGCTCACCCTCGGGCTCGTGCACTTCGTCGGGAGCTTCATGCTCCTGCTGGCCGGCTCGCTGCTCACGGTGGCCCTGTGGCACTCGGAGAAACCGGTCGCCCGGCTCCTCCGAGAGCGCTTCGTCAGCCCCGACGCGGACGACCAGGAGCCGGCGCCGGCACCTGCTGCGTGAGGAGTCCCCCGCGCGGCACCGTGACCTCGTGGACCTGCCCGTCGGTCTCGACCGTGTAGTCCCCGGCGAATCCCTGCAGCTGGACCATGCCGTTCTCGTCGGCCCGATGCTCGGCGCGATGCACCCACCACTGATCGCGGATGAGCTCGCGCAGGGCGTGATAGCCCGGCTTCGGGGTCCCCTCGGCCCTCACGAGGCCCGCGGGGGCGCCGAGCCAGGCGGAGGCGTCGTCCAGCCCCCAGTAGGTGAGCGATTCCGCGGCCGGGTGCGCGAGCACGGTGCGGTAGTGGCGCACGAGCTCATCAGCCTGGCGCTCCTCGCCCGCGGGCGTCGAGGGCCAGGAGTCGACCACGTAGTCGTTGAGATCGCCGATGTGGGAGGGCATGAGATCGCCCGAGACCAGCGTTGTCTCGGTCATCTGCAGGGGCAGACCGAAGCGGGAGAAGCGCTCGAGCACCTCGGCGATCTGCTCCTCGCCCCGATACCCCTGATGCATGTGGGTCTGCAGGCCGATCGCATCGATCTGCACGCCGGCCTCGAGGCATTCCTCGATGACGTCCTCGTAGGCGGGGGTGAGGTCGAAATCGTTGAGCACGAGGCGCGCCGTGGGGTCCGCGGCGCGGGCGGTCTCGAAGGCGAGGCGGATGACGTGCATCCGGCCGCGGGCCTGCGCCAGGCGCGTGACCGCGTTCTCCTCGGCCTCGAAGACGGGCAGGATGACGGTCTCGTTGATCGCATCCCACTGGTCGACGAGCCCGGCGAATTCGCTCGCCTCCCGGGTGATCCGCGCGCGGATCGCGTCCTCGACGCCCTGATCGTCCTTCTCCTGCAGCCAGGTCGGCGCGAGGGTGTGCCACAGCAGCGGATGACCCTTGATCCGCACGCCGCGGTCGCGGAGGTGCGCAGCCAGGGCCCGCAGGCGGTCCGCGTCCGTGGTCCCGGGGGTCTGCTCGTACCAGCGCCAGTAGAAGGGCAGCGTGGCGGTGTCGAACAGGTCCAGCCACAGCCCCTCGAGCTCGGCGGCGGCCTGGTCGCCGGGCTGCGCGAGCGCGAAGGCGGTGCAGCCGAAGCCGAAGGCGTGCCGGGCCTGCTCCACCGTGACCGACGCTCCCGGGCGCGGCGCGCCGTCGGCGTCCACGACCTGCAGCTCGATCGGTTCGAGCCGGTCGCCGGGCGCCGATGCGGCCGACGGGGCCGCCATCAGAGCCCCTCGGGGACGCTCGCGGCGGCGGTACCGGCGCCCCCGACAGCAGTGCCGACGTGCGTGCCTGCGGTGTCGGCGGGCGTGCCAGCAGTGCCGGCGGGCGCTCCTGCGGCGACCGACGCGGACGGCGACGGCATCTGCCCGCCACGCAGCCGTGCGACGTCGGACGGGGTGTCGAGCACCCGCTCGCCGTCGCCGACCACGCGCACCGCGCCGGTGATCCGGAAGGACTCCTCGAGTCGCATGTCCTCGCTCGAGGAGCCCACCCGCACGCGGAACTCGCCGGGCTCGACGATCCGCTGGTAGTCCTGGCCGAGGAACGAGGTGCGGTCGGCGTGGAGGCGGAAGGTGACCCGGGCGCTCTCCCCGGCGGCGAGGGCGATCTTCGTGAAGCCCACCAGGCGCTTGAGCGGGCGCACCACGGAGGCGACCGGATCGCTGAGGTAGAGCTGGGCGACCTCCTTGCCGTCGCGGTCACCGGCGTTGGTGACTGTGGCCGCGATCTCCACGGTGCCGTCAGCCGCGATCTCCGCGGCGGAGAGCTCGAGGTCCGAGTACTCGAAACGGGTGTAGCCGAGCCCGAAGCCGAAGGGGAACAGCGGCTGGGGGTCGATGTTCGAGATGCCGTCGCTGACCCAGGCGAGCACCGGGGCGAGGTAGGTGCCGGGCTGGCCGCCCATGCCGCCGGGGATCCCGATCGGCAGGCGACCGGAGGGGTTCACGCGCCCGGAGAGCACACCGGCGAGCGCACTGCCGCCCTCCTCCCCGGGCATGAACGCCTGCACGATGGCGGCGCAGCGGTCCACGTAGGCGCCGAGCGCGTAGGGCCGCCCGGTGACCAGCACCAGCACCACGGGGGTGCCGGTCCCGAGCACGGCTTCGACGAGCTCGTGCTGGGCACCGGGCAGCTGCAGGTCGGCGACGTCGCAGCCCTCACCGGAGGTGCCGGCGCCGAACAGGCCCGCGATATCCCCCACGGCGAGCACGGCGACGTCCGCGGCCTCCGCGGCGGTCACGGCCTCGGCGATGCCGTCGGTCGAGGTATCGGTGAAGTCGGTCCCGGCCACCGTGGTGACCGTCGAGTTCGGGAACTCGGCGGCCAGGCTCTCGGCGAGCGAGGGCACGGCGACCGAGGTGCCGTTGTCCTCCAGGCGGGAGAGCACGTGGTTGGTGAAGCTGTAGCAGCCCAGGAAGCTGCGCGGCTCGACGGCGCTGGGGCCGATGAGGGCGATGCGGCCCGGTGCGGCCAGCGGCAGCACGGCGGACTCGTTGCGCAGCAGGACGATGGACTCCTCGGCCACGCGCCGGGCGAGCTCGCGGTTCTCCGCGGGGTCCAGGTCGATGGCCCCGCCGGTGGTGGCGGGATCGAACTCGGGGTCCAGCAGGCCCAGCTCGACCTTCTGGCGCAGCACGCGGCGCACGGCGGCGTCGAGCACCTCGACCTCGAGCTCGCCGGCCTCGATGGCGTCCAGCAGCTCGGGGAAGGTGTTGGTCTCGGGCAGCTCGACGTCCATCCCGGCGCGCAGGGTGGTCACGGCGGCGTCGCGCGTGGTCTCCACGACGCGGTGCATGGACTGCAGGAAGTTCACGGCCCAGTAGTCGGAGACGACGGTGCCCTCGAAGCCCCAGGTGTCCCGCAGCAGCTCGGTCATCAGCCAGCGGCTGGCGGCGGGGGCGATGCCGTCGATGTCGGCGTAGGAGTTCATCACGGAGCGGACCTTGCCCAGGCGCACGGCCATCTCGAAGGGCACCAGGTCGATCTCGTGGAGTTCGCGCAGGCCGATGGAGACGGGCGCATGGTTGCGGCCCGCGCGGGAGGCGGCATGGCCGGCGAAGTGCTTCAGGGTCGCGATGACCCCGGAGCTCTGCAGACCCTTCACGTACTCGGTGGCCAGGATCCCGGTGAGATACGGGTCCTCGCCCATCGTCTCCTCGATGCGGCCCCAGCGGTAGTCGCGCACGATGTCCAGCACCGGGGACAGACCGTGGTGGGTGCCGATCGCGCGCATGTCCGACCCGATGCGTGCGGCCATCTCGCCGATCAGCTCGGGGGCGAAGGAGGCTCCCCAGGCGATCGCGGCGGGGTAGGTGGTGGCCTCATGGGCCATGAGCCCGGTCAGGCACTCCTCGTGGGCGATCGCCGGGATGCCGTGCGGCGAGCCGGCGGTGACGGCGCTCTGCAGGCGGCGCAGGTTCGACACGCCCTCCTCGGCGGTGAGGGGCGCGCTGCCGAAGGCGCGGGTGATGTGCCCGAGGCCGTTCTGGACGGCGTCCTCGAAGGGGTCGCGGCCTTCATCGAAGGTGGACTGCATGGGCGCGAAGCCCTCGGCGTCCCCGATCTCGGGTCGTTTCCAATAGCTGCCGAGCTGGGCGATCTTCTCCTCGGGGCTGAGATCGGCCAGCAGCGACTCCACGCGCTGCTCGACGCTCACGCTGGGGTCTCTCCACGGGGCAACGGTCATGAGGTGCTCCTTCGCACGGCCGACGAGACGGCGGCGTTCCCGCACGTCTCGAGTTTCAGGCACTTTTTGAAAGCTTTCTGTTCACTTTCGGTTCTGCTCAGGCTAGAGCAGGCACCTGGGGGTGGTCAATGCCCGGTCACAGAGTGATGTCGCGACCGAACGACGAAGCACCCCACCTGAAAGTTTCAGATGGGGTGCTTCGTCGGGCCGCCGGCCACAGGGCCGTCGTGCCGCCGGCGTACCAGGGTGCGGTCGGCGCCGGTCCGGGATCAGCCCTTGGCGGCCCAGTCCGCGGTGCGGTCCTTGAGCTCGCGGTAGGCACCGAGCACCTCCGGGGTGGGCTCCGCCTCGACGGTACGGCTGCCGGTGAGCTCCCAGGTCGGCGGCTCCTGCTCGCCGGAGAGAGCCCAGGCGGCCTGACGCGCGGCGCCGAGGGCGACGTATTCCGCGGCCGGGGCGATGGTCACCGCGCGCCCGAAGATGGCCGGAGCGATCTGCTGCACGGCCTGGCTGCGGGCCGCGCCACCGATCAGGGTGATTCCGGCGGCTGCGGTGCCGGTGATGTCCTCGAGGGCGGAGATGCCGTCGGCCAGCGAGCACAGCAGGCCCTCAACGTAGGCGCGGGCGATGTCCTCCCGGGTGGTGGACGTGCTCATGCCGGTGAGGGTCGCACGCGCCTCGGGACGGTTCGGGGTGCGCTCGCCGTCGAAGTAGGGCAGCAGCGTCACGCCGTGCGCGCCGGGCGCGCTGGCCAGGGCGAGTTCGGCCATCTCCTCATGGCTCACGCCGAGCAGGGCGCGGCCGGCCTCGAGGATGCGGGCGGCATTGATCGTGGTGGCCATCGGCAGGAAGCGACCGGTGGCGTCCGCGAAGCCCGTGACCGAGCCGGTGGCGTCGTTCGGACGAGTAGGGCTGACCATCGCGCACACGCCGGAGGTGCCGATCGAGACGGAGACGTCGCCCTCGCTCTGCGAGAGCCCCAGGGCCGCCCCCATGTTGTCTCCGGTGCCGGCGGCGATGGCGGCGCCCCCGGGCGTGCGTGCCATGATCTCCTGCGGCGACCCGGGCAGGCGCGGCAGGTCGAGTGAACGGCCCAGGGCCAGCTCGACCAGCTCGGGCTTCCACTCCTCGGTGCGGGTGGAGTAGTACGCGGTGCCGGAGGCGTCGCCGCGGTCGGTGAAGGCCTCTCCCCCGCCGGCCAGGTGACGGGAGACGTAGTCGTGGGGCAGCAGCACGCTCGCCGCACGCTGCGCGTTCTCGCTCTCGTTGTCCCGCACCCAGCGCAGCTTCGAGGCGGTGAAGGAGGCGACCATCAGGCTGCCGATCTCCTCGACGGACGCCTCGGCGCCACCCATCTCCTCGATCAGGGCCTCGGCCTGCGGAGCGGACCGGGTGTCGTTCCACAGGAGCGCGTCACGCACCACCTCGCCCTGAGCATCGAGCAGCACCATGCCGTGCTGCTGGCCGCCCACGGACACGGCGTCGGCCCGCTCGAGCAGGGGGCCGGCGGCCTCGTCGACCGCGTCGAGCCAGGCGCGCGGGTCCACCTCGGTGCCGTCAGGATGCGCGGCGCGGCGCTCCTCGAGCACCACCCCGGTCTCCGCGTCGACGAGAAGGGCCTTCGTGGCCTGGGTGGAGGAGTCGATTCCGAGAACCGTGGGTGCCATCGGGGGTCCTTTGCGTCGTGGGCGTCGGGAGCGGGTGGGCCGCGAATGCGGGTGGCGTCATGAGTGCCGAATGGTCGTCTGCGTCGTGGTCATGCGAGAGGTCGCGGCGCTGGGCCGTCCGACGGCGGACGGAAAGCTCGAGAGGCGCGCTACGACTGCCCCACCAGGCTATGACACCCGCCGCGCGTCACTCGAGGAACGGCGGGAACGGAGGGAACTGCGGGATCCAGGCGCCGGACGAACAGGCTGCCCGCGCATCGACGGGCGGCAGGCGTGCAGGCAGGCCTCCATACAGGGAGCGTGCACATATAGCGCCACCGGATGCGAGGGCCGAGCCGCGCAGGCCGTGCCCGAGCCCACCCGGGAGAACGGGCCACCTTCACCTCGACTGGCGGTATGTGTGCAGGCAGGCCCGCATACGGGAAGCATGCACACATACCGACACCGGATGCGACGGCCACGCCACGTGGCCCGGGCGGAACAGCAGAGCGAGGCGGGGCCGCACGGGCCCGGGCGGAACAGCGGAACGGGGCCGCACGGGCCCGGGCGGAACAGCAGAGCGGGGCGGGGCCGGCCGGGCTGACTCGCCCGAACGGCCCCGCCCCCACCGGATCAGGCGCGGAAGCCGAGCAGGTGCTGCATGGCCAGCTGCTGCAGGCGCACGAAGCCGAAGTTGCGCTCGCCGGCCTTGTCCGCGTCGAACTCCTCGAAGGTGGAGCGATCCGCGAGCAGGTCCGCGAGGGACTCGCCCTCGGCGAGGGTCGGCTGCGCGAGCTCGTCGATGCCGGAGTACGACAGCGCCTCCTGGACCTCCGAGTCCTGACGGAACGCGAGGGCGCGCTCCTTGAGCATCAGGTACATCTCCATGTTGGCCGCGGCCGAGTCGTACTGGCCCGTCTCGTGCTCGGTGCGCGAGGGCTTGAAGTCGAAGTGACGGGCACCCTCGTAGGCGCCGGGCTTGGACGGGAAGCCGTTCTCGAGCAGGTCCACGGTGAAGAAGGCGCTGATCAGGTCGCCGTGACCGAACACGAGGTCCTGGTCGTACATCGGGCCGTGCTGGCCGTTGAGGTCGATGTGGAAGAGCTTCTCGCTCCACAGCGCCTGGGCGAGGCCGTGGGTGTAGTTCAGGGTCGCCATCTGCTCGTGGCCGGTCTCGGGGTTGATGCCCACGATGTCGCCGTGCTCGAGCTGCTCGATGAAGGCCAGCGCGTGGCCCACGGTGGGCAGGAAGATGTTGCCGCGGGGCTCGTTCGGCTTCGGCTCGAGGCCGATGCGCATGTCGTAGCCCTTGTCCTTGATGTAGCCGGCCACGGTGTCCAGGCCCTCGCGGTAGCGCTCGAGCGCGGCGAAGAGATCCTTCGACCCGTCGTACTCAGCGCCCTCACGGCCGCCCCACATGACGAAGGTGCTCGCACCGAGCTCGGCGGCGAGGTCCACGTTGGCCAGGACCTTGCGCAGGCCGAAGCGGCGCACGTCGCGGTCGTTGGAGGTGAACGCGCCGTCCTTGAACACCGGGTGGGCGAAGGTGTCGGTGGTGACCATCTCGATGACCAGGCCGGTCTCGTCGGTGACGGACTTCAGCTGGTCGATGATCGTCTGGCGCTCCGCGGGGGTCGCGTCGAAGGGGATCACGTCGTTGTCGTGGAAGGTGAAGCCCCAGGCGCCGAGCTCGGAGAGCTTGCGGATGTGGGCGCTCAGCTCGAGCGGCGGGCGGGTGGCGGCGCCGAACTGGTCCTGGGCCTGCCAGCCGGTGGTCCACAGGCCGAAGGAGAACTTGTCGTCGCGGGTGGGGGTGGGTGCAGTCATGGTCGAACTCCTCTGTACGGACAGCAGTCTGGGATCCCTCACGGCGCGAGGTGTCGCACTACGATGCCCTGAGCCGATCCAGCAGTTCTGCGGAACGGGCATCCTCGAGCCGCTTAGTATGTTTGAGTTACTAACATACGACGATTCGTCGCCGGATCACAAGACGGCGCCGCGGGTTCGTACGACGGAAGGGCCTCCCCCATGCAATCGACGCACCTCCGAGAGCACAACCTCTCGCTCGTCATGCGCGCCGTCGTGAACGCGGCCGACCCCGTCTCCCGCGCCACGCTCGCCCGCTCCACCCAGCTCACCAAGCCCACCGTCTCCAAGCTCATCGAAGAGCTGATCACGGCAGGTCTCGTGGAGGAGCATGCCCCGGTCTCCCAGGGCAGCGGCCGGCCGATGGTGCCCCTGCAGCCGGCCCAGCACACGGTGCTCGGCATCGGGCTCGAGATCGCCGCCGAGCACATCTCCTGCCTCGGCATCGATCTGGCCGGCGGAGAGCTCAGCTCCCACACCGAATACCTCGAGGTCACGGCGAGCAACGTCCCGGAGGCCGTCCAGGCCTGCGCGCGACTGCTCGAACAGGTCCGGGCCGAGGCGGGCCCGGCGACACTGGTCGGGGTCTGCGTCGCCGTGCCCGGGCGCATCTCGCCCGATGGGGAGAGCGTGCTCTCCGCCCCCAACCTGGACTGGGACGACGTCCCCCTCATGCGCGAGCTCCAGACCATCCCCGCCCTCGAGGGCGTGCCGGTCCTGGTGCAGAACGACATCCGGCTGTCGGTCCTCACCGAGATCGCCCGTCGGCCCGACGAATCGTTCATGTACGTGCGCGGCAGCACCGGCGTGGGCGGGGCGATCGTGCTGGAGGGCAAGGTGCTCGAGGGCGTCCACGGCTGGGCCGGGGAGTTCGGGCACACCGTGGTCGAGCCGGGCGGCGCACTCTGCCGCTGCGGCCGCCGCGGCTGCCTCGAGGCGTACGTGTCCTACCACGCGCTGCGCGAGCGCGCCGGGCTGCGACGGGACGTGCTCATCGACGAGCTGGTCGAGGAGCTATCCCGCAGCACCGACCGGGCAGAGGTGATCGGCACGATCGGCCGCTCCCTGGGCCTGGCCGTCGCGAACGCGCTGAACATCCTGGATCTCTCCACCGTGGTGCTCTCGGGCTACCTGGGCCCGATCGCCGAGGAGATCGCCCCGTTCATCCGCGAGACCGTGGACCTCCACGCCCTGGCCGCCGAGGTCGACGAGATCGTCATCGAACGCTCGGACGACCTCGCCGCGCCCGCGCTGTGGGGCGCGGCGCGAGCGGCGATCTCCCCGCTCCTGGATCACCCCGGCGACTGGATCGCCCGGTCGACGAACCTGGCCGGCTGACCTCCCCCGGCCGGCGGTCCCGGTCGGCCCGTCGACCCTCCTCCCGCCGACACGGATATCGATTGCGTATCCCGTCTTGACCGCACGCCCCCCGGTTTGTAAGTTAGCGACACTTACCCCGGTGAGTCCCGTCACACCCACTGGCCGCTGCACCCCGTCACCGTCGACATCAGGAGTAGGTCATGAAGAACATCCAGCTTTCTCGCCGGTCCGCCTTGGGCGCCGCCGCAGGGCTCTCCGCACTCAGCCTCGCCGCCTGCGGGACCTCGGGCCCCGGGGGCTCCGGGGGCGGTGGTGGCGGCGACTCCGCCGGCTACTGGGCCCTCAGCGGCCAGCCGAACGAGGGCATCACCGAGGACACCGTCACCGCGTTCAACAAGCTCGACAAGGGCACGATCGAGCTGACGTTCTTCCAGAACGACGCGTACAAGCAGAAGATCCGCACCGCGATCGGTGCCGGTGAGGCGCCCACCGTCATCACCGGCTGGGGCGGCGGCGGCCTGCGCACCTACGCGGAGGAGAAGCAGGTCGACGACCTCACCGACTGGCTCGGCGAAAACGCCGAGGTCAAGGACCGATTCATCGAGTCCGTCTGGGCCGCCGCCACGGCCGACGAGAAGATCTACGCAATGCCCACCGGCGCCGCCCAGCCGATCATCCTGTTCCACAACAAGACCGTACTCGAGAAGATCGGCGCCACCGCCCCCGAGAGCTGGGAGGACCTCCTCGGCACCATCGAGAAGGCGCATTCAGCCGGCGTCGCCGCCATCTCGCTGGCTGGCCAGTCGCGGTGGACCTCGATGATGTGGCTCGAGTACCTCCTGGACCGCGTCGGCGGGCCCGAGGTGTTCGCGAAGATCGCCGCCGGGGAGCCGGACTCCTGGCTCGATGACGCCGTGGTCGAGATGGGGAAGAAGGTCGAGGAGCTGCTGGAGGCGAAGGCCTTCGTGGAGGGCTTCGAGTCCATGGCCGCCGATTCCAACACCGACCAGGCGCTCATGTGGTCCGACAAGGCCGCGCTGATGCTCCACGGCGGTTGGACCTACGGCGGCATGAAGTCCGGGGGCGGCTCGTTCGTCCAGGACGGCCGTCTCGGCTACGGGCCCTTCCCCACGATCGAGGGCGGCAAGGGCGAGCTCACGAACCTCGTGGGCAACCCCGCCGGCTACGTCTCGCTGTCCTCCACGGCGACCGACGAGCAGAAGACGGTCGCGAAGGCCTTCTTCGCCGAGGGGCTCATGACCGACGCCGTCTCGGAGGCGCTCATCGAATCCGGCTCGGTCCCCGTCGTGAAGGGCCAGGACGAGGCCCTCGCCGCGAGCGACGACGCCGACTACCTGCAGTGGGTCTACACCTCGATGCAGGACGCCCCCTCCTTCACCCAGTCCTGGGACCAGGCGCTGCAGCCCACCGCGGCCGAGGAGCTCCTGGTCAACACCGAGCAGCTGTTCCTCGGGAAGCTCTCTCCCGAGCAATTCGCCGAGAACATGAACGCCACCCTGGAGGCCTGAGCATGGTGTCCTCCGCCGATCCGACGGCGGTCACGTCGATGCCCGGGCGCCGCCGCGCGCCCGGGCAGGGCGCCGCCGAGAGTCCGTCGACGGCCCGGCGAACGCGGCGGGAGCGACTGATGACCTCCCACGTGCTCTTCGCCCTCCCCGCCCTGCTCTTCTTCCTGGTCTTCGCGGTGCTGCCGCTGCTCGGCGTGGTGGTGCTGTCCTTCACGTCATGGAACGGCATCGGCGCGATCGAGTTCACGGGGCTCGTCAGCTGGAAGGACGCGCTGACGCGCGAGACCACCTGGCACGGTCTGCTGCTGGTGCTCTTCATGATCGCGGCCACCTGGCTGCTGCAGACCCCGCTGAGCATCCTGCTGGGCACCTTCCTCGCCGGGCAGCAGAAGTACCGCAACGTCCTCGCGGTGATGTACTTCCTGCCGATGCTGCTCTCCTCCGCGGCCATCGCGATCACCTTCAAGTCGCTGCTGGACCCGAACTTCGGCATCCCCAGCGGGCTGAACCTGGGCTTCCTCAAGCAGAACTGGCTCGGGGACTCCACGCTCGTGTGGATCGTGCTGCTGGCGATCATCGCGTGGCAGTTCATCCCCTTCCACACGCTGATCTACCAGGGAGCCGTGCGGCAGATCCCGCAGACGATGTACGAGGCGGCACAGATCGACGGGGCCGGGCGGGTGCGGCAGTTCTTCTCGATCACCCTGCCCCAGCTCAAGTACACGCTGATCACCAGCTCGACGCTGATGGTGGTGGGCGCCCTGACCTACTTCGACATCATCTTCGTGCTCACCCAGGGCGGGCCCGGCAAGTCCACCCGGATCCTGCCGCTGGACATGTACCTCACCGGATTCCGCGGCAACGAGATGGGCGTCGCGAGCAGCCTGGCCGTGATCCTCGTGGTCATCGGACTGGGCCTGGCGCTCGCGGTGCAGCGGCTCGGCGGCAAGGATGCCTCCGCCAGCCAGATGGAAGGAGCGTGAGATGAGAAGGAACTGGATCGGAGGCACTTTCGGCTGGCTCTGGCTGGTCATCGCCATCCTGCCTCTCTACTTCGTCGTGATCACGAGCCTGAAGTCGATCAACACCTACTTCGGATCGAACCCGGTGATGCCCTCGCCGAAGCTCGCGGTCGAGAACTTCACCGCGGTGCTCGAAGCGGACTTCACGATGTACCTGCTCAACAGCGTGCTCGTGGCGCTCGGGACGGTGATCCCCCTGGTCGGGATGGCCTTCATGGCGTCGTTCTCGATCGTGCGCAGCGGCCATCGCTTCTTCGGCCCCGTGCGGAGCCTGTTCCTGCTGGGCCTGGCTATCCCGGTGCAGGCCACGATCGGCCCGATCTACCTGTTGATCATCCGGATGCACATGTACGACTCCCTCGTCGCGCTCATGCTGCCGGGCATCGCCTTCGGCCTGCCGCTGAGCGTCCTGATCATCTCCAACGCGCTGCGGGACGTGCCGCGCGAGCTGTTCGAGGCGATGGACATCGACGGCTGCACCGAGTGGCAGAAGATGTGGCGCCTCGCGCTGCCCATCTGCCAGCCGGCGATCGTCACGGTGGCCGTCTACCAGGCGCTCATGTCATGGAACGGCTTCCTGTTCCCGCTGATCCTCACCCAGAGCCCGGACAAGCGCACGCTGCCCCTGGCGCTGTGGAGCTTCCAGGGCGAGTACGCCACGAACGTCCCGGTGGTCATGGCCGCCGTGATCCTCTCGTCCATCCCGATCATCCTGCTCTACGCCTTCGGTCGCCGGTACCTGGTCAGCGGCATGACGGCCGGCTCCAGCAAATGACCTGACTCCCGCCGACGACGGGCCCGGTCCCGGCCGCGCCATGGCGCGAGCCGCTCTTGACCCGCCGCCGTTCCCTTTATAAGTTAAAGACCCTTACCAGGGCCGGTCCGCCTCGCCCCGAGGCCTCTCCGAGTCACCGTCGACACCGTCGACACCGAGCGCAGACCACCACCACGACCCTGCGCCACCTGCTCGTCGGCCGCCAGGAGTGTCCGGAGCACCCGTTCCGGACGGCCCCGGTCCCGCCCCACCATCCGCTCTTCGAGGAGTCGTGACACCAGCAGTGACCGCCCCATCCCCTTCCCCCCGACCGCTGCGCGTCGGCATGGTCGGCTACGGCTTCATGGGTGCCGCCCATTCCCACGCCTGGCGCACCGCCCACCGTTTCTTCGACCTCCCGCTGACCCCCGTGCTGCGCACCCTCGCCGGGCGCACCGAGAGCGCCCTGGTCGCGGCCGCCGAGCGCTACGGCTTCGAGCAGACCACCACCCGGTGGCAGGACCTCGTCGAGGATCCCGAGATCGACGTCATCGACATCTGCACCCCTGGTGACACACACTTCGAGATCGCGATGGCCGCCCTCGCCGCCGGCAAGCACGTGCTGTGCGAGAAGCCGCTCGCCAACTCGGTCGAGGAATCGGCGGAGATGGCCGCCGCAGCGACCGAGGCGAGCAGCCGCGGCATCCGCAGCATCTGCGGCTTCTCCTACCGCCGCACCCCGGCGCTGGCCTACGCGCGCCAGCTCGTCGCCGAGGGCGCCGTGGGCGAGATCCGCCAGGTGCGGGCCCAGTACCTGCAGGACTGGCTCTCCGACGCCGACGCCCCGATGACCTGGCGCCTGGACAAGGACAAGGCCGGCTCCGGCGCGCTCGGCGACATCGGTGCCCACATCATCGACCTCGCCCAGTGGATCTCCGGGCAGGACATCAGCGCGGTCTCCGGCATCCTCGAGACCGTCGTCCCCACTCGCCCCGCCGCCGGGGACATGCAGGGCCTCGGCGGCAAGGGCGACCTCTCCGGCGAGCGCCAGCAGGTCACCGTCGACGACGTCGCCCTGTTCACCGCCCGCTTCGACAGCGGGGTGCTCGGCTCCTTCGAGGCGACCCGCATGGCGCAGGGCCGCAAGAACGCCATGCGCGTGGAGATCAACGGCTCGACGGGATCGATCGCCTTCGACTTCGAGCGCATGAACGAGCTGGAGATCTACGACGCCACGGCCGACGCCGGCCGGCAGGGCTTCACCCGCGTGCTCACCACCGAGCCGGAGCATCCCTATGCCGCGGCCTGGTGGCCCACGGGCCACGGCCTGGGCTACGAGCACACCTTCACGCACGAGATCGCGGACCTGGTGCGGGCGATCGGCGAGGGCACCGACCCCTCCCCCTCCTTCGAGGAGGCGCTGCAGGTGCAGCGCGTCCTCGCCGCCGTCGAGGCCAGTTCGGCCGACGGCTCCCGCTGGCGGGGTGTCGACCCGTCGGCCCCCGACACCACCGCACAGACCTCACAGACCACCACGTCGCAGGAGCGCACCCGATGACAGACCCCCAGACGACCGCCTCGACCAGCACCTTCGTCGTCGCCCCGCCGAGCGACCGCACGGCCCTCGTGGTCCGCGGCGGCTGGGACGGGCACCAGCCGGTCGAGGCGACCGACCTGTTCATCCCCTTCCTCGAGGAGAACGGCTTCACGGTACGGATCGAGGACTCTCCCGCGGTCTATGCCGACGCCGAGTACATGGCCACGGTCGATCTCATCCTCCAGTGCAACACCATGAACACCATCGAGAAGGAGGAGTTCGAGGGGCTGCGCGCGGCCGTCGAGGCAGGCACCGGCCTGGCCGGCTGGCACGGCGGCATCGCCGACTCCTACCGCAACAATTCCGACTACCTCACCCTGATCGGCGGCCAGTTCGGCTGCCACCCGGGCAAGCACCCCGATGAGCGCACGGGCGAACAGGCCGACAACTACGTGCCCTACACGGTGACCATGCTGCCGGCCGCCGCCGAGCACCCCATCACCCAGGGCATCAGCGACTTCGACCTGGTCACGGAGCAGTACTGGGTGCTCAGCGACGACTACATCGACGTGCTCGCGACCACCACGCAGAAGGTGCGCGAGTGGGATGCGTGGAACCGTCCCATCACGTCGCCCGCGCTCTGGACGCGCCAGTGGGGCGAGGGCCGGATCTTCGTCTCCACCCCCGGCCACCGCGTCGAGGTGCTCGAGGATCCGAACGTCCGCACGGTGATCGAGCGCGGCCTGCTGTGGGCGGCGCGCGGCAGCGAGCAACCCTACGGCGAGCACCGCACCGGCGGACACGCCGCGACCGCACAGGGCGGCGAGCGCTCGGACGATGCGCACGGAGCCACCCGATGAGCGCGGCGGCAGCGCCGATGCGCATCGGCATGATCGGCTGCGGGGTCATCTCCCGGCAGTACCTGGCGAGCTTCGACGAGCTGCCGGACGTGCAGCTCGTCGCGGTCGCGGATCTCGATCCCGCCCGCGCCGAGGCCGCCGCCGAGGGGCGGGAGGGTGTGCGCGTGCTGAGCGTCGACGAGCTCCTCGCCGACCCCGAGGTGGACACGGTCCTGAACCTCACCATCCCCGCGGCGCACGCCGACGTGGACCTGCGGGCGATCGCCGGCGGGAAGAACGTCTACTCGGAGAAGCCGTTCGCGGTGACCACCGAGGAGGGCGCCGAGGTTCTCGCTGCGGCGCGCCAGGCCGGGGTGCTCACCGGGAGCGCGCCGGACACCGTGCTCGGCACCGGCACCCAGACCGCCCGGGTCGCGATCGACGCCGGCGAGATCGGCACCCCGATCGCGGCCGTGGCCACCATGGTCACGCCGGGCCACGAGCGCTGGCACCCTCAGCCGGACTTCTACTACGTGCCCGGCGGCGGCCCCCTGCTGGACATGGGTCCGTACTACATCCACTCCCTGGTCACCCTGCTGGGTCCGGTCGCCGAGGTGATCGGGGCGGGCAGCCGCCTGCGCACCGAGCGCACCATCGGCTCGGGCCCCCGCGAGGGCGAGATCATCCCCGTCACCACGGAAACGCACGTCACCGGCGTGCTGGTCCATGAGAGCGGCGCGCTCACCACGCTCATCATGAGCTTCGACGGCGTCGCGACCGCGGCCCATCCGATCGAGGTCCATGGCACCACCGGCTCGCTCGCCGTGCCGGATCCCAACCGCTTCGACGGCGACGTCGAGGTCAAGCGGCTGGGCGGCGAGGACTGGGAGACCCTGCCCGTGACCGGCGGCTACGAGGGCGTCGCGCGCGGCATCGGGTTGCAGGACATGGCCGTGCGCGGCGAGGCGCTGCGAGCCAGCGGCGAGCTCGGCCAGCACGTGCTCGAGGTGATGAACGCGGTGCTCGAATCGGCGCGCAGCGGCGCCCGCGTCGAGGTCGCCAGCACCGTGGCCCGTCCCGAGGCAGTCGAGCTGCAGGACGTCCGCGTCACCGCCTGAGCATCTGGTCCGTCAGCGGCACGGTCTATGTGCCAGGCCGTGCCGCTGCGACCGCTCAGAGGTTCCAGATGACCGGGACCAGCACGATCTTCACGACGATGGAGAAGGCGAAGAGCGTGGCGTAGGCGGTCTCGATGCGCTCGTCGGCCTTCTTGGAGTTCGCGGCATCCAGCACCGCGGGCTGTCCGAGGAACCCGGCGACGGCGCCGGCCGCGCGCGGGGCGGAGAGGTCCAGGATCCAGCGGGCGGCGACCAGCAGCACGACACAGCTCAGCACGGCGATGATCGCCGAGAGCGCGGCGGCCCGCCACGCGTCGGGCGAGGTGAGCACCGCGGCGACATCCGGCCCTGCGGTCAGGCCCAGGCCGGCGAGGAAGAGCAGCAGGCCCAGCTGGCGCAGCGTGATGTTGGCGCTGCCGGGCAGGGCCCACACCACGGGACCGGTGCGGCGCAGGGCGCCCAGCACCATGCCCACCAGGAGCGGCCCGGCGGCAGGCCCCAGGGAGAAGCTGCCGCCGCCGGGCATCGGCAGGGTGACCAGGCCCAGTGCGAAGCCGAGCACCAGCCCGAGGCCCAGGGAGAGCACGTCGAGCTCGCTGGCCTTGCGGTCGGAGTCTCCGAGCAGCGCATGGACGTCGTCGAGCTTGGAGCGGTCCACGACCACGGCGATGCGGTCCCCGGGCTCGAGCACCAGGTCGTCGCGGGCCAGCAGCTCGAGGTCGCCGCGCCGCACGCGGGTGACCACGGCCCCGAAGCGCACCGGCAGGTTCAGCTCGGCGATCGACCGCGAGGCCAGATCGGGGTTGGACACGGTGAGGCGGGTGAACTCCACGAGCGAGCGGTCATGGGCGACGTGGCGGTCGCTGCGCTCCCCGAGCACCTCGGTGACGGCATCGACCGCCTCGGGCATGCCCACGGCGACCACCTCGTCACCTGCCAGGAGGTCCTCCCCCGGCACGATCACGCGCACGCGGCCGTCGCGGCGCAGGTAGGAGAAGCGCACCTGCTGCTCGTGCCACTGCGGGACGTCGCGCAGGTTCACCGGATGCAGCACCCGCACGGTGGTGGAGTCCAGGCTGGTCCCGGCGAGCGCCGGGGTGTCCTTGCGGCCGGGCCAGCTGCGGGAGACCACGGTGGAAACCAGCACGATCCCCACGATCACGCCGATCGGATACCCGAAGGCGTAGCCGACCGACGGGGCCGACGTGCCGGTCACGCGACCGGCGGCATCCAGGGCCGGGGCGGCGGTGAGCGCACCGGTGAACAGGCCCAGCGAGAGGTCCTGCGCGAGGCCGAGCAGGCGGCTCAGCACGATCGTGGCGACGGCGGCGAGGACGGTGCTCGCTGTGGCGGCGGCCAGCAGCGGCAGCTGCTTGCTCAGAGAGCTGAAGAACGCGGCGCCGGCGGAGATCCCGACGGTGTACACGAACAGGGCCAGGCCCAGGGACTGCACGATGTCCATCCCGGCGCCGAGATGCGGGGCGGCCGCCGAGAGGGCGAGGCCGGTGAACAGGGCGCCGGCGGCGCCGAAGCGCACGCGGCCGAAGGGGATCGCTCCGAGCACGGCTCCCGAGGCGACGACCAGGAACAGCGTGAGGAGCGGGCTCCCCTCGAGGACGTCGATCACGGTGAACCTTTCCAGGGCCCGGCAGGGCGCACCGGGCCGGTGCGCGTGGAGCGCGGGCACCGCAGTGTGGAGTGGCCCTCCACGATAGTCGCGGCCCGCCCGCCCGGGAATCGGAGATGTCCGAGGTCACGACGAGAAGAGGTCACGGCAGGACGAGGCGACGACGAGACGACGGGACGACGGCACGGCAGAACGAGGCGACGACGGGACGGCCGACGGTGCGCGCTCAGCCGAACGACAGCGGCAGCATCTGGCCTCTCGCACCGAGCGCGTCCAGCTCGGCGCGCTCCTCGGCGGTGGCGGGCCGCCGTCCGGTCGCGACGCGGAGCGCGTCGGCGTCCTCCCAGCGCGCGGGCAGCCGGACCCGCAGGCGGCGCTCGACCATCTCGCGGGCCGCCGCCAGGCTCTCCGTGCTCGGGAGGCCGACGGACGGGAGATGCGCGGCCAGGTCCAGGTGGTGCAGCACCGCCTCCAGGACGTACGCCCCGAGGTAGTCCCGCACGGTGAGCGTCATCCCCTGGGTGGCGACCGGCAGCTCGGGATGGGCGAGCTGCGCGGCCCGGCCTGCGGCGGCGCCGAGGTCGTCGAGATGTGCGCGCAGCAGGGCAGGGTCCTCGTATGCCGCGGCGAGCCGTACGACGAGCGCATCTCCGGGGGCGGTGCCGTCCGGCGGGGTGGCCGAGGGCGTCCAGTAGCTGAGGGCGTCGTGCGTGGGGGCGGTGTCCGCCGGGGTGGAGAGGGTGATCAGCAGATCCTGCGCGTCGATCACCAGGTGGGAGACGAGGTCGCGCACCCGCCAGCCGCGACAGCCGGAGGGCTCGTCGAACGCCTCGTCCGGGAGGGCGGCGACCGCGGTGCACAGGGCCGACCAGGTCTGGGAGAAGATGTCCACGTCAGAACGGTAGCAAGCGCGTTCCCCAGAGCGCCCCGGTCCCTGGCAACATCCGGCACATGCCTGCCGCACGGGGCGTGGTGCAGGACACTTCACAGCATGCCCCCTGCTGGAAAGGCATCACCCATGCTCAATGTCGCTGTCATCGGTACTGGCTCCATCGCCGACGCCCACCTCCGCGCCTATCTCGACGCCGCCGATCAGGTGCGGGTCGTGGCCCTGGCCGATCTCACCGTCGAGAAGGCGGAGGAGGCCCGCGAGCGCTTCGGTCTCGTCGACGCCCGCACCTACGCCGACGTCGGCGAGCTGCTCGCGGCCGAGGATCTCGACCTCGTCTCCGTGACGACTCCCCCGTCGGCCCATCGACCCGTGACGGTGCAGGCGCTCGAGGCCGGCGTGCACGTGATCGTCGAGAAACCGATGGCGCCCTCGCTCGAGGACTGCGATGCGATGCTCGAGGCGCAGCGACGTAGCGGGAAGCTGCTCTCGGCCATCGCGCAGAACCGGTTCCGCACCGAGATGATGCGGCTGAAGGCGGTGCTCGACAGCGGGAAGATCGGCCCCGTCGCCCACACCCGGATCGCCTCGGAGTGGTGGCGCGGCACCTCCTACTACGACCTGTGGTGGCGGGGCACCTGGGCCTCCGAGGGCGGCGGCTGCACCCTGAACCACGCGATCCACCACATCGACCTCGCCCTGTGGCTGCTGGGGACCCCGCAGGCGGTGGTCGCGATGATGACCAACGCCGCCCACGCCAACGCCGAGGTCGAGGACCTCTCCGTCGCGATCCTGCAGTACGAGCGCGGCCTGGCGGAGCTGACCAGCTCGGTCGTGCACCACGGCCAGCGCCAGGAGATCGTGGTCCAGGGCGAGCGGGCGCGTGTCTCCCAGCCGTGGGAGGTGGTCGCCGAGACCGCCCAGCCCAACGGCTTCCCCACGCCGGACGGGAATCCCCCGCTCACCGATGAGCTCGAGGCTTTCGCGGCCTCGGTCCCGCCGCTCGAGCACACCGGGCACGCCGCCCAGCTGCGCGACGTGATCACCGCGATCGAGGCCGGCACGGAGCCGATGATCACCGGCGAGGACGGCCGACGGGCGGTCGAGCTGGTCACCGCGATCTACGCCTCCGCCATCGAGCGCCGCACCGTCGATCTGCCCCTCGCCCCGGAGGACCCCTACTACCGCTCAGGCACCCTCGTGGAGCGGGCCCCGCACTTCTTCGAGAAGAGCGCCTCGGTGGGTGCGCTGGACGGCGCCATCACCGTGGGCGGCTCCTCCTAACAGCGGCTCCCGACCCCGCCACCACTCTTCCTGACCACCCCGTTGAAAGGACCCCCATGGCTGTCTCCGAAGGAGCCAACTACGCCCCCGCTGCGATGCCGAAGCCTGTCGTCGAGCCCGGCGAGTTCGTCTTCGCCGTCATGCATCTCGACCACGGCCACATCGGAGGGATGACGCAGGGCCTGATCGGCGCCGGCGGCACCCCGAAGTGGGTCTACGACCCCCAGCCCGAACGGGCCGACGCCTTCGCCGAGCAGTTCCCCGGGGTGCAGATCGCCGGCAGCGAAGAGGAGATCTTCACTGATGACGAGGTGCTGCTGGTCGCCGCCGCGGCCGTGCCCGCGGACCGCGCCGCGCTGGGCATCCGCGTCATGGAGGCCGGCAAGGACTACTTCACCGACAAGACCCCGCTGACCACCCTGGACCAGCTGGCCGAGGCCAAGGCCGCCGTGGAGCGCACCGGCAAGAAGTACATGGTGTATTACTCCGAGCGCCTGCACGTCGAGGCCGCGGTGCTCGCCGGCCAGTACATCGACCGCGGGGCGATCGGTGAGGTCATCCAGGTCCAGGGCATGGGCCCGCACCGCATGGGCGACCCCTCCACCCGCCCGGACTGGTTCTTCGAGCGTGCTCGCTACGGCGGCATCCTCACCGATATCGGCTCGCACAACTTCGAGCAGATGCTCACCTTCACCGGTTCGGACGACGCCGAGATCCTCTCGAGCTCGATCGGCAACTTCGGCCACCCGGACCATCCGGAGCTCGACGACTACGGCGATGCCCACATCGCCCTGTCCTCCGGCGCCTCCGGCTTCGTGCGCGTGGACTGGTTCACCCCGGCCGGGCTGCGCACCTGGGGCGACGGCCGTACGTTCATCCTCGGCACCGAGGGCTACATGGAGCTGCGCAAGTACGTCGACGTCACCACCGACAACGGCGGCGGCCAGGTGATCCTGGTCGACGGCGAGGGCGAGCATCGCATCGATGCCACCGGCAAGGTGGGCTACCCGTTCTTCGGCGAGCTCATCCTCGACGTCCTGCACCGCACTGAGAACGCCATGACCCAGGACCACGCCTTCAAGGCCGTGGAGCTGGCGCTGAAGGCCCAGGAACAGGCCCGCGTGCTGCGGGCGCCCGGCGCTTGACCCCGCGCGGCCCCGCGCCGCACACAGCACCTGCCGACGGTCGTCGCCCCCTCCGGGACAGCGACCGTCGGCTTTTTCATGCCGTCAACATCTCGACGTGTTTTCATTCAGCTTTCGGTGTTCGATTGGTGCCTGGTACTGGCTTGACCTGACAGTGCGGCCGGGCATACCGTGACACTCTCGACAGAAGTTTCCGAAATCTTTTCGGCGTTGTCGCCGAACTTGCGAACTGGAGCAGCAATGAAGCCTGTCACCCGCCGTGCGACTCTCGCCGGCCTCGGGATCGCCGTACCCGCCCTGGTCACCCTCAGCGCGTGCAGCGGCGGCAAGAAGCCCGCCGGTGGCGGCGGCTCGCCATCGAGCCTGTCCGTCTGGGCCCTGACCGGCGCCAAGCAGGACACCTACCAGGGGTCCTTCGACGCCTGGGACAAGGCGAACCCCGACGACCCGTTCTCCGTGGAGTTCTTCGCGAACGACTCCTACAAGGAGAAGATCCGCACCTCGATCGGCTCCGGCAACGCGCCGACCCTGATCTTCAACTGGGCCGGAGGCACGCTCGAGGACTACGTCGCCAACGAGTCGGTCGTGGACCTCACCGGCAAGGTCGACGACATCCTCTCGCGCTCGATCGACTCGATCGCCAAGGTCGGCGAGGTCGACGGGAAGCAGTTCGGCGTCCCGAACAACGACACCCAGCCGGTGGTCCTGTACTACAGCACCGAGCTCTTCGACAAGCACGGCGTCACCCCTCCCACCACCTGGGCCGAGCTGATGACCGCCGTGGAGACCTTCGTCGCGGCGGACGTCATCCCGATCGCCCTGGCCGGCCAGAGCGTGTGGCCCGAGCTCATGTACATCCAGTACCTCACCGACCGCATCGGCGGCGAAGGGGTCTTCGAGAAGGTGCTCGCCGGCGAGGCCGACGCCTGGTCCGACCCCGCGATCACCTCCGCCCTGGAGTCGATCGTGCAGCTGGTGGACGCCGGCGCCTTCGGCTCGAGCTTCGGATCCGTCGCCGCGGACGCGGGCGCCGATGCGGCCCTGGTCCACACCGGCCAGGCCGCGATGCTCCTGCAGGGCAGCTGGGTCTACGGGACGTTCAAGCAGGACGCCCCCGACTTCGTCGCCGGCGACAAGCTCGGCTTCCTCAACTTCCCCGCGGCCGACGGCGGCACCGGCGACCCGGCCAACGTGGTCGGCAACCCCGCCAACTTCTGGTCCGTCTCCGCCGACGCGGACCCGGAGGTGCAGGAGCTCGCCATCAAGTACCTCAACGAGTTCAACCTCAACGAGGACATGGTGGACAGCTTCCTGGGCATGGGCGCGATCCCGGCTGTCAAGGATCTCGAGGACAAGCTCCCCGACCTCGACGACGGGAAGTTCCTGTCCTTCGCCTACGACATGGTGACCAACGCTCCGCACTTCCAGCTGTCGTGGGACCAGGCGCTGCCCGCGGCCCCGGCCCAGGAGCTGCTCACGAACCTCTCGCAGATCTTCCTCGGTGAGAAGAAGCCGGCCGACTTCGTGAGCGCGATGAACGCGACCCTGGACTCATGACCGCGGCGCAGTCCCCAGCACCACGGCCCGCCGCCTCGAAGCCCGCTGCACCGTCCGCTCCCGGAGAGGGCCGCGCGCCCTCCCCGGGGGCGTCCCCCCGTTCCTCCGCTCGGAAGAGCCTGCGCACCGCGCCGAGCAACTGGATGCTGGCGCCGGCCCTGGCGTTCTTCGGCGTCTTCGCCCTGCTGCCGCTCGCGGGCGTGGTCGTGCTGTCGTTCTTCGCATGGGACGGCCTGGGCACCCCGTCGTTCGCCGGCTTCGACGCCTGGTTCTCGGTCTTCCAGAACCCGGTCACCCTGAACGCGATGAAGCTGACCTTCCTGATGACGGCCCTGAGCTTCGTCGTGCAGTTCCCCCTGAGCCTGCTGCTGGGGGCCTTCATGGCCGGTCACCAGCGCTACCGCGAAGCGTTCTCGGTGCTCTATTTCCTGCCCCTGCTGTTCTCGGCAGCGGCGACCGGCATCGCCTTCAAGGCCCTGCTGGACCCGAACTTCGGCCTGTCCCGAGCGTTCAACGCCGACTTCCTGAAGCAGGACTGGCTGGGCTCGCCGAACCTGGCGTTCTACACGCTGATCATGGTCATCTCCTGGTCCTTCGTGCCCTTCCACTCCCTGCTCTACCAGGCCGGGGTGCGACAGATCCCGACGTCGATGTACGAGGCGGCCACGCTCGACGGCGCCGGGCGCACCCGGCAGTTCTTCACCGTGACCCTGCCCCAGCTGAAGTACACGATCGTCACCAGCTCCACGCTGATGCTGGTGGGTTCGCTGACCTACTTCGACCTGATCTTCATCCTCACCGGCGGCGGTCCCGGCAATGCGACGCGGGTGCTCCCGCTGGACATGTACCTGACCGGCTTCCGCTCGTACCAGATGGGACCCGCGAGCGTCATCGCCGTGATCCTCATCGTCGTGGGGCTGCTGCTCTCCCTCGGGCTGAACAAGGTCTCGGGCGCGGACAAGATGGAAAGCCAGATGGAGGGCGCCTGAGATGAGAACCCGTAATCCGAACGTCCTCGGCGGCGTCCTGGGCTTCGCCTGGCTCCTGGTCATCATGGTGCCGATCTACTACATCGTGATCACCAGCATCCGCCCGCGCGAGGACTACTTCAGCTCCAACCCGCTGTCGCTGCCCAGCGAGTTCACCCTCGAACCGTTCCGCTACGTGCTCGAGAACGACTTCCTGCGCTACTTCACCAACAGCGTCATCGTGACCGTGGTGACCGTCGTGGCGGTGGTCGTGTCCTCCCTGATGGCCAGCTATGTGATCGTGCGCAGCCGCACCCGGATGGCCCGCTTCAGCCAGCGCCTGTTCCTCATGGGCATCGCGATCCCGCTGCAGGCGACCATCATCCCGATCTACTACCTGATCGTGCAGCTGGGGCTCTACGACACCCTCTGGGCGCTGATCCTGCCCAGCGTCGCGTTCGCCATCCCGATCACCGTGCTGATCCTGACGAACTTCCTGCGCGATGTGCCCAAGGAGCTGTACGAGTCCATGACCGTCGACGGCGCCTCGGACATGCAGATGTTCCGCCGCCTGGTGCTGCCGCTCGCGAAGCCCGCGATCGTCACCGTCGGCATCTACGACGCCCTGCAGGTGTGGAACGGGTTCCTGTTCCCGCTGGTGCTCACGCAGAGCTCCGAGATGCGGGTGCTGCCGCTGTCGCTGTGGGCATACCAGGGCGAGTTCACCACGAACATCCCGGCCGTGCTCGCGGCCGTGATGCTCTCGGCGCTGCCGATCCTGGTGCTCTACATCGCCGGCCGACGCCAGCTGATCAGCGGGCTCACCGCCGGCTTCAGCAAGTAGGACTCGTGGCCGGCTCCCGTGGACGTGCGTCCGGGAGCCGGCCACGTCGTGCGGCGGGGGGGGCGGGGGCGGTGGGCGGGGGGCCCCCCCGGGTGCGG